>NZ_CP066771.1:3105450-3415996 GCF_016466415.2 Ralstonia pickettii | reverse complement strand
CGTTATCGTTAGGTGTTTGACCGGCGCCACACGCGTCTGATGACGTCCCCGGGAGGGCCGGCCGCCGGGCTCCTGGCGCAGGCCAGAAACCGGGTGGCTTTCGTTATTGGAACGGGATTGTACCCCCGGCCGAAAGTTATCCACAAAGGATAAGTCTGTGGATAACCTGTGGACCTGCTGTGAGTAGCGGTGGACAACCGATTTTCTTGACTTGCCGCAAACCCAGTCCCGACAAGGCTTTTCGCAGAGCACCCCAAGCCGCACAAGGCGATAGGGACAACTCACCGGCGGGTGGATTTCGGGCGCGAAGCGCACGTTATCCCCAATCAGCAAGGCTTGACAGATGTGGGAAATGCCGCTTAAATGTCGGGTTCTGCGATGCGCAGCAGGGGAGCGCACGCTTGTTCGTGTCAGATGCGGGGCGAAAAACACTTCGTCGCGACTGATCCGGCTTAGGCCCGATGCTCTCGGTGCCCGATGTTCCGGTGACACCCTAGACCTGAACAACATAGCGCACGGCAGTCTGCGTGGGCGATTTCTCTGACTGAATCGACACCAGGCCGCGGCGGTAGCCCTAGGCCCGGCGCGTGCGGCAATGTCCGCACCACCCATTAACAAGAGAGTGCATCATGAAGCGTACCTATCAACCTTCCGTTACCCGTCGCAAGCGCACCCACGGTTTCCGTGTCCGCATGAAGACCCGCGGTGGCCGTGCTGTGCTGAACGCACGCCGCGCCAAGGGCCGTAAGCGCCTGGCCATCTAAAGACGACCGCGCCAAGGGCGGCGGCTTCGGCCGTTGCTCATGGCTCTGCGGCACGCTGGCGATGGGCCTGCACGCCTACCCCAAGGCCGCGAGGCTGACAAAAACGGATGAGTTTTCATCCGTTTTTGCTTTGCGGCCGGTCCGGCGTAGTCGTCACTTCGTGCTGTATGTGCGCGCCAACGGCGCTGCCCAAGCACGCCTTGGCGTGGTGATCGGCAAGAAATTCGCCAAGCGCGCTGTCGAGCGCAACCTCATCAAGCGCCAGTGCCGCGAGTTGTTCCGCCTGCGACAGCCGCTGCTGGGCGGGCGCGATGTGCTGATCCGCTTGCAGGCAAAGTTTCCGCGCCAAGACGTGCCCACCGTGGCGGCCTTCAAGCGCATCTGTCGAGAAGAACTGGTGCATCTCTTTGAGGTTGCCGCGCGTCCATTGCCGGCCCCACCGTCGGCCGCACCGTCCCAGCCCACCGCTGGGAGCACGCCATGACGCGCGTGCTGGTGATTCTGCTGCGCATCTACAAAGTGGCGTTCAGCCCGCTTGTGGGCGCGCAATGCCGTTTTCTCCCGACCTGTTCCGACTACGCGCGCGATGCCGTGCTCGCTCATGGGCCCGGTTACGGCAGTTATCTTGCGGCAAAACGTCTATGCCGCTGCCATCCGTTCGCACAAGGCGGGTATGATCCTGTGCCGCCCGCTGCTGGCGACGCTGTGCCCCGCTCCACCGATCCCGCATCGACCGACGCGACCGCAGCTGACTCCCAGCCTGCGCGGCCGTCGATCCAGGCAGTGCCGGAAAACGTAGCGAGCAGTCCGAGGTTGGACCGAGAAGCGCAACCGTACAAGGGTACGGCGAGCATCGCAGGTTCAAGATTGGGCTGCGCAGCCGTTTTTCGGCGCTGGCTTCACCTTCCCAGACCGTAATCCGACATGGATATCAAACGCACCATTCTCTGGGTGATCTTCTCGCTGGCGGTTGTCCTGCTGTTCGACAACTGGCAACGCGCGAATGGCCACCAGTCGATGTTCTTCCCGACACCGCAAACGGCCACCACGACGGCCGCTGCGCCGGGCAGCACGCCCGCAGGCGACGTGCCGAGCAACGCCTCCACGACGGCAGCCGCCGGAGCGCAGACCGCCCCGGCCACGGGCGCGGCTTCACAAGCACCGGCTTCGGAAAAGATCGTCATCTCGACCGACCTGCTGCGGGCCACGATCGACACCGCTGGCGCCATCGTGACCAAGCTGGAACTGCTTGACCAGAAGGACCACGACGGCAACCCGATGGTGCTGTTCGACCGCAGCGTCGAGCGTACCTATCTGGCGCGCTCGGGCCTCATCGGCGGCGATTTCCCGAACCACACGACGGTGTTCACGGCATCGGCCGGCCCGCGCGACCTGGGCACGGGCAACGATGTCTCGATCACGCTGACGGCCGACAAGGGCGGCGCCAAGCTGGCCAAGACGTACGTCTTCAAGCGCGGCAGCTACGTGATCGACACGCGCTTCGACGTGACCAACGACGGCACTGCGCCGATCAACCCGACGCTGTATATGGAACTGGCCCGCGATGGCGGCGCTGTGGAGCAATCGCGCTTCTACAGCACGTTCACCGGCCCGGCCGTGTACACCGACGGCGACAAGTTCCACAAGATCACCTTTGCCGACATCGACAAGGGCAAGGCACAGGTGCCGGCCCCGACCGACAGCGGCTGGGTGGCGATGGTGCAGCACTACTTTGCATCGGCTTGGATTCCGGCAGACAACGTCAAGCGCGAGTACTACGTCAACCGCGTCGATACCAACTTCTACCGCATCGGCATCCAGGAGCCGCTGGGCACCGTGGCGCCGGGCGCCAGTGTGTCGGCCACGGCACGTCTGTTCGCCGGCCCGCAGCAAGCGCGCATGCTTGAGTCCATCACGCCGGGCCTGGACCTGGTGAAGGACTATGGCTGGCTGACCATCGTCGCCAAGCCGCTGTTCTGGCTGCTGGAAAAGATTCACGCACTGCTGGGCAACTGGGGCTGGTCGATCGTTGCACTCACCGTGCTGATCAAGCTGGTGTTCTTCCCGCTGTCGGCCACGAGCTACCGCTCGATGGCCAAGATGAAGGACCTGCAGCCGCGCATGACGGCCATCCGCGAGCGCCACAAGGGCGATCCGCAGAAGATGAACCAGGAAATGATGACGCTGTACCGCACCGAGAAGGTCAATCCGCTCGGCGGCTGCCTGCCGATCGTGATCCAGATTCCGGTGTTCATGGCGTTGTACTGGGCGCTGCTGTCGTCGGTCGAAATGCGCGGTGCGCCCTGGATCGGCTGGGTGCACGACCTGTCCACGCCCGACCCGTTCTACATCCTGCCGGTGCTGATGGCCGTGTCGATGTTCGTGCAGACCAAGCTGAACCCGACCCCGCCGGACCCGGTGCAGGCCAAGGTGATGATGTTCATGCCGATCGCGTTCTCGGTGATGTTCTTCTTCTTCCCGGCCGGCCTGGTGCTGTACTGGGTGGTGAACAACTGCCTGTCGATCGCGCAGCAATGGTCGATCAACCGCATGCTGGGCACCAACAACAAGGCGGCACCCGCCAAGTAAGGCGAATGCGCTTCAGCAAAAAGGGCACCTCCAGGTGCCCTTTTTCATGCCCGCCAGAAACGCTTCAAGACCTCAAACCGGTGCGTGGCAAACGGCTTCGATGTTGTGACCGTCGGGGTCGCGCACAAACGCGGCGTAGTAATTCCGGTGATAGTGCGCGCGCACGCCGGGCGCGCCGTTGTCGGTGCCGCCGGCAGCCATCGCAGCGGCGTAGAACACCTCCACCTCGCCACGCGTATCGACGCGAAAGGCCACGTGCAGCGGCGGCTTGTTCGGCGCCTGCCCCGCCATCGCCGCCGAAATCCAGAACTCCGCCTTGCCCGGCGGGCCAAAGCCGGCCACGTCGGTGTGGCCTGTCACGGCGGCGGGAAACTCCAGCACCTTGGCCAGGCCAATGGCGCCGAGCGCCTGTTCGTAGAACCGCTTGCTGGCGTCGAAATCGCTAACGACGACGCCGGTGTGATCGATCATCCGAATCTCCTTGGTTGGAAACTGGCGCGCAACGGCGCGGCTGCCGCACAATACCGCCCATGACCGCTGCTGACCAACCCACGGCCTTGCCGAACGCTTCCGCTGCGCCGCGCGCGCCCATCCTCACCATCCCCATCGCTGCGATTGCCACCGCGCCGGGGCGGGGCGGCATCGGCGTGGTGCGCGTATCGGGGCCCGACGTGCGCGCCGTCATGCAAGCCTTGTGCGGACGTGTGCTGACGCCACGCCAGGCAACCTACCTGCCGTTCCTCGACGCCGAGGGTAATGCCATCGATCGGGGCATCGCCCTGTGGTTTCCGGCGCCGCATTCCTACACGGGCGAAGACGTGCTGGAGCTGCAGGGCCACGGCGGCCCGGTGGTGATGCAACTGCTGCTGCAACGCTGCCTGACCGCCGGCCGCGAGATCGGCCTGCGCGTGGCCGAGCCCGGCGAGTTCACGCGCCGCGCCTTCCTCAACGACAAGATGGATCTGGCGCAGGCCGAGGCCGTCGCCGACCTGATCGAGGCGAGCACCGAAGCTGCCGCACGTTCAGCCGCGCGCTCGCTCGAGGGCGCGTTTTCTCAGGCAGTGCATGCGTTGGTTGAGCGCGTGATCCATCTGCGCATGCTGGTAGAAGCGACGCTGGATTTTCCCGAGGAGGAGATCGACTTCCTGGAGGCGTCCGACGCGCGGGGCCAGCTCGCCGGCATTCGCACGGCCGTCGATGGCGTGCTCGCGCAGGCTCGTCAGGGGGCGCTGCTGCGCGAAGGCCTGCACGTGGTGCTGGCGGGGCAGCCGAATGTCGGCAAGTCGTCGTTGCTCAATGCGCTGGCCGGCGCGGAACTTGCCATCGTCACGCCGATTGCCGGCACCACGCGTGACAAGGTGCAGCAGACGATTCAGATTGAAGGCATCCCGCTGAACATCGTCGACACGGCGGGCTTACGCGATACGGAAGACGAAGTCGAGCGCATCGGTATCGAGCGCACCTGGGCCGCCATCGCCCGCGCCGATGTCGTGTTGCATCTGCTGGACGCGACGGACTATCGCGCCAAGGGCCTCTCGCCCGAAGACACCGCAATCGACGCCCGCATTGCCGAACACGTGCCTGCCGGCGTACCGACCCTGCGCGTCATCAACAAGATCGACCTCTCGGGCGTAGCTATACCGGGCCGCGTGGATGCCGAACCGCCCGAGGTGTGGCTCTCGGCGCGCGATGGCCTGGGCGTCGAACTGCTGCGCGCGGCGTTGCTCGAGATTGCCGGCTGGCAGGGCGGCGGCGAGGGGCTTTACCTCGCCCGCGAGCGCCATCTCGCGGCGCTGCGCACGGCCCGCGAACATCTCGCCACGGCGGCGGAGCACGCGGCACAGCAAGCGGAATCGCTGGATCTGTTTGCCGAGGAACTGCGGCTTGCGCAGGAGGCGTTGAACAGCATTACGGGGGCGTTCTCCAGCGATGATTTGCTGGGGGTGATTTTTAGCCGGTTTTGCATCGGAAAATGATTGGCTGCCCAGGGATGCCCGAGGTTGCCAAGAACACCCCAGCAAACCATTGTTTAACAAGGAATTATTGGCTCGCGTTGCCCAACGATTCCCATTGACACCCAGCGATCTATAGTACACAGTAAAGTACACAAACCCATTGTGTACCGATCTCTGTGTACTAAAGATGCCTCGGACAGTCCCTCCCCTCACCGACACACGCATCAAGGCCCTCAAGCCGAAGACCGCCCGTTACCAAGTAGCGGATGGCGGTGGCCTGGTGCTAGAGATCATGGTGTCGGGGTCCAAGGTCTGGCGGTACCGCTATTCGCTGCACGGCAAGCAGCAGCCCCTGGTGACGATCGGCGACTACCCGGCCGTCAGCCTGACCGCCGCGCGTGAGCGAGCCCGCAAGTACGCCGAGATCGTTGCATCGGGCGCGTCTCCTATCGCCCAATCCAAGAAGGATCGAGGTGCCGACGTAGCACCAGCCACCCTGCGAGAGTTCTCCGACCAGTGGTTCGAAGCAACGATTGCCGATAAGTCCGAGGACTACCGGCGCGGGGTGCGGCGCGCCCTCGACAAGGACATCCTCCCCGCCATCGGCTCAAAGCCGCTCACAGAAGTCACGCCCGGCGATGTACTGGCGCTCTGCGACAAGATCAAGGCTCGCAGCGCCCCCAAGATGGCCCTCTTCACACGCAACGTGCTCAAGCGCATGTATGAGTACGCTGTTGCCCGCCACGTCGCCACGACAAACCCAGCTCAAGCTCTCGTTGCCCGCTTCATCGCGACCCAGGAGAGCCGCACCCGCGTTCTGGCGCCGGATGAGATTGGTAACGTCCTGCGCTCCATCTACGCCTCGGACATCCGCCGCCTGCACAAGCTGGCCCTGCACCTGCTCATCCTGACGATGGTGCGCAAGTCCGAATTGATCGAGGCACGCAAGTCGGAGTTCGATCTGGATGCCGCGATCTGGCGCATACCTGCCGAACGCATGAAGAAGGACAAAGAGCACTGGGTCTATCTGTCAGCCCAGGCCGTCGCCATGCTGCGCGAGATTTTCGCGCTCACCGAGGGCAGCGCATTCCTGTTCCCGACCAGTCGCGGCGGCAAGGACGTGCCCATCGCTAAAAACACACTGAATCAGACAGTCCGCACGCTCGACATGGAGGTTCAGCACTTCGTGCTGCATGACTTCCGCCGCACCGCATCGACACACCTTCACGAGATGGGCCAGTCGTCAGACGCCATCGAGAAGGCGCTTGCTCACAGCATCAAGGGGATCAAAGGCGTCTACAACCGCGCCGAGTACGCAGAGGAGCGGCGTCGCATCCTGCAGCTCTGGGCTGACTTCGTTGACGCGCAGATCTCGGAGGAAAGGAAGGTAGTGATCGGCCGCTTCGGCAACGCTGCCTAGGGTTTGTTGGACCGCGCCTGACGGCATCAGGCAAAGCGGCAGGAACGATGTTGGCGCATCGAACCTGCCTGACCACAACACGGCCTATTAAGGAGGTTCGTACCATGGCTGAAGCAGATTTTAGCAACGCTACCAAGCAAGAGCTCCGCATTCGCACCAATCGCGGGGGAAACAGGGTATTCGAGAACGCTCGAGAGATGCTGTTCTTCGCAAAGGAGACGGCTAGTGACCTGGCTTCGCTAACGGTCATCATCCAAGAAGCCACCGATGCACAGGCTGAGCCGGGGTTCCTCGCCCGCTCCATCGGAGCTATGAACGATATGGCTTGGCAATTGGAGCAAGCGTTAGAAATTCTCTGTGCAGCAGAAGAACGGCAGCGCAAGGGGGCCTGATCATGGCAAACGCAGATGAAGTGAAGGCGGCTGCAAGCGACGTGAACTCCGCAATTGGGCTCATTCAGAGCCTTTGCAGATTCGCCTATAAGGCTGAAGACACGGAGGATTTCGAAGCCTTCCATGGCCTGATGTGGGATCTCTTGCCCCAGATTGGGTTGCGCCTGGATTGTGCAAAGGCGGCGCTGGGGAAAGGGCGAACTGGCTTTTTTGCCGATGGCACGATGAGTGGCATGTTTTCCGCTAACGCCAACTAACAATATCCCGCGCCTGCGTCTGTCCGCAGGCGCTTTACTTTTCGGAGCTGATCATGAGGCTCGAACGATACGAAGTGCGTGACCGCGCCTATGGTGCATGGCACCGCGCCCCCTCCATTGGCCGTTATCTCAAGGGAGCACAGGCCGAAGCGCTGACCATGGCGGACCTGGACTCTGTGCTCTTCACCGAGTACGAGAATGGCAGCAAGCTTCCGCTCGCACTGGTAGAGGTGGCACGCGACATTGGCCAGGACAAGCCCGCTGGAGTTCTCCGGAAGCTCGCGGAAATGGCTGATGTACCGGCGTTCGTGGCGCTCTACACACTATCGGAGCGGGCCAACCCAACCAACCCGAACTGGTGCGACATCGAGGCGTTCCGAGTACAGCGTCTCTGGCCTCGGCCTGAGAGCCGTTGGCGGATGCTTACCCCTGCGCAATGGGCTCGGGCGCTCGTGCAGATCCGCAGTTGGCAATTGCGGCGATTCACTACAAGAGAACCTGCGAACGACCCCCACTACTAGGAGGCGATATGAAACAGAGAGATGTTGCGACGACTAAGCTTCGGTGGGTTGGAGACGACCTTGCTGTTGATTGGGACAATCCTGCGCTAATTTCGCTCGCTGATCAGCAGAACAGATGTCATTACGTCAGCTTGGCTGAGGCCCTCAATCTAGCCAACGATATAGAACCTTCCGGTCTAATGCGCATCACCTCCGCTGCGTGCTTCGCGTATGAGCATGGCTATCTTTGCGCCGCAGATGCCAAAGCATGGAGCCAATGGTCCGCGCAACAGTAGCGATCCGATGTTGCATCTGAAGGCGGGGATAGTCGTGCTAAAGCGTATAGCAGTGGTTTTCTGGTGGTGCGGGATAGCGGTCTTAGCCATAACAGCATGGCAAACCGCAGTAGACCTCCAAAAGGTTGTCGGGTGTGACGATGTCAAAAGAGATTTTGCTGACTTGAACGCCGAATGGGACAAGCGGTTCGCCGCAGCCACGAGGAATTCAAGCCCTACCGAAGACCGAGTGGCGAGAGTGCTTCGAGGTTCAGCAAACATAGATGTGCCCGGGTTGAAGGAGGCCAGGGAAAAATCGGAAGCCTGCGATCTTGCTCTCGGACGCAAGTGGTCCTCTTTGTACGGCGTGATTCTGGCAATTCCGCTCTTCGCTATTTGCTTTGTGCTTGGTGGGACATTCTGGCGACCTCCCAAGCTGACGTAACAACGTCGGTTAAATGCCGCGCCTAGATCGGCCAATCGAAAACCGGGCACCCTACCTGGCTGGCGCGGCGACCATCATAGGGTAGCGCTCAGGGACGCTTGATGAACGATAAGACGAACATAGAAGGTGATGCTGCGACGTTTGTCGAACGGCTTCTGCGCGATAGAAAGCGCCACCTTCTGGCCATCAAGCTGAGCGCGCCGGATCGAAGCACATTGGAATGGGAACTGGCCAGTGCACGAGCGCTCATTGGTGAGTATCGATCCCAGCTCAGCGAAGCCATGCGACAGCGAGGGGAGTTCGATCGAATGAACAACATCCTCGTGGAAGCTCTGAGCAACGCCCCTGACATCATCCGTTCAAATGATGCAAAACAGCGAGCATCGGCGCGACATTCCAATTCGGTGCAAGCCGAGCATAAGCGCATTGCGCGCGAGTGGTTTGACCGCTGGTGTGCTCAACCGGAAACCCACGCAACAAAGGAAGAGTTCGTAGAGTGTTTTCTTGATGTCAATCCAGACAGCGTATCGGCCAGGGCACTTCGTGAGTGGCTCACAATGTGGAGCAAAGAGAAGGGAGTGGCTCCATGGAGACGGTCCTGATATGCACGTCTACTAGTAGACGTGCACGCCTGCCTGTACACGTGTTTTAAGGCGCAGCTGAGAGAAATAGAGTGGAACGCATGCAAACGACGCCTAGGAGCGACAAAGCATGCGTGCAGTCAGCGAAATCCACAAAGTCCCGGAAACCCTTCCCTCGGTTGGGTTCTCTCGCTGGAGCCAGCTCCAGTATTTCATCCCCGTAAGCCGCGAGACATGGCGGAAGCTGGTTAAGGACGGGCGGGCACCGCAGCCCCAACGTTGGACCGAGCGTTGCACCGTCTACAGCAATGCCGAGGTACATCGCTGGATGCAAAATCCGGCCGCCTACCAAGCGCAAGCAATCGCTGCGTAAGGGGGCGACATGTCGGAAAAAACAAAAGCCGCTCCCAACGGGGAAGCGGCTAAATCTCAAAAGCAAACTGAGTCTAGCCCAAATTCCGCCGCAGCGCAGCGGGATCGCATTCTTACGTAAGCACCCGGTGAACCCGTCTTGAAGGGGACCCGCGTAGCAAGGAGCATCGTGTCCATCTAGTTCTAGGTGGACACGTGGACACTATCGAAGAGAGCGCGCCAATACGGCGCCGACGTCGGCATAGCGCCGAGTTCAAGGCCAAGGCAGTGCAGGAGTGCATGCAGCCGGGTGTTTCGATCGCGGCGATAGCCCTGCACCATCGCCTCAATGCGAATCTGCTGCGGCGCTGGGTCGCCGAGCAGGAAGCAAAGAATGGCGCGCCTGAGGACCGCGAGTTGATGAGGGTGCCGCAAGGCGAGTTCATCCCGTTGCGGATCGGCGAGCCGACCACTGCCGTGCCGGACATCCAGATCGAAGTCCGCCGTGGCGCGACGACGATCAGTCTTCGCTGGCCGGGATCGGCCGCAGCGCAGTGCGCCCAGTGGCTGCAAGGGTGGTTGCGTTGATTCGGGTGGACGCGATCTGGTTGGCCGTGGAGCCGCTGGACATGCGCGCCGGTACCGAAACGATCCTCGCGCGGGTCGTCAAGGTGTTCGGCGCGGCACGCCCCCACCACGCCTACCTGTTTGCCAATAAGAGTTCGACGCGCATGAAGGTGCTGGTCTACGACGGCTTCGGCATCTGGCTGGCCGCGCGGCGCCTCAACAAGGGGCGCTTCATCTGGACGAACGGCGACCAGGCGATCGCCACGGCGCTCAATCCCGAGCAATTGCGTGCGCTGGTGACGGGGCTGCCTTGGCAGACGCTCACCCACGACCACGCGATCACGGTCGTGTAATACCCCCAAAGCCGTAAACTGGCTTCCTTCCAGAGGACTTGGGGTTCTGGCAGACTCGCCGCATGAACCTACCCACCAACCTCGATGCCCTGAGCCCGGACGAACTGCGCACACTGGCTGCGCAGTTGATGGCCCAGGTCGGCGAGAAGGACCGGGAGTTGCGGTACCGGCAAGCCAAGATCGACCAGCTCACACACGAGCTGGCCATCCACAAGCGCTGGAAGTTCGGCAAGCGCAGCGAGCAACTGACATCTGAACAGGCGAGTCTGCTGGACGAAGCCATTGACGCAGACCTCGAGGCGATTGAGACCGAACTGGAAGCGCTCCTGCCGTCGTCCAAATCTGAAGCCAAGAGCAAGCCCAAGCGCCAGGCATTGCCGCCGCAGTTGCCGCGCACCGACATCCACCACGAGCCGGACGCAGAGACCTGCACCTGTGGGTGTGCGCTCAAGCGCATTGGCGAAGACATCAGCGAGAAGCTGGACTACACGCCGGGCACGTTCACCGTGGAGCGTCACATCCGCGGCAAATGGGTGTGCGATCAGTGTGAGACGCTGGTGCAGACGCCGGTGCCACCCCACGTCATCGACAAAGGCATCCCGACGGCCGGACTGCTGGCACATACGCTGGTGTCCAAGTTCGGCGACCACCTTCCCCTGTATCGGCAGGAGCGCATCTATGCGCGCGCCGGTCTGGCCATCCCGCAATCGACACTGGGCGCGTGGGTGGGCATCTGTGGCGTGCGTCTGCAACCGCTGGTGGACGCCCTGCAAGAAGAGGTTCTGAGCCACGGTGTTCTGCACGCCGACGAAACGCCAGTGCAGATGCTCGCGCCCGGCAATGGCAAGACGCACCGCGCCTACCTGTGGGCCTATGCGCCGAGCGAGTTCGAGAAGATGCGCGCGGTGATTTACCAGTTTGCGCCCAGCCGCAGCGGCGAGCACGCTCGCGCGTTCCTGGGGCAGTGGCAAGGCAAGCTGGTATGTGATGACTTCGCCGGCTACAAGGCCAGCTTCGACGGTGGCGTCACTGAGATCGGTTGCATGGCCCATTCGCGGCGCAAGTTCTTTGAACTGCACGACAAGCACAAGAGCGAATTGGCGGGCCAGGCACTGCGCTACATGGTGAGCTTGTACGAGATCGAGGCGCAAGTGCGGGATGCTGAGCCAGACCAGCGCCTGGCAGCGCGGCAACAAAGGGCTGGCCCGATTCTAGAGCGGCTGCACGCCTGGCTCGAGGAACAGCGACGCCGCGTCCCAGACGGCTCGGCGATCGCGCGGGCCATTGACTACAGCCTCAAGCGGTGGCCGGCTCTCGTGCGTTACCTCGACGACCCGACGGTGCCCATCGACAACAACCACGTCGAGCGACAGATCCGGCCGGTTGCCCTGGGTCGCTCCAATTGGTTGTTTGCAGGCTCACTGCGCGCCGGTCAACGCGCGGCTGCCGTCATGAGCCTGATCCAATCGGCCAAGCTCAACGGGCACGATCCCTACGCCTATCTGAAAGACGTCCTCACGCGACTGCCGACCCACAAGGCGGCCGACATCGCCGAACTGCTCCCGCATCGCTGGACGCCCAGCGCCACCTAGCTGGCAAGACGGGTTCACCGGGTGCTTACATTCTTACGGCTCTCCGGAATGGTCCACTGACTACGCTCCAAGCGCGCAGCGAATTGGACACGCTGCATCCGGCCGCCCGCGTTCAGGAACTGCGGGCAGAGGGGCACCTCATCACTACCGTGTGGACTTGGGATTTCAGTGCTGCTGGATTCCCTCATCGTGTCGCGCGGTATGTACTGATGCCGGAGGTGAGCGTATGAGCGCCGTACTCAATCGCCCTGCTACAGCGCCGATGGCGTCGCGGCACCTTCGCCGAATTCCCCACGGCGGTATCGCCCTATACGAGACGCTGAAGGCCGCTTGGCTCTCCGCGAACCCCGATGCGTCCCCTGCCGAATACGAGGCAGCCATGGTGCGTTTTGCACGTTTGGCGGGGGTGTGATGGCCATCAAGATCATGTCTCTTGTTTGGGAAGGCTATCCGGGCGGCGGCTCGGATCTCCTGGCCATGTTGGCACTCGCAGATTGGAGCGACGACAACGGGCGCTGCTACCCCTCCATGTCCTCCATCGCGACAAAGACGCGCCTGTCCCGTTCGCAGGCTCAGCGTGTTGTCCATGGTCTGATCGACTCCGGGTTTGTCCAGGTCATCGGCAACGAGTTGGGCGGGGCACCCGGTGCAACCCGCCAATATCGAATCGTTCTGACCAAGCTGACGGGTAGCACTAACGCTACCCCTACGGGCCGCACCGATGCTACGGGTAGCGTGCATGCGACGGGTAGCGCCCATGCACAAGACGGGTCGCATGGATGCGCAGAGACGGGCCGCATGGATGCGACCCAAACCGTCATTGAACCGTCAATAACCGTCAAGAGAACGCACACGTCAAAAAATCGACCGAAATCCGCGAACGGAAAAATTCCATTGCCGGAAGGTTTCGCAATCTCGGAAGGCGTCCGCAAGTGGGCGAAGGCGAACGGTCACCAGAACCTCGAAGCGCACTTCGAGTACTTCATCGACACCGTGCAGGCGAACGGGAACGTCTACGCCAACTGGGATGCTGCGTTCAAAAAGGCGGTGGCAAATGACTGGGCCGGTCTGAATCGCCGGTACAGCAGCCGGTATGCCGACGCTGCGGCTCGCTTCGAGAACTGAGGTGACGGCATGAACTGGAACGAAGTTTCGAACCGTCTCGCCCTGGAAGCCGAAGCTGTTGCCGGGATGCTGCTGCCCAACGGCAAGCGCCAAGGTCCCGAGTGGGTTGCGGGCAGCGTGGAGGGCGAAGCTGGTGAATCGCTCAAGGTACGCATCACCGGCAACAAGGCCGGGGTTTGGAAGGACTTCGCCACCGGCGACGCTGGCGACCTCGTAGACCTGTGGGCAGCCGCAAAGCGAATAACGCTCAAGGAAGCGTTTTTCGAAGCACGCCGCTACCTTGGTATACCCGACCCGTCTTTCGTGGTTCCTACCCGGGTCTATTCGCGCCCTAACCGCCCTGCAGTGGTGAGCCCCGCCGGTCGCGTGCTCAAGTATCTGACCGAGGAGCGGAAGTTGTCTCTGGAGACGATCCGCGCCTTTAAGGTTGCCGCAAGCAAGGAGGACGACGTGATTGTCTTTCCGTACCTGCGGGATGCCGAGCTGATCAACCTAAAGCATCTCGCACTCGAGCGAGACGGCAAGGGTAAGAAGCGCACTTGGCAATCGGCTGGCGCTGAGCCGTGCCTGTTCGGTTGGGATCTGGTTCCCGACAGCGCCAAGGCGGTGTTGATCGTTGAGGGCGAACTGGACGCCATGAGCCTCTATGAGTACGGCATCGCGGCTTTGTCAGTCAATCAGGGCGCCGGGAATCACCAATGGATCGACAGCGATTTCGATCGCCTGGAGCGCTTCCCGGAAATCTTCCTGTGGTTCGACAACGACGATGCCGGGCAGAAGGGCGCGCGCGAAGTGGCGCAACGATTGGGCCTGGATCGCTGCCGGATCGTCAAATTCCGCCTGAAGGATGCCAACGAGGCATTGCAGCAAGGTGTGACGGCAGAAGAGATCGGCGAAGCGTTGGATGCTGCGGAGCGCATCGAACCGGCGGACCTGCGGTCTCCTGCCGCGTACTTGGATGATGTGCTGGCGATGTTCCGGGATGGTCCTGTCAACACCGTTGGCGCCGCGCTTCCGTGGCCGGCATGGTCTGACAAGGTAAGGCTCCGCCCCGCTGAGCTGTCCATCTGGACCGGCATCAACGGTCACGGCAAGAGCGACCTGCTGGGCCAAGTCTGCGTGGATCTAATCCGCCAAGGCGAGCGGGTTTGCATCTTCTCCGGCGAGATGAAGCCGGCCACGGTGCTGCGCCATCTGACCATTCAGGCCTGCGCCACCTCAACGCCGACCGAGAGGTTTGTGCGTGCCGCCAACGAATGGATGTGCGGCGCCCTCTGGCTCTATGCCCACGTTGGCACGATCAGCCAAGACAGCCTGATGGAGGCATTCCGCTATGCAGCAAAGCGGTACCGCGTCACCCATTTCGTTGTGGATTCGCTGCTGAAGTGCGGCATCGCAGAAGACGACTACAAGGCTCAGAAAGCATTCCTGGACCGCCTGTGCGACTTCAAGAATGAGTTCAACGCGCATGTCCACTTGGTAGCGCACGCGCGCAAGGGTGAGAGCGAGGACAAGGCACCGGGCAAGCTGGACGTTCGCGGCGCTGGCGCAATTACCGACCTGGCCGACAACGTCTTTACGGTCTGGCGCAACAAGCGCAAGGAGCTCGCCGGAGAAGAAGCGGATCGGGACGTGGAGGACGGCCGCCTGTACTGCCACAAGCAGCGCGCAACTGGATATGAGGGCGCTCTGCGCCTCTGGTTTGATCCGAGCAACCTGCATTTCCGCCAGCGCGTGGACTGGCGAGCGAAACCATACGTGGACCTCCACAGCGGGCCGGCCACCGAGCATTCGGACAACAGGAGCATCGCATGAACTGCCAACCAGGTGACCTGGCCATCATCGTTGGGAGCGGTCTGCGTAATGACCCGGACATCGGAAAGATCGTCAAGGTTGTCGAAGCCGTTCCGAGCGACGGAGAGCCGTGTTGGGGCGTGGAATGCAGCGTGCCGTTGCTCGTGAGTCTCCCGACCGGCGAATTGCAATACGCCCGTGATGCGTCGATCGCGGACCGACATCTAAAGCCGATCCGCGGCGGCGATCTACCGATGACCAGTACGAACGCCACGCCGCGACGAACAGTCGTCGCGTTGTGCGCCGATCTGCATTTTGCAGAGGAAAAGCAGGTATGAAATTCAAACCGGGCCAGTCAGGCAATCCAGCGGGCAAGCCCAAAGGCGCAAAGGACAAGCGCACGGCCTTGCGAGAGCTGCTGCTACCGCACGCCGCTGACCTCGTGAAAAAGGCAGTGGATATGGCTCTGGCAGGCGACGCAACGGCATTGCGGATCTGCATTGATCGGCTGATTCCGGCGGCGAAAGCCAAGGATTCCCCGATCACACTGGACGGTCTGAGCGGATCGCTAGGGGAACAGGGACAAACCGTCGTGAATGCGCTAGCGGGTGGTCAGCTGACTCCGGACGAAGCCAATGCCGTGATGAGCGTGCTTTCGGCGCAAGCACGAATCATCGAAGTGGACGAGCTGGAGAAGCGTCTTGCCGCACTAGAGGAGCGAACCAATGGCAACCAACATCCGATCGCGCATTAAGCAGCTGGAAGAGCGCAGTGGGAGCGCAAAACAGCTCATCGTCATTTTGAACCGCTTCTCCGGAGGCGATTCCGCCGATGTTGCGGCAGTCCTCGTGAATGACAAACGTCACGAGTGCTGCGCGGGAGAGACGGCGCAGCAACTGCAGGAGCGCCTCATTGCGGATATTGAGCGGCAGCACAGCCCTGGCCTGTTCGTTGTACGGCAGGTCCATGAAGAGCAGGAGAAACAGCGATGAGCGAGAAACGGGAAGGCGAGAGCCGCCACTTCGAGGCCACGGCCGTTACATCGTGGACATTTATCCCTGGGTACACCCGGCCGGCCGCGACAGAGGCTGCCGCAGTGGCACCCGCTGACGAAGGGCACGGAAGCAAACTTCGGGAGGAAGGGGGAACCCGGGCAGGCCTCCAGACGCCGCCTTTGCTGATGATGTGAGGGAGCGAGGACATGGCACCTACGATGGAGACAGCGGAGTTGGCGAATACCGTTCGAGACCGGATTGCAGTGTCCGCTCCCTTGGGAAAGACGGTGCTTGCCGCCCCGATGCCTGAGGACGAGGATCTATTGCGTCATGCCTTGAAGGTCGCGCAATCCATTCACATGATCGAACGGACCATACAGACGCACCAGCGCCCAGTGCTCCTGTTTTCGGGCGGCAAGGACTCGCTGGCTTGCTTGTATCTGCTGCGTCCATGGTGGAACCGAGTGCTCGTCATGTGGGCCAATGCAGGCGACCCGTTCCCGGAAACCGTCGAGCAGATGGAACGTGTGCGGCAGCTCGTTCCGAACTTCGTGGAAGTCGAGGGGCCGGGCTACGTTCGAGGACACTCACCGGAGCAGACGTACCCGGCAGATATGGTGCCACTGAGCGCAACACCGGTGGGACGTATGGCCGAAGCGTCCGCACCGAGATTCAAAGTCCATTCGAAGTTCGAATGCTGTTGGAGCAACTGGTGGCTGCCCATGTACAACAAGGTCAATGAGTTGGGCATTGACCTTGTGATTCGTGGCGATCGCGAGGATGAGAAATTGACCAACAACTACGCCTTGAGCGGTGGCCACGATCCCAATGACCGCACATTCCTGTTTCCACTGCGCAACTGGTCGAAGGATGACGTATTCGCTTACCTGCGCGCTGAGGGTGTCGAGATTCCGCACTCCTATGCCTACGGGATGGGCTCGCTTGATTGTCTGCACTGCACGGCATGGCTCAACGAGAGCGGCAACAAGCTGCGTTACCTGCGGGACCGTCACCCTGATGCAGCCGCCGAATACGAGCGGCGCCTGCGCTTGATCCAGTCCGAGCAGGAGCGGCACGTTCGCCTGATGAAAATTGCGCTGGGCGAATTGGAGCCGGTTGGCGATGAAGGGGCGGGAGATTGACGATGAACGACTACGCCGAAGAGATCAAAATTGCCCATGCCATCGCCTTCTATGAGAACGATGCGCTCGTTGGTGAAATGACGGTTGCATTGGTAGCGGAAGGTCAACGCATCCTGCAAATCTTCCGATTTAGCGAAGATGATGCCGAGCATGTTGCCGCTTTGGCGACGCTAGCGCGCTTTCCGAATAGCGCTCACGTGTTGGACATTGGTTGTGGCGTCGGCGCTGTCGCAGAGATCATGCACGCACTACGTCCGGACCTGAGCTTCACGCTTCAGAACTGCTCGGCAGCCCAACTTGCCCTGTGCCAGGACTTCCCGAAAATCCATGGCGACATGGAGGCGATAGATGCGCCAGACGGCGCGTTTGATGGCGTGATGGCCAATTACGCCATGGGGCATGCGGATCTGCAGCCATTCTTGCGCGAGGCTGCGCGCGTACTGCGCCCTGGTGGCGTGTTCTTTGCCTATGACCTTACGACACTCAATGTGCGTGGGTTCGCCGAAGCACTGGGCTACGTGCCATATGTGCCCGAGGACGTTGTCCGCGCTGCCCGCGCCGCCGGGTTTGCCGAGACTGAATCGGTCGAGTTACCGCAGGCGTGCATATCGAGCTTTTGGCGCGCAGGCTGCGCGGCTATGCCTGAGAGAGCCGGCGTCGCCCTTAAAGCGATGCCGATTGCGTATCGGTTCGTGCGGGAAGGCCCGCAGATGGCTGCCGGAGGGCAGCAGGCATGATCGACGGCGCAATTGCCGGGAAGGTATGTGGCCGGCCGGAAATTCGGTCAGGGAAGGGCGGCAAAGCGGCCGTGGTTGTCCGAATACGTGCCGCTGCTGCCGGTGGTGAGGGTGTTCAGGTCAATGTGGCAGCCTACGTGCACGAGGTGCGAGAGGTCCTGCTCAGCCTTGATGACGGTGCGACTGTCGTGCTGCAAGGCAGGATCACTCCCTCGCTCTGGAAGGACGAGGCTGGCACCGTCAAACCCGCCTTGGAGATGGAGGCGACGGCGGTGCTCAGCGCCCACGTGTCCGGTTGAATGAGTGCGCAAATCTGAGCCTATCCGCCGATCGCACAGGGCCCCGCCGAACAAGAAGCAGTAAGGATCAATCGCAACCGTTTTTTTTCTCGCCTCCGCTGTGCGATTGCGATCACCGTGTTGTCGGAAGGTGACACACGTAGTTTGCGCTCCGGAAGAGCATCACTTTGCGAAAGCACCTGCCGAGCCGATGCCGTCGCGGAAATCGAAATGCGTCACTCTGTAATCGAGACGACCACGCTATGACACGCCCGCCTCTGCGCACGGGCCACAGCTGAAATGGCTTGCGGAATCCAAAAGCGGGATTTACTCTGCACCTGCAAACCTCGCCTTGATGAAGGCATCGAATGTCAGCTGGGACGCATCCAGCCATGAAATGTAAGCTCGCACTGCGAGCGCGGTGGCCACGCCATCGTATGAACTGTTGAGTAGGGCCTACGCCCTAAGTCCGTCCATAGTTTTTGGACCGACATCAATGCGCGCCACCACTAGACGCCGTTATTGCCTTCCGTGTTCTGCGGAGTAGCAAACCCGTTTGTTCCGTGTGCCGACTATCGGCAATCAACTTGAGACGCGCTATCACGCGCCCCTGCGAAGCCTTCGCACGCCTATCGCACCGCCTTTCACCAAGGCTCCGCGCTGACGTGTTGATCGCTTACGCCTGCAATCGATCCCCGACGTACCGGGGCATCCAGCAACTGACGCGGTCGAAGTGTGGCGCCCTCGATCGATCGACAACGCCGAATTCAACGGAACAGACGGGAGAAGTGTGACCCCACCAGATGGCCCTCGATTTGAGGGCTGTTGGGGGCTACGCCAGCTTGCTGGCGCAGAACACTCGCTAACTCACCAATCGAGGCTCGTGCCCCTGTCTGTTGTCTCCTCGGCGCCTTCGCGTCGGCACACCGTTGCCCATTGTGGGAGACGACATGGGGTCGAGCCTCAGAACTGGATCGATTGGGGGTGTTGATGTCTCACGTATCACTGACGGCCGACCTGTGCCGTGCCGCGCGCCGTGGGCGCGGGAAACAGGCGAATCTGACCTACAAAGCCAGGGAGCAGGCGCTTCGGCGCGATTCATCGGGGTCGTTATATGACTGAGATGCCATATTATGCCCGATGGAAACCTCAACTTTTGAGCAGGAGCACACCGATGCCCACGCTATCGTTTTTTAGTACACAAGTTAGTACACAACTCGAGCCACAGGCATGGAAAACGGCTTAATGAAGCCATCTACAGACCATTACTAGGTTCTGCATCGAAAATAATTGGCTGCTCTGACCCTACACCAAGAAACAGTACCGCTGAGAAGTAGAGAATCCGGCATGATTTTCACGATTTGAAATGGAAGACATGCCATGAAGACGAGCAAGTTCACTGAGGCGCAGATAGCGTTCGCGCTCAAGCAAGCGGAACTGGGTACGAAGGTCGAGGAGGTGTGCCGCAAGCTGGGCATCAGCGAAGCGACGTTCTACAACTGGAAGAAGAGGTACGGGGGCGTCGGCCCTTCGGAGCTGCGCCGGATGCGGCAGCTCGAGGAGGAGAATGCGAAGCTCAAGCGGCTGGTGGCGGACCTGAGCCTGGATAAGGCCATGCTGCAGGACGTGCTCTCAAAAAAGCTCTGAAGCCTTCCCGCAAGCGCACGCTGATTGACGAGTTGCGTGACCGCTATCGTGTGAGCCTGACTAAGGCTTGCGCGTTGTTCCACATGTCACGCTCGCTGTATGGGTATCGGTCGGTTGCTCGGGACTCGTCGGCATTGCTTGCACGCATCAAAGAGATAGCGGCCACACGCGTGCACTACGGCTATCGCCGGGTGCACGTGATGCTGCAGCGGGAAGGCTGGAAAGACAATCACAAACGTGTTTATCGCTTGTACCGGGCCGAAGGTCTGTCGCTGCGGCATAAGCGTCCCAAGCGCAACAAGTCGGCGCGGCTACGCCAGCCCAAGAGCATCGTCACGGCTATCAACGAAATCTGGAGCATGGACTTTGTATCCGATGCCTTGTTTGATGGTCGGCGCCTGCGCGCGTTGACCGTGGTGGACAACTACACCAGAGAAAGCTTGGCCATCGAAGTCGGCCAAAGCCTGAAGGGGGAAGACGTTGTGCGAGTGCTTGACGCAGTGGTTGCCGAGCGCGGCGCGCCTCAGACCATCAAGGTGGACAACGGCAGCGAATTCATCTCGAAGGCGATGGACCGGTGGGCATACGAGCACGGCGTGGAACTCGACTTCAGCCGGCCAGGCACGCCGACCGACAATGCCAAGGTGGAAAGCTTCAACGGGCGGTTCCGGCAGGAATGCCTGAACGAGCATTGGTTCTTGTCCTTGGACGATGCTCGGAGCAAAATCGCCGACTGGCGGAGGTACTACAACGAGAGCCGTCCCCACTCCGCACTGCAGTGGGCGACACCCGCCGAATTCGCCCGTCAGGCAAGGAAAAACACCTCGGCGGACGAATCAACGACGCCGGAAATCTCCACTTCTGGACGGTACTAATTCCGGTGTAGGGTCAGTAGGGTCAACGCGGCGCCCCGCCCCCAGCACCGCAACTTGCACCGGCTCGATACAAGAGTATTCCCGCATACGTGGCGATCCACACGTGTTCATCCGATTCACGGACCGCTTAGCCCCGTGCGGGAACTGACCACGGGATACCACGCATCAAATCTGATACATCCAGCCCGTCTGGCGCGCTCACGATCCGTGACCGCCATGCAAACCTCCCGCCACTACTGGGTTTGCGCCCGATGGTTCGCTCCTTGCAGTTATCCCAACGCGACCGGTGCGAGTGTCGACGGAGCAATGTCGACCATCGCACGAAGGCGTTGAAGAACGGCGCAATCGGGGATTGGATCGAGCAAGGGCGCGACAGACCGCGGTGGTTATGCCGCACCCCTTAGCGTTACCTGCAGTCCGATAAACAGCGAAAACAACAGGGGGACGTTGCGCCAGTGAAACGCCGAGTGCGTTGCGGGGACAGACCTAACCGCTTAAGTCGATACGCCCTCGGCCTGGCACACGTCAGGGGAGAGGCCCGTGAAAAAGACCATCTATTTGTGGGTAGCAATAGGGGAGATGTTCGTTGGCAGCACGCAGGCGCAGGAGATATTTTTGCAAGGCGGTACACAGGGTGCCGGCATTGGGGCGGCGGTAAGCTTCAATTCGATGCTTGGCGCGCATGTCGATTTCAACGCGATCAACTTGTCGCACAACTTCAGCTTCGGCGGCAATCGCTATCAGGACGACATTCGACTTCGCCAAGGGGGCATTTACGCCGATATCTTCCCTTTGCGCGGCAGCGGCTTTCGAACAACCGCTGGCGTACGGTTCTCCGATGACGAGCTCAGCGGCACCTCGGTGCCGACCAATGGCACATACACGTTCGCGGGTAGAAAGCTTCGGGCGTTACCGGGCATGTATGCCGTTGCAAAAGCCCGATATCCAACCGTGATGCCATATTTCGGCATCGGCTACGGCCATCGGCCGGCCTCAAAGGGGTTCGGCTTCATTGCGGACATCGGTGTCGCTTACGGCATACCAAAGTCTTCCTATACCTTGTCGCCGCAGTTGGCCGCAAAGGTCGGCCCCGTGAATAGCCACCTTATTGCAACGAATGGCCTGCAGGAGTTGCAACGCGAGATGTCGCGTTATCGCTGGTATCCGGTAATACAAATCGGGGTGTCATATCCGTTCTGAATGAGGCCCCTGTTACACCGGCGCGCCAAAGCGGGGCGCTGAAACGACTTGATGCTTGCAACAGCAGAAAACACGCGATGGCGTTTGAATACACGCAGGTGGCCGGGATGTCCGCGCCTGCGGCAGGCAGCGCCGAGAAGTCGGACAAGAACGCGTTTGCACCAAATCCGGCATGAACGAGGCATGCGTCACAAGGGCCGGTTTGAATTCCAGCGCCGCTTGGGCTACGAGCGGGCATGAAACGGAGGCTGGCTCATCGTGCAATCGTAGAATATGAGCCCGACTGGCGCCCATCTAAATTGCTCACTGTTGACCCCTCGCTCAATCCCGTCCCCAACGCCAGCGCGGCGGCTCGCCCTTCCACCAACAAACGAGCACCAGCAGCGCCGTGACGCCCGCCACGTACACCACAAAGCTTGACTGTGTAGTGCCCGGGTGCAGTCCGATGATGCCAACCACCAGCAATACGGCATAGATGGCGAGCACCACCCAGCCCTGCCAACGCGAAGGCAAGCCCCATCCCCAGCCGTAGCGCTTGGCGGGGAACCAGTTCTCGTTGGGATCGGTAGGCAGCATCGTTCTGGGGAAACGCGTGCAGAGGATGGTCGCTACTGTACTCCCGCACAGGATCGGCGCAACAAACGCCAACAGCCAGCCGGTCATTTACCGCTGGCGGATGTCGTTTGCAACAGAGAAGGGCGCGCAGGGCGAACCGAAGGGGCGGACAATGGCGCACGGGCCATCAACCGCATCTTGCTAGCTTCTGTATCGGGGAGTGGAGCGTTGGTTGAATCCGGAAAGGCTTCCGGTACGCACGAGGCGTTACGAACCAAGCTCGGCGGAACGGAGGTCGATTGACTTCACACCGCCAGCGGCAGCACCCGATTGGTGCTACCGAAACAATCGCGCGATCTTAGTAGAGCTTCTTCGGCAGCATTTGCGAACGCAGGCGTTTACGCGTACGCGACACGGCAGCAGCCTTCTTGCGCTTGCGCTCGGTCGTCGGCTTTTCGTAAGCGGTGCGGGCGCGCAGTTCCTTGATCAGGCCAGTGCGCTCGATTTCACGGCGGAAGCGGCGCAGTGCAACTTCGACCGGCTCGTTTTCTTTCAGACGGATGGTGGTCATCGGGTCCCTTGCTCAGTATTCGGGTGGACGGCGAAACGGCAGATTATATACCGCCCAGAGGGCGTGCAGTGTAGTTGAATCTGTTTACCGATGCAAGGCACTTCCGATTGTGGCGAGAATGCCATTTCTTGCCGCCATTTTGGGCAGAGGCGTGGCCTTGATGCTACGCCGCGAGCAACCCGCCGGCGGCAGGTGTGAGAAAGGAACGCCGCTTGCTCAACGCGATCATCTCTCCAAGCCATCTACCGTGGAACGCGTTCCCAAGTCTGCGTCCGCACCGGTTGCCACTAGCGCCACCCTTCTCGCCGAAGCGCTGCCCGAACAGCTGCGCTATGTGGACGACACACGCCCGGGCTACACCCGGCGCCGGCTACGCGGCCAATTCGCCTATTTCGACACGCGCGGCCAGCGCATCCGCGATCCGGCCATCATTGCGCGCATCAACAAGCTGGCGATCCCGCCGGCCTATACCGACGTCTGGATCTGCCCACATGCGGGCGGGCATCTGCAGGCGACGGGACGCGACGCACGCGGGCGCAAGCAATATCGCTACCACGCAGAATGGCGCGCCTTTCGCGATGCTGATAAATACGGGCGGCTGCTGGCCTTCGGGGCAGTGCTGCCGCGGGTGCGCGAAGCGATCACCGCCCATTTGGAGGCGCCGGGCCTGTCGCGCGAGAAGATGCTGGCGACGGTGGTCTACCTGCTGGACGTGACGCTGGTGCGCGTGGGCAACGCCGCGTATGCGCGCGACAACCGCTCCTATGGGCTCACGACACTGCGCAACCGCCACGTTGAGGTGCACGGCAATACGGTGCGCTTTCAGTTTCGTGGCAAAAGCGGCGTGGAGCACGACGTGTCGGTATCGGATCCGCGCCTGGCGCGCATTATCCGGCGGTGCGTTGATCTGCCGGGACAGGAATTGTTCCAGTACATCGACGAAGCTGGCGACCGCCGAGTAGTCGATTCCACGGATGTGAATGCATACTTACAAGAGATTGCCGGGGCGGATTTCACGGCGAAGGACTACCGCACCTGGGCCGGCAGCGTGCTGGCGCTGGATCTGCTGCGCGGGCGCACGTCGACGAACGTTACCGAGGCGCGCCGGCAGGTGGTGGAGGCTGTTGCTGCCGTGGCCCAGCGCCTCGGGAACACGCCGGCCGTCTGCCGCAAATGCTATGTGCACCCGGCTGTGGTGGACGCGTTCCTGGCGGGCGAACTGGAAGCGCTGCCCCCGACCCGCGCGCGCAAGGGTCTGCGACGCGAAGAAGTGGCCTTGCTTTACTTTCTCGAGCACATCGCCAGCACTAAGGGCACAGGCGAAAAAAAGCCCGCCTGAAGAAGGCGGGCTTTGGAGCGAACAGACGCGGACTTACTTCGATTGCTGCGGCGTCATATCCGGCGTGGCGGGCGCAACGCCCGGCGCGGCCGTCGGCTGAGCCTGCTGTGCGGCCACGGTGGTGCTGCGCTCTTGCAACCCGCCGCCCAGCGCCGTGTACAGATCGATGGCGTTGGTCAGGCGGGCCAAGCGCGTCTGCACCAGCGTCTGGTCGGCGCTGAACAGATCGCGTTGCGCGTCGAGCACATCGAGGAAGCTCGACACGCCATTGCGATAGCGCTGATCAGACAGCGTCAGGCGATCCGCCGTGGCATCGCGGAATCGCTTCTGCGCGGCCACTTGCTCCTCCAGGGTGCCGCGCGCCACGAGGGCGTCGGACACTTCGCGGAACGCGGTCTGGATCGTCTTCTCGTAGTTGGCAACCGCAATCTTCTGGTTGGTCTTGGTCAAGTCCAGGTTGAAGATGTTGGTGCCCCAGTTGAAGATCGGCAGCGTCAGGTTCGGCACGAACGACCAGAACTGGGTCCCGCTCTTGAACAGGTCATGCAGCGCGCCGCTGGCCGTGCCCACGTTGGACGTCAGCCCGATGCTCGGGAAGAACGCTGCCCGCGCCACGCCAATGTTGGCGTTGGCGGCAATCAGCTTCTGCTCGGCCTGGCGGATGTCCGGACGTTGCTCCAGCAGCTCCGACGGCAGACCCGGCGGAATGTCGGCCACGATCTTCTCCGACGACACCGTGGTCGGCGCGGGCAGATCGGCCGGCAGCGGCGCGCCCACCAGCAGCACCAGGGCGTTGGTCGCCTGAGCGTACTGGCGAGTCAGCTGTGCCACCGACACACGCACCGATTCCACCAGCGTCTCGGTCTGACGCAGATCCAGCGCCGACGAGGCGCCGACGTCAAAGCGCTGCTTGGCGAGCTTGTAGTAGTCCTCGCGGCCCTTCAGGGTCTGCTGGGCCAGATCGAGCTGTTCGGCGTAGGCGCGCTCGTTCAGGTAGGCCTTGGCCACCTGCGAGATCAGGCTGATCTGCGCGGCACGCCGGCCTTCGTCCGTCGCAAGATAGCTTGCACGCGCAGACGACGTGACGTCGCCCACGCTGAACAGGTTCACCTGGTAGTTGCTGATGCCCACCCCAAGCTGGTACTGCTTGGTGTGGATGTCGCCGCCGGTGGTCGAGATCGACGGCGGCGTATGGCTGCGCGTGTACGTGGCAGACGCGTTGACCGGCGGCAGCAGGTCGGCGATCTGCAGGCGGTACTGCGCACGCGCGGCCTCGACGTTGAGCATGGCCACGCGCAGGTCGCGGTTGTTCTCGAGCGCCAGGCCGATCAGCTTCTGCAGGCGCGCATCGGGGAAGAACTCGCGCCAGCCCAGTTCGGTCGCGCGGGGCGCGTTCTCGCCGGGCTTGGCGGAGTCCGCCGGCACGGCATAGCCGGCCGGAGCCTGCGGGTACGTGCTCGTTATCGGAGCGTCCGGGCGCTCATAGGTGGGCGCCAGCGAGCAGCCGGACAACACGCCGGCAGCCAACAGGAGCGCCGGCAGCAGCGCGGGGGTTCGAAAGGTCATCGTTTTCTGCATGTTCAGATTTCCTCGTCCAGCGGACGGTGCGCGGCATCCAGGCGGCGTTGACGCTCGCTGCCCTTGAAGATGCGGCGGACCACCACGAAGAACACAGGCACCAGCACCACGGCCAGCACCGTCGCGGTGATCATCCCGCCCATCACGCCGGTACCGATGGCGCGTTGGCTGGCGGAGCTGGCGCCGGTGGCAATCGCCAGCGGCAGCACACCCAGGATGAAGGCGAACGACGTCATGATGATCGGGCGGAACCGCAGGTGTACGGCTTCCAGCGTCGCGTCGATCAGGCTCTTGCCTTGCGCCTGCAAGTCCTTCGCAAACTCGATGATCAGAATTGCGTTCTTGGCGGACAAGCCCACCACCGCAATCAGGCCGACCTTGAAGTACACGTCATCCGGCATCGCGCGCAGTGTCACGCCCAGCAGTGCGCCGAGCACGCCCAGCGGCACCACCAGAATCACCGCCGCCGGGATCGACCAGCTTTCGTACAGCGCCGCCAGCACCAGGAACACCGCCAGCAGCGACAGCGCATACAGCGCCGGCGCCTGCGAGCCCGAGGCCTTTTCCTGCAGCGACTGGCCCGTCCACTCGTAGCCGATACCGGCCGGCAGCTTGGCGGCCAGGCGTTCCATCTCGGCCATGGCGTCACCCGAGCTGGCACCCGGCGCGGCCGCACCCGAAAGGCGGACAGCCGGATAGCCGTTGTAGCGCACGAGCTGCACCGGGCCGACGATCCAATGGCCCTTGGCGAACGTCGACATCGGGACCATGTTGCCCTGACCGTTGCGCACGTACAGGTTCATGATGTCTTCGGGCTGCATGCGGTTGATCTTGTCCGCTTGCACGATCACACGCTGCTGACGACCATAGTTCGGGAAGTCGTTGGCGTATGCCGAACCCAGCGCCGTCGACAGCACGGCGTTGATGTCGGTGAACGAGACACCCAGCGCATTGGCCTTCTCGCGGTCGATATCCACCTGGTACTGCGGCGAATCTTCCAGACCTTCCGGGCGCATGCCGGTGATGACCTTGCTTTGCGCCGCCATCCCCAACAGCTGATTGCGGGCCGCCATCAGCGCGTCGTGGCCGAGGCCCGCGCGGTCCTGCAGACGGAACGTAAAGCCCGTTGCGTTACCCAGTTCCGGAATCGGCGGCGGATTCAGCGGAAAGACGATCGCATCCCGAATGCCACCGAACAGCGCACCGAAGGCCCGGCCGACCACGGCATCGGCGGTTTGATCCTTGCCCTTGCGCTCGCTCCAGTCCTTGAACGGGGTGAACACAATACCGGCGTTCGGCCCGTTGCCCGAGAAGCTGAAACCCTGGACAGCCACGATGTTCTCGACCGCCTTTTCCTGCTTGTAGTAGTTCTCGACCTGCTTGATCACTTCCAGCGTGCGGTTGGCCGATGCACCCGGCGGCAGCTGGATGTTGGTCACGATGTAGCCCTGGTCTTCGGTCGGCAGGAACGAAGACGGCAGGCGCAGGAACAGGAACACCACCGCCACGATCAGCGCAACGTAGATCACCATGTAGCGGAAGGTCTTCTTCAGCATGCGCTCCACGAAGCTTTGATAGCGGTTCGTGGTGGTGCTGAACATGCGGTTGAACCAGCCGAAGAAGCCCTTCTTCTCATGGTGCGAGCCTTTCTCGATCGGCTTGAGCAGCGTCGAGCACAGTGCCGGCGTGAGCGTCAGCGCCATGAGCGCCGAGAAGAAGATCGACGACACCATCGACAGCGAGAACTGGCGATAGATCGCGCCCACCGAGCCCGAGAAGAACGCCATCGGGATGAACACGGCCATCAGCACCAGCGTAATACCGATGATGGCGCCCGTGATCTGGCCCATGGCCTTGCGGGTCGCTTCGCGCGGGGGCAGGCCTTCTTCGGCCATGATCCGCTCGACGTTTTCGACCACCACGATGGCATCGTCAACGAGAATACCGATCGCCAGCACAAGGCCGAACATCGTCAGCACGTTGATCGAGAAGCCCATCGCGTTCATGGTGGCGAACGCGCCCAAGAGCGAGATCGGCACCACGATCGACGGCACCAGCGTGTAGCGGATGTTCTGCAGGAACAGCAGCATCACCAGGAACACCAGCGCCATGGCCTCGAACAGCGTCTTGACCACTTCCTCGATCGAGATCTGGACGAACTTGGAGGTGTCGTACGGCACCTTGTATTCCACGCCCGCCGGGAAGTATTTCGAGAGTTCTTCCAGCTTGGCCTTCACGGCCTTGGCGGTGCCCAGTGCATTACCCGTGGGCGAGAGCTGCACACCAATGGCCGAGATCGGCTGGCCGTTGATCCGCGCAGACGTCGAGTAGGTCTGGCCGCCGAGTTCCAGGCGCGCAACGTCCTTCACGCGCACCAGCGAACCGTCCGGCTTGGCCACCAGCACGATGTTGCCGAACTGCTCGGTGGTTGTGAGCTGACCTTCCACCACGACCGTCGCCGCGAGCGGCTGGTCGGAGACGGACGGCAGATCGCCGATCGTACCGGCCGAGACCAGCGCGTTCTGCGCACGGATGGCGTTGTAGACGTCCGTCGGGGTCAGCTTGTAGCCAACCAGCTTGGCCGGATCGATCCAGACGCGCATGGCGCGCTCCGTACCGAACAGCACCGCCTGACCCACACCCGGCACGCGCTTGATTTCGTTCAGCACGTTGCGCGAGATGTAGTCGCCCAGTGCCACCGGATCCATCTTGCCGTCGGTGGATGCGAGCGTCGCGAACAGCAGGAAGTTCGAGCGGGCCTTGTCGACCTGCACACCCTGCTGCGTCACCTGCGAAGGCAGACGCGCTTCCACGCGCTTCAAGCGGTTCTGCACGTCCACCTGCGCCAGCGCCGGATCGGTACCGGCCTTGAACGTCACGGTGATCTGCGCCTGGCCGTTACCGCCCTGGCTGACCGACTCCATGTAGAGCAGGCCGTCCGCACCGTTCATTTCCTGCTCGATGATGCTCGTGACGGATTCGTCCAGCGTCTTCGCGTTTGCGCCCGGATACGTTGCCGTGATGATGATGGACGGCGGTGCAATGGTCGGGTACTGCGAGATCGGCAGCTGGGTGATCGAAATCGCCCCAGCAAGGATGATGAACAGCGCGAGCACCCAGGCAAAGACCGGGCGATCGATAAAAAACTTTGCCATGCGATGGCTCCTTGTTTACTGCTTGGCTGCCGGTGCGCTGGCAGCGGGAGTGCTTGCAGCAGGCGCGCTGGCTGCCGGCGCGGGTGCGGCGCTGCTACCCTGGCCGCCCTGACCTTGCGAGCCCTTGCCCTGGCCTGCCGACATCGGTTGCCACGGCACGGCCTTGACCGGCGCGCCCGGACGGACCTTCTGCAGGCCGTCGACGATCACCTTGTCGCCCGCCTTCAGGCCGCTGGAGACGATCCATTCCGTACCGGTCGAGCGGTCGGCCTGGACCTGGCGCACCGCTGCCATGCCCTTCTCGTCGACGACCATGACCGATGCGCCGTCCGGGCTGCGCGTCACCGCTTGTTGCGGCACCGTGATGGCCTGTTCGTCCACGGCCTGCTCCAGGCGGGCACGCACGTACATGCCCGGCAGCAGCGTGCGGTCGGCGTTCGGAACAATCGCGCGCAGCGTGATCGTGCCCGTAGCAGGGTCCACCGTCAGGTCCGAGAAATAGAGCTTGCCCGTTTGCGCGTAGGCGCGGCCGTCTTCTGTCACGAGCGTGACCTTGGCCGCGTCACCACCGGCCTTGGCCAGCTTGCCGTCCTTGAGCGCCTGCTGCAGACGCATCACTTCGGTGCTCGACTGCGTGAACGTCAGGTAGATCGGATCGATCTGCTGAACGGTGGTCAGCAGCGTCGCCTCGCCCTGGCCCACCAGCGCGCCTTCGGTGACCTGCGCCAGACCGGCACGACCGGAGATGGGCGAAGTCACACTGGCATAGCCGACGTTCAACTTGGCGGTCTCCACGGCAGCGCGGGCGGCGGCCACGTCAGCGGTGGCTTGCTTGGCGGCGGCGGTGGCGTCGTCGTAGTCCTGCTTGCTGATGGCGTTGGTGGCAACCAGCGGCTTGTAGCGCTCGGCCTTCAGTTGCGCCTGCGTTTGTGTGGCTTCCGATCGCGCCAGCTGTGCCTTGGCGCTATCCAGCGATGCCCGGTACTGCGCCGGATCGATCTGGAACAACTGCTGGCCGGCCTTTACGTCACTGCCTTCCGCGTAGGTGCGCTTGAGCACAATGCCCGCGACCCGAGCCCGCACCTGTGCCACACGCGTAGCCTCCAGGCGCCCCGGCAACTCGCTGGTCAGGCCAACGGAATGCGGCTGCACGGTCACAACGCCGACTTCGGTCGGAGGCATGCCGGCGCCGCCCGGCCCTTGTGCCTGCTTGTTACCGCAGGCTGCAAGTGCCACCACCATGAATGCGGCGGCAGCGAGTTGGTGATAACGGCGGGTGTTCGTCATAGATGACCCCATGTGGCGATAAGCGGAATGCCGGGTGCCGCGTCGCCGCGCAAACGAGTGCGACGCCAGCAAACCGTCAGCGAAACCAAAAAAACACAAAAAACGAAAACGTCCGATGCTAGCTGCATCCGGCGGCATGCGATATGGCCTTTGCGACGAAGTCGCAACAACTCGGACCAGAAAGCTAGGACGCGGGAGCGATCGGCAGCCGATCTCCGACCCGCTGACCGACAGACACGAAGTCGGCCCCGGGCAGCTTACCCGCATGGAGTGGCGCATACGGCCATGGGCAAGCGACGGACTGCGCGCTATTATAGATACGTTCGCGTATGTATGTAAGTGACGCCATTGAGGAACAGGGGCTCCGTAGACACCTTTCCTGCGGTCGTAGCAATGACGGCGATCAAGCGAACATGCAGCGGATACCGCGCTGCGACAAGGATTGTCAGCCAACCGGCCTGCTGTCGCGTTGTGCGAAGCGCAATAGTGCGTTGCCTGGAATTGTGCATTGCACAAAAGCCAATCGAAAGAACGCCGCCCGAGGTGGCACAGCGTTCCCCTGGAAGATCATGGTCAGACGAACGAAGGAAGAAGCACTTGAAACACGTAACCGCATCCTGGATGCGGCGGAAGACGTGTTCTATGCGCGGGGCGTGGCACGCACATCGCTATCGGATATCGCGCAGGCCGCGGGCGTGACACGCGGCGCCATCTATTGGCACTTCCGCAACAAGACCGATGTGTTTGCAGCCATGTGCGAGCGCGTGAAGCTGCCCATGGAGACCATGTGCACCCCGCTCGGGATGGAGGCCGATGATCCACTGGGCGAACTGCGCGCGGTGGGCAACTTCCTGCTGCGGCAACTCGTGGAGGACGCGCACTGGCGCAAGGTCTTCGAGATCATGTTCAACAAGTGCGAGTTCGTCGAAGACACCAGCCCCATCCTCAAGCGTCAGCAGGAATCGTTCGAGGAAGGCATGACGCATCTGACGAGCATCATCGAGCAGGCAACGCGGCGCGGGCAACTGCCGGCCGACCTCGACATCCCGCTGGCCGTGGCGCATTTCCATGCCACGTTCAACGGCATCATGGGCGATTACCTCTTCTATCCGGACGCCTCCAGCCTCGCCACCAAGCGCGAGCGTCTGCTGGATGCGTGCATCGATACCCTCAAATACGCGCCGTCGCTGCGGCTGGAGCCGGCGGCGGCCACGGCGGCCCGCACCGAGGCCTCGGCATGAACGCGCCCGTATTCGATCAGATGGTCTTTGCCGGTGGTGGCAACCGCTGCTGGTGGCAGGCCGGCTGGTGGGACGTCGTGCAGCCCGAACTGGGCCTGGCGCCGCGCGTGATTGCCGGCATCTCGGCGGGAGCCTCGACGGCGTGCATGCTGCATGCGTGGAATTCCGCCGAGCTGATGGATTACTACGGCGAGGCCCTGCGCCAGAACACCCGCAACGCCCATTGGGGCAACCTGCTGCGCGGCGAGCGCGTGTTTCCGCACTACGGCATGTACCGCACGGCGCTGCTGACGGTCTTCAGCGAGGGCCGGTTCGGGCGGCTGGCGCAGGCGCCCGAGATCCGGATCGGCGTGGCGCATATCCCGCGCTGGCTGGGCGCACGCTCAGCGGTGGCGGCGGGGCTGATTGCGTACAACATCGAAAAGCACGTTCTCAAGACGCTGCACCCAACGCTGGGCAAACGCCTCGGCTTTACGGCGGAAATCGTGCGCGCGCAGGACTGCGCCACACCCGAGGACTTGGCGGATCTTCTGCTGCAATCGGCCTCCACCCCGCCGTTCACGCCGGTACTGCGGCGCGACGGGCGGCCGGTGCTCGACGGCGGCATGGTCGACAACGTGCCCGTGCACGCGCTGGACGCCGCGCCCGGCGACGCGCTGGTGCTCGTGACGCGGCTATACCCGCGCCCGACGTACTTCCGCATGGATGTGCCGGTGGCCGACGGCGTGCAGCGCCGGTTTTACGTCCAGCCCTCGCGCAAGGTTCCCATTTCGAGCTGGGATTACACCCGCCCGGGCGCCATGCGCGACGCCTATGCGCTCGGCCGTCATGACGGCGAAACCTTCCTGCGCGAACTTCCACGCGGGTTCGCCACGGCGGTGGCTGCGTAACCACCACCTCGAAGAGAGAGGCGGCGGGCGCGCTGCTTGCTGCACATGGCGCGCCCGCCGGCGTGCCATCAAGGTCGTCCGGCCGATCCTTCTCCGACGGACACTTCATGGCCGCAAACCCTGCACATGCGTTTGACCTGATCGTGATCGGCGCCGGTTCGGCCGGGCTCGCGGCTGCGCGCCGGTCTGCGCAACTGGGCGCGCGCACGCTGCTGATCGACCGCGCGCAAGTGGGCGGCACCTGCGTCAACCGCGGGTGCGTACCCAAGAAACTGCTCCGCTACGGCGCCGCCTGGTCGCAGACGATGGCTCGATGCTTGCTCGCAGCGCACACCTCGGACGCCTCGGAAGCCTGGGCCGATGCCATCGCCCGCACGCGCGCCGAGGTCGCGCGGCTGCACGAAGCGCATGTCGTCCAGTTGGCCGATGCCGGCGTGCAATGGCTGAGCGGCATGGCTTCGCTGCGCGGCCGCGGCATCGTCCGGGTGCAAGCCGAGTCCGGCAAGACCACGCTGCGTGCGCGCCAGATCGTGCTGGCCGCCGGCGCCCGCCCCACGCCGCTTCCCGTACCCGGCGCCGAATTGGCCTGCACGTCCGACGACGTGTTTGGTTGGGACACGCTGCCCGCATCGCTCATCATCGCGGGCGGCGGTGTCATCGCGGTGGAAATGGCGTCCACGTTGGCGCGCTTCGGCGTGCGGGTCACCGTGCTGACGCGCGATGCGCGCGTGCTGCCGGAATTTGATGCCACGGTGGCCGAGGCCGCCGCGCAGTCGCTGGCTGGCTGCGGCGTCGACCTGATCCTGAACGCCGACGTCGTCCGCATCGAACGCGATGCCGTGAACGGCGGCGGCGTGGCTGTCTACGCGAGCACCGAGGGCAGCGACGTTCCGCGCGTGCTGCGCGCCCAGCGCATGCTGAGCGCCATCGGACGCACGTCGAACATCGCAGGCCTTGGCCTGGAGGCCGCAGGCGTCACGCTCGATGCGCACGGGCGCATTGCCGTCGACCGCCACTTCCGTACACGCGCCCGCGGCGTCCATGCAGTCGGCGACGTCTGCGGCGGCAGCCCGTTGCAATTGACGCCCGTGGCCGTCGCGCAGGGCCGCTACGTGGCCGAACGCCTGTTCGGTAAAGGGATCAAGCTGCCTGACATGAACACCGTGCCGATGGCCGTGTTCTGCGATCCGGCCATCGCCGGCGTGGGCCTGACCGAGGCCGACGCGCGCACGCGCTGGCCCGAACTTGGCAAACGCGGGCCGGACACCGACAAACGCGCCCTGGCCGACCGCATCGACGTGGTCGTCCGCCGCTTTGTCTCGCTGGAGCAGCGCTTTGCGGGCTCGGGCATGGAATCGCTAATCAAGCTGGTGTGCAACGCGCGCAGCGGCCGCGTGCTCGGCGCACACGTCGTCGACAACGCCGCGCCGGAGATCATCCAGGCGATGGCGGTGGCCGTGCGCATGGGCGTACGGCTCAAGCATCTGCAGTCGACCGTCGGCCTCCACCCGACGGTGGCGGAGGAATTGCTGGGCATGTAAGCGCACTCGTTCAATTTTCCTGATCCCGCCCTGCAAATCCATGCACGTTACAGGTGCTGCATCGGCGCACAATGGCAGTCACTTTCTTCAGGAAATTTGACATGCTCCCCGTGCTCTATCTGTCCCATGGGTCGCCCATGCTGGCGGCCGATCCGGGCCCCGTCGGCAAGATGCTTGCGGCGCTCGGGCAAGAGATGGCAGCCCTCAAGCCGCGCGCCATCGTCGTGGTTTCACCGCACTGGATGACGCGCCGGCCGGCCGTCACTGCCCGCGCGCAGCAGGAGGCCTGGCACGACTTCGGCGGTTTCCCGCCGCAGCTCTACGCCTTGGAATACGCCCCGCCGGGCGCGCCCGACGTGGCAGAACGCATCCGTGCGCTGATCGACGGCAACATCGTCCCCGGGCTGGAAGAACAGGCCTCCACCGTGTTGGACCCGCGCCAGCCGCTGGACCACGGCGCGTGGGTGCCGCTGATGCTGATGCTTCCCGAGGCGAAGATCCCCGTCGTGCAGGTGTCGTTGATGCCGGGCTTGTCGCCGGCGTGCCAGATGGCGATGGGACGCACGCTCGCGCCGCTGCGCGACGAGGGCGTGCTCGTCGTCGGCTCCGGCAGCTTCACGCACAACCTGCGCGCGCTGATGCGCGGCCCGGGCATGGCGCAGCACGGCGTGCCGGTCGAGCCTTGGGTGACGGCCTTCCGCGAATGGATGATCGAGACGATGACCGATGGCATCCGCAGCGGCGATTTCACCCGCTTCTGCGATTACCGCGCGCAAGCCCCGAACGCCGCCCACGCCCACCCGACCGACGAACACCTGATGCCGCTGTACGTGGCACTGGGTGCCGCCATGGGACAGCCGGGCCAAGCCACGCCGGGCGGCGTGCAGGCCCAGCACGTGGTCGATACGGTGACGTACGGATCGCTGGCGATGGACAGCTTCCGCTTTGACGGCGCAGGCGCCAATCAACCGCAGCTGCGCGCCGCCGCCTGATTGACGGAAGCGACGGGCAAAACGACTGGCGTTATGCGCGGATCAGGGCAGGCGCCAGCGCCGTCGGGTTGACCACGCTGTCGACGTTGCCCTGCAGGACATCGAGGATGTTCTGGAACGCAACGCTGAAGTACAGCTCGTAACCTTCGCGTTCGACGTACCCGATGTGCGGCGTGCAGATGCAGTTCTCCATGCGCAGCAGGGTGTGGCCCTGCAGGATGGGCTCCGTTTCGAACACGTCGATGGCGGCCATGCCCGGTCGCCCGCGGTTGAGCGACGTCACCAGGCCGTTTTCTTCGACCAGCTCGGCGCGGCTAGTGTTGACGAAGAGGGCGGTCGGCTTCATGCGGGTGAGGTCAGCCACGGTGACGATGCCGCGCGTTTCGTCGTTCAGGCGCAGGTGGACCGACAGCACATCGGACTGCTCGAACAGGGCGTCTTTCGATTCCGCCACGGCAAAGCCGTCGGCGCGCGCCCGTTCCTGCGAGCCCTCGCGACCCCACACCAGTACATTCATGCCGAAAGCACGGCCGTAACCGGCCACGAGCTGGCCGATCTTGCCGTAGCCGAAGATGCCCAGCGTCTGGCCCTTCAGGACCCGGCCGATGCCAAAGTTGGGCGGCATCGTGGTGGATTTCAGCCCCGACTGCTGCCACGCGCCGTGCTTGAGGCTCGCCACGTATTGGGGAATGCGACGCTGTGCGGCCATCACCAGCGCCCAGGTCAGCTCGGCCGGCGCCACCGGCGAGCCTTTCCCCTCCAGCACCACCACACCCTTTTCGGTGCAGGCATCCAGATCGATATGGCCGCCCGAGTCGCGCGATACGCGGCCCGTCTGGCTGATGATCTTGAGTTTGGGCAGGCGATCGAGCAACTGACGCGTCACGCGCGTGCGCTCCCGGATCAGCACAATGGCTTCAACGTCCGCCACGCGTGCGGCCAATTGCCCCACACCTTTGACGGTGTTGTTGAACACTTTGACTTCGTGGTCTTGCAGCAAGCTAAAGCAATCCAGCTTGCGAACAGCGTCTTGGTAGTCGTCCAGTACGGCAATCTTCATCGACATCTCACTTCGAACAATGGTGCGCAGCAAAAAACAGCGATCCCTCGCGGTGGTATTCTTCCCATCCCTCGTCGCACGACAATCCGTGTCGACGTTTGGAATTGCCCGCCGCGGGCACGCAATTTGCGCAGCCTCGCTGGTGACGAGTCCTTGTTCTACGGTCTATTGACCTCGGTCCCGCCACTTTAGCGCACGCGGCCCTCGCTGCCCGGAAAAACCCACCTTCCGTCAGTGCACCGCTTTGTAACTGAATGTGAAATCAGCACGGCTCCCGTCCCTCCGCCTGCCTCACCTCTCCCTCTGGAAACCGCTGATCCGGCTCGCTTCCGATGCGCCGTCGATCGCTTTCCACCCCGCCGCTGGGCGCGGCCGCCGTGCCGATCCGACACCGATTTCTTTCTCACTTCCATTGGAGTTTTGGTCATGAATCAACCCGTGATGCAGGGCGTGCCCGCATTGAACGTGCCCGATTACGTGAAACACCCGCGCCTGATCGCGTGGGTGGGCGAGGTGGCGGCGCTCACCAAGCCGGAGCGCATCGTCTGGTGCGATGGTTCGCAAGAGGAATACGACCGCCTGTGCGCCGAAATGGTGGCCGCCGGCACGATGAAGCAGCTCAATCCGGCCAAGCGCAAGAACTCGTACCTGGCGCTGTCGGACCCGTCGGACGTGGCACGCGTGGAAGACCGCACCTTCATCTGCTCGCAGAAGAAGGAAGACGCCGGCCCCACCAACAACTGGACGGCCCCGGCCGAGATGCGCCAGACACTGAACGGCCTGTTTGACGGCAGCATGCGCGGCCGCACGCTGTATGTGGTGCCCTTCTCGATGGGGCCGCTGGGCTCGCCGATCGCACACATCGGGGTGGAGTTGTCGGACAGCCCGTACGTGGCCGTCAACATGCGCATCATGACCCGCATGGGTCGCGCGGTGTACGACGTGCTGGGCACCGACGGCGATTTCGTACCGTGCGTGCACACCGTCGGCAAGCCGCTCGCCGCCGGCGAAAAGGACGTGCCGTGGCCGTGCAACCCGACCAAGTACATCGTGCATTTCCCGGAAACGCGCGAAATCTGGTCGTTCGGCTCGGGCTACGGCGGCAATGCGCTGTTGGGCAAGAAATGCTTCGCGCTGCGGATCGCCTCCACCATGGGCCGCGACCAGGGCTGGCTGGCCGAGCACATGCTGATCCTGGGCGTGACGTCGCCGGAGGGCAAGACGTACCACGTGGCTGCGGCCTTCCCGTCGGCCTGCGGCAAGACCAACTTTGCGATGCTGATTCCGCCTGCAGGCCTGAACGGCTGGAAGGTGACGACCATCGGCGACGACATCGCCTGGATCAAGCCCCGCCAGGACGCCAACGGCAAAACGCGCCTGTACGCCATCAACCCGGAAGCCGGCTACTTTGGCGTGGCTCCGGGCACGAGCGAGAAGACCAACTTCAACGCGATGGCCACGCTCAAAGAGAACGTCATCTTCACCAACGTGGCCCTCACCGACGACGGCGACGTGTGGTGGGAAGGCATGACCGACACGCCGCCGGCGCACCTGATCGACTGGCAGGGTCAGGACTGGACGCCTGCGAGCGCCAAGGAAACCGGGCGCAAGGCGGCGCATCCGAACGCCCGTTTCACCGCACCGGCCGCACAATGCCCGTCGATCGATCCGGAGTGGGACAACCCGGCCGGCGTTCCCATTGATGCGTTCATCTTCGGTGGCCGCCGGTCGACCACCGTGCCGCTCGTGACCGAAGCGCGCGACTGGACCGAAGGCGTGTACATGGCCGCCACGATGGGCTCGGAAACCACCGCCGCCGCTGCCGGCCAGCAAGGCGTGGTGCGCCGCGACCCGTTCGCCATGCTGCCGTTCTGCGGCTACAACATGGCCGACTATTTCGCGCACTGGCTCAAACTCGGCGAGAAGCTGGCCGAGAGCGGCGCCACGCTGCCGAAGATCTTCTGCGTGAACTGGTTCCGCAAGGACGAAAACGGCAAGTTCGTCTGGCCGGGCTTTGGCGAGAACATGCGCGTGCTCAAGTGGATGGTCGATCGCATCGAAGGCCAGGCGCAGGGTGAGGAACACGTCTTCGGCGTGTCGCCGCGCTACGAAGAACTGAGCTGGGATGGCCTGGACTTCACGGCCGAGCAGTTCGCCAAGGTGATCTCGCTGGATGCAGCGGCCTGGAAGGAAGAGCTGGCGCTGCACGACGAGCTGTTCACGAAACTGGCGCACGGCCTTCCGCAAGCGCTGCCCGATGCCAAGACCCGCCTGGAAGAACGCCTGAGCGGCTGACGCCCGCTGCCTCCTCGGCATCAGGATAAGAAAGCCCGCCTCGCGCGGGCTTTTTTGCGTCCGCCCACAACAGGTTGCCCAAACAACGAGCAGTAATCCTAAAGTTTTAAATCGCGCGAATTACCCCTGCCACAAAACAGATCAATTGATTTTTAGCGAATCCGATTGTTTTGAAAAAAATACCGGCGCACACATGAAATCGATCATTATGCCGGCGCGAGCATAATCGTTATGCATTTATGCCAGACTTGAATCATTGCACGCATGCTATCGGCCAAGAACGTTGCTGGGCTTAGCTTTATGAAGAATTCATGTCAACCGTGCCACATCCCGGTTCGCGGGGGAATTGAATGAATTTCGAAATTTCAAAATTCCTGCGTGACGAATTCCTACGGGATTCTTATAATCCGGCAAAACGGAATCCTTTCTCTCTGAGCCAGAGGGGGATTCATGACTAGAGGAAACGGGAAAGGGCGAACAAGCCTTATGCCAAAGGAGGTGGGGGATCCCCGCTTCACCGGCGCTCGGGGGGGCGCCGGCTCGGATTGCGCGTAAGCGATACCGCACACTGTGCAAACGATTGCATGGTCCGGCACGCTGCGACTGGCACCGAGGGGCTTGCAGACCTTTCTCAGGACCACCCTGGACACCACCCAGGAGGCTCCGCTGGCGATCGTCGACGGGAACAGCAGCATGACGATCCGCGCAAGGCCGACGGCCAGGCAACAGCGCCCGCAAGAAAAGACATGCGAGCACAGGCGCAATTGCCCGCATGGCACTCATAACAACGCACACCGCAGACAGCAGAGCGCAGCCGCGAGGCTGCTCGCCGGAGTGTGTCGGCTGGTTAGACGGGAGGTATTACAAAGTGGGTATTCAGATCTTGCTGGTCGAACACGACCAGGCAGAGGGGGAGCGTCTGTCGTTTTCCCTGCGTGATGGTGGACACGATGTTCAACGGGTCAGCCATCCGGGCCAGGCGCAGGCTGCGATACTGGCCGCCATGCCGGAGCTGCTCCTGATGGAGTGGACGTGGCCCGAGCGCGAGTCGATCGACATGCTGCTGGCCTTGCGCGCCAACATGCAGACGCGCGGCCTGCCGGTCATCGTGCTGTCCCGTCATGGCGATGCGCGCGCCAAGATTGCCGCGCTTGACGCCGGTGCCGACGACTACGTCGTCAAGCCGTGCGACACCGGCGAGCTGCACGCCCGCATTCGCGCTGTGCTGCGCCGCCGCGCGCCGCACCAGCATGGCGACGACATCCTGCAGGTCAACGGCCTGCGCCTTGATCCGCTCACGCTGGGTGTGACTGCGCAAACCGAAACCGGCCCCCGCGCCATTGCGCTCAGCCCGCTGGAATTCCGCCTGCTGCACTTTCTCGTCGCGCATCCGCAACGCGTGCACTCGCGCACGCAGCTACTGGACCGCGTGTGGGGCAACCATGTCTTCGTGGGTGAGCGCACGGTCGATGTGCACGTGCGCAAGCTGCGCGTGGCGCTGGCCGGTACGCCTTGCGACGGCCTGATCCAGACCGTGCGCGGCGGCGGCTATCGGCTCGTGGCCGGCACTGGCGCCGCAACGGCCATGCATACCGCCGACGCGATCGGCCTGCAGCTCGAAGCCGCGACCCGCAAGACCGAACTGCCGTCGTACGGCCACATGCCGACGTCGCGTTCGCTGGCCAAGGAACCGGTGCGCCTGGGCGTCTGAGCCCAGATCCATACGCCGCGTATCGCACATCCCTGACCGCCGACCCCATCGCCGCTCGTGCCGGGCCGCGATGGGGCCGTGCGTGATCTCGCCCCATCAAGGAATTCAATATGAAGCTGTGGCACAGCGGTGTACTGCTGGCTGGACTGACGTTGGGCGCGCACGCGCAGGAAGTCACGCCAGGTTTGTGGGAAAGCACGACGAGCGCGACGCTGAACGGCAAGCCGTTGCCGCACTTTGACGAGCAAGGCCGCCAAGTGCCGAGCCGCCCTGAACGCGGTTGCCTGAGCGCCAACGACGCCAGCGACGTGCGCGCCATGTTCGAGCGTTCCATCCGCCGTGATCAGCAAGGCTGTAAGCTCACGCGCTGGAACTACACGCTGGGCACGCTCAAGGTCACGCTGTCGTGCGAAGACCCGCAGGGCGGCAAGGGCGTGCTGGAAGCCAGCGGGCCGCTCACGCCGACGTCGTACAACATCAGCGGCAGTGGTCAGTACCAGCATCCGCAGTTCGGGCCAATGAAGAGCGGCTTCCACTACCAGGGCCGCTACATCGGCGCCTGCAAGTCCTAAGCGACGCCGCCCCAAAAGACAACGGCCGGACTGCGCATGCAGCTCCGGCCGTCTTTGTTTGAAGGCGAGCCGATCAGCGTTGGCCTTCGCACCAGCGCTTGAGCCAGCCGAGCCCTTCGCTGGTGCCGGCACACGGCCGATATTCGCAGCCGACCCAGCCGTTGTAGCCGAGCGCATCGAGCAATGCAAAGAGGTGCGGATAGTTCAGTTCCCCTTCGTCTGGTTCGTGGCGATCGGGCACGCCGGCAATCTGCACGTGGCCCACGCCCTCGACGTACTGCTTGAGTTTGACCGACAGATCGCCCTCCATGATCTGCGCGTGGTACAGGTCGAACTGCACCTTGACGTTCGTCGCGCCGACTTCCTTGCACACCGCATGCGCCTGCGCCTGGTGCGTGAGGAAGAAGCCCGGCATGTCGCGCGTGTTGATGGGTTCCAGCACGATGGTGACGCCCGCGCCGGCGGCCTCGTGCGCAGCGTAGGCGACGTTGCTCACGTAGGTGGCGTGATGGCGTGCGCGGTCTGCACCCGCGGGCAGCAGGCCCGCCATCACGTGCAGGCGCGTGTTGCCGAGCACCTGCGCATACTCCAGCGCTGTCGCTATGCCGCGCTTGAACTCCTCTTCGCGACCGGGCAGCGAGGCGATGCCACGCTCGCCGCCAGCCCAGTCGCCCGGCGGCGCATTGAACAGCGCCTGCGTGAGACCTGCGTCGTCAAGACGCGCCCGGATATCGGCCTTGTCGAAGTCGTAGGGAAAAAGGAACTCCACGCCCTCGAAGCCATCCTTTGCCGCAGCGGCAAAGCGGTCGAGGAATGCGTGCTCCTGGTACATCATGGACAGGTTTGCGGCAAAGCGCGGCATGACAGACCTCTGAATACGATTGCTTATTTATTGACCAGCTTCGGCGGCGTGCGCAACACGGCAATGCAGCCGAGCACCAGCACGCCCGCCAGCGCGTACATGCCGGCAGATGTGCTGCCCGTCATGTCCTTGAGCGCACCGATCATATAGGGGCTCACGAAGCCGGCCAAGTTGCCGACCGAGTTGATGGCCGCGATGCCGGCCGCAGCAGCGGTGCCTTGCAGGAACGCCGTCGGCAGCGACCAGAACAGCGGCGCGCACGTCAGCACGCCCGCGGCGGCCAAAGACAGGAACACGATCGACAGGGCCACGTTGTGACCCGCCATTGCCACCACGGCAAAACCGACTGCGCCCATCAGCGCCGGCACAACCAGGTGCCAGCGGCGCTCGCGGCGTGCATCGGCGCTGCGGCCGATCAGCACCATGGTGATCGCCGCACATACATACGGAATGGCGGAGAGCATGCCCACCATGAAGGTGTCTTTCACGCCGGCGCTCTTCACGAGCGTCGGCATCCAGAACGTCAGCCCATACTGGCCCATGACGAAGGCGAAGTAGATCAGGCTCATCATCCACACGCGCGGATCGGAGAACACCTTGCCGATGCCGGGGTGCTCGGTCTTGCCTTTGTTGTCGGCCGCAATGTTGGCTTCGAGGATCTGCTTTTCGTCTTCCGACAGCCATTTGGCCTTGCGGATGCTGTCATCGAACTTCCAGAGCACCAGCAGCCCAACGAGCACGGCAGGGATGGCTTCGATCACGAACATCCACTGCCAGCCCTGCCAGCCGCCGGCTGCGCCCGCTCCGTGAAACGCACTCATGATCCAGCCCGACAGCGGGTTGCCGAAGATGCCCGAGATGGGAATGGCCGCCATGAACATCGCCACGATGCGCGCGCGGCGATGCGACGGATACCAGTACGTCAGGTACAGGATGATGCCGGGGTAGAAACCCGCTTCCGCCAAGCCCAGGAGGAAGCGCATCGCGTAGAACTGCGTGGGCGTCTGCACAAATGCAAACGCGCCCGAGATCAAACCCCACGTGATCATGATCCGCGCGATCCAAATACGCGCGCCGATCTTGTTCATCAGCAGGTTGCTCGGCACCTCGAAGAGAAAATAGCCGAGGAAGAAGATGCCGGCGCCCAGCCCGTACACCGTCTCGGAAAAATTCAGCGCCTGCGACATCTGCAGCTTCGCAAACCCGACGTTCACGCGGTCGAGGTACGCGACCACGTAGCAGAGCATGATGAGCGGGACGATGCGGCGCGACACGCGCGCGTAGACACTGTCCTCTTTTGAAACGGCGTGCGAAGGCAACGCCGCCGTGGTGGCGGTCGAGGTGTTCATTTTGTCTCCGGTGTAGGTGTTATATGGGCCGAGCGGCGGGCACTACCGATCTGCTGCCGGTTGCTCTACCAACGGGCCCCGAACGTCTGGCGCAGTTCGTCGATCTGCGCGTCGGACAGCGGCGCCGGCTTGGGTTCGGTCATCAACCAAAGCCGTGCGGTTTCTTCCAGTTCTTCCAGCGCGTAAGCCGCAGACGACACCGAGCCGTGCCACACCACGGGCCCCAGCCGGTCGAGCAGCACGGCGCGCACATCATTGGCCAGCGCGGCAATCCGCGCGGCTACATCCGGATGGCCCGGTCGCCGATACGCGATAAGCGGCACGTGGCCGACCTTCATCACGTAGTACGGCGTAATGGGCGGCAGCACGTCGGCTTCGTGCCAGACGCCCGCCAGCGTGAGCGCTACGAGATGCGTCGAATGCGTGTGCACCACGGCATGCGCCTCCGCATTGCGGTCGTAGATGCCGCGATGCAGGGCCAGCGTTTTCGACGGCTTGTCGCCTGCGACCCACTCGCCCGTAGCGAGCACCTTGGCGATACGTGCCGGGTCCAGCGTGCCGAGGCAGGCATCGGTGGGCGTGATGAGCCAGCCGTCAGGCAGGCGCGCGCTGATGTTGCCTGCCGTGCCGACGGTGTAACCGCGCGCATACAGGCTCTGTCCGACGCGGGTGATCTCTTCACGTAGCGCGCTTTCGTTCGTGGTGGTCATGCGATCGGCTCCGTGGTTGCGTGCGCCAGTTGCGCGAGCGCCTTCTCGAAGAAATCCACCGTGCCGAAGTTGCCGGACTTCAATGCCAGCGCAAGCGGATCGCTATCGATGGTGGCGGTCCAGGGCACACCGGGGTCGATCTGCGGACCGATGCGCAGCGCACGCACATCGAGCGCCTGCACCACCGCGCCCGAGGTCTCGCCGCCAGCCACCACGAAGCGGCGCACGCCATCGGCATACAGCGTGCGGGCGATGCGGCCCAGTGCGTCTTCCACCAACTTGCCCGCGCGCTCAACGCCCAGCGTCTGCTGCACGCGAGCCACTTGCTCCGGAGCACTGGTGGCGTATACCAGCACCGTCTGACCTGCATGGCGGTGCACGAAATCAAGCGCCTCGACCACCACCGGTTTGCCTTCGGCCAGCGCCAGCGGATCCACCTGGAACGCCGGACGCGATGCACGCCAGTGCGCCACCTGCGCGTTCGTCGCACGTGAACAGCTGCCCGACAGCACGATCGCCGAATCGGCCACGATCGGCAGTTGCGCCGCGTTGCCGTGCGCGGTGATCAGCCCCGCGCGGCGATATTGCGCCGGCAGGCCAAGCGCCAGGCCCGAGCCGCCGGTGAGCAGCGGTAGATCGGCAAATGCCTCGCCCAGCACGATGAGGTCGTCGTTCGAAATGGCATCGGCAATTGCCAGCTTCACGCCGTCGGCGCGCAATTGCTGGGCCCGATCGCGAGCGGCCTGTGCGCCGCGCATGATGGTGTCGTAACGCAGCAGGCCGACTTTGCTCGCACTCTGGCGAGCCAGCACCGGCACGAGATTCGGATCGCGCATCGGCGTCAACGGATGGTGCTCCATGCCCGACGCGTTGAGCAGCACGTCGCCCACGAACAGATGGCCACGGAAGATCGTGCGGCCGTTCTCGGGAAAGGCGGGGCAGGCCAATGTGAAATCCGTACCCAGTTCGGCCATCAACGCCTCGGCCACAGGCCCGATGTTGCCGGCGTCGGTGGAATCGAAGGTCGAGCAGTACTTGAAGAAGAAGCGCGAACAGCCTTGCGCGCGCAGCCAGTGCAGTGCAGCCAACGACTGCGCGACGGCATCGGCCGCGGCAATCGTGCGCGACTTGAGCGCAACGACGATGGCGTCGGCATCCGCCGCGATGGCCCCGGCGCCGGCCTGCGGCACACCGATGGTCTGCACCGTGCGCATGTCGGCGCGCACGAGCATGTTGGCAAGGTCGGTCGCACCGGTGAAGTCATCGGCGATGCAACCGAGGACCGGGCGGGACGTGGGCGCTGCGCTCATTTCGGTTGGCCCTCCGGCAACGAGATCCCCGGGAAGATCTTGATCACGGCGGAGTCGTCTTCACGGGCGTAGCCGGCGGTGGACGCCTGCATGAACATCTGGTGCGCGGTGGCCGCCAGTGGCAGCGGGAATTTGCTCGCGCGCGCGGTATCGAGCACGAGCCCCAGATCCTTGACGAAGATGTCGACGGCGGACAGCGGCGTGTAGTCGCCGGCCAGCACGTGGGCCATGCGGTTTTCGAACATCCAGCTGTTGCCCGCGCTATGGGTGATGACTTCGTACAGCGCGTCCGCTGCCACGCCTTCGCGCAGGCCCAGGGCCATGGCTTCGGCGGCCGCGGCGATGTGCACGCCGGCCAGCAGCTGGTTGATGATCTTGACCTTGCTGCCCGCGCCCGCCTTGTCGCCCAGGCGATAGACCTTGCCAGCCATGGCATCGAGCACGTCGCCCGCCGCCGCATACGCCTCGGGCGTGGCCGAGGTCATCATGGTCATCTGGCCCGAGGCGGCCTTGGCAGCGCCACCGGAGATAGGGCCATCCACGTACAGAATGCCCTGCTGCGCGAGACGCGCCTCCAGCGCTATCGACCAGTTCGGGTCCACCGTTGAACACATGACGAACGTGCTGCCCCGTCGCATGGCGCCCGCTGCGCCTGCCTCGCCGAACAACACGGCTTCCGTCTGCGCAGCGTTGACCACCACCGAGACCACCACGTCCACACCCGCTGCCACCTCGGCAGGCGTTGCACAGGCCACGCCGCCTTCCTTGGCGAAATCTGCAGCGGCGCCCGGGCGCGCATCGCAGGCATACACGGTGTAGCCGTGATTACGCAGGGTCTTGGCAATGCCCAGACCCATGGCGCCGAGTCCGATCACGCCAACCTTCCGGTCAGCCGCCGATTGCGTCATGAATGGCTCCTGAAATCAGTCTTGCGCTGCATCGCGGCCCTCGGCCAAGCGACGTGCGGCATTGGACATGTGGGTCTGCGCGGCATTGCGTGCAGCGAGTGCGTCGCGGTGGCGAATCGCTTCGACCATCGCGCGGTGCTCGTCGCGGACCTGGCGGGCGAAATCTTCCCGGCGCGCTTCGTTGCTGCGCGTCACGCCGATCGCTTCCTCCAGGTATTGGCTGAAGAAGCCGAGTGCCTGCACGAGGAACGGATTGCCGCTGGCGGCCGCGATGGCGCGGTGAAAACGCAGGTCTTCGGTCACGCCGTCACCGCCGGCCGCCACCGCAGCGTCGATGCTGTCGAGTGCGGCGTCGATCTCGATCATCTCGGCGTCGGTGCGGCGCTGGGCCGCGAGGGCGGCGCCTTCAGCCTCCAGCGCGCGGCGCAGTTCGATGATGTGCAGCACGGCATCGATCGAGCCGGCTTGCGCCGCGTCGATCCGCAGCGGCTTGAGGCCGGCCTGCTGGGTGACGTACACACCGCTGCCCTGGCGCGCTTCGACCACGCCTTCGTGGCGCAGACGCGAGATGGCCTCGCGGATCACGGTTCGGCTCACACCGAATTCCTGCCCGAGCACGGTTTCGGACGGCATGCGTTCGCCGCGGCGCAGTTCGCCCGCGTCGATCTTGTCCATCAGGGTCTGGGCCACGCGGTCGGACAGGGAGGGCGCGGCGTCGAGTCGTTCAAACATGGTGGCAGGGATGTCTTGGCAAGCGTAAATTCGTCGTGTCATCATACAAGTTGAGTCGTAGCGCTTCATCCCTGTTTACCCTAGGCATCCATCAAAACGCCCGGCGGCTTACGTCAGGCAAGAAGGAGACACCATGAATATCGTCATCACCGGCGGCGCCGGTTTCCTGGGCCAGCGCGTGCTGGCGGCACTGCTTCAGCAACCGGGCCTGCCGGATGCGGACGGCACGGAGCAGCCGGTGGAGACCTTCATCGTGCTGGACCAGGTGGCCGGTCAGATTGCCGATGCGCGCGTGCGCTACGTGACCGGCGATGCCTCCGACCCCGCCCTGATAGCCCAGGTGATCGACGAAAACGTGGGCGGCGTGTTCCACCTGGCCGCCGTGGTGAGCGGCACCGCGGAAGCCGATTTCGACCTCGGCATGCGCGTGAACCTCGACGGCACGCGCGCATTGCTCGATGCGCTGCGCGCGCAGCACACCAAGACCGGCCGTGCGCCGCGCGTGCTGTTCGCCAGCTCCGTGGCAGTGTTCGGTGGCCAACTGCCGGCCGTTGTCACCGACGACACGGCGGCCACGCCGCAGGCCTCGTATGGCGTGCAGAAGCTCATGGGCGAATTCCTGGTCGGCGAGTATTCGCGCAAGGGCTACATCGACGGCCGCGCCGTGCGCATCCCCACGGTGTCGGTACGCCCGGGCAAACCGAACGGCGCGGCCTCGAGCTTTGCCAGCGGCATCATCCGCGAGCCGCTGGCCGGCGAGGAAGCCATCTGCCCGGTGGAAGCCGAGACTGAGCTTTGGCTCGCCTCCCCGCGCCAGGTCGTGGCCTCGCTGCTGCACGCGTACACGCTGCCGGCGTCGGCATGGGGCAATCGCCGCTCATTGAATCTGCCGGGCATTACGGTGCGCGTGGGCGAGATGGTGGAAGCGTTGCGCAAGGTGGCGGGCGATGCGCCGGTCTCGCGCATCCGCTGGGAGCCGGACGCGCGCATCAAGGCCATCGTGCAAAGCTGGCCGGCGCGCTTCGATACCGCGCGCGCCGATGCGCTGGGCTTTGGCCGCGACACCTCGTTCGAAGCGATGGTGCGGGATTACGTGGACAGCGCGAAGGGCGCCTAACGGCCCTTTCCCAGCTCCACCGCAAACTTCACCAGTTCTGCCTGCCCCTCGATGCCGAGTTTGCGCTTGAGGTTCAGGCGGTGCGATTCCACCGTACGCACGGACAAGCCCAGCTCGTCGGCGATGCGCTTGTTGGCATAGCCCTTGGCGATGCCGTCGAGGATGTCGCGCTCGCGCGGCGTGAGCGCCTCCACAGGCGTGGGCATGACGGCCTGCTCGGCCATGCGCATCGCCAGCTGCGCGCTGTAGAACGGGCGGCCGACCAGCACGGCGTCGATGGCCTCGACCAGTTCGCTGGCGGGCGCGTCCTTGAGCACGTAGCCGCGCGCGCCGGCGCGGATCACCTGTCGCACGTACTCGAGGTTGTCGTGCATCGAGAGGACGAGCACGGCAATCTCGGGAAATTCTTCGGCGAACTTCTCGGTGAGCGCGATGCCGTTCATGCCGCGCATGCCGATGTCCATCAGTGCCAGATCGGGTGCCAAGGAACGCGCGGCCTGCAGGGCGGCTTCGGCGTCGCCGGCTTCACCCACCACTTCGAAATGCGGCACGGCTTCCAGCCGCACGCGCACGCCATCGCGCACGAGCGGGTGATCGTCGACGAGGAGCAGTTTGACGGGCGCGGGTGATCGCATGTTCATACGAGTGGAGAAGAGGGGGCGGAAGCCAGTCGAGCGATGACGTCATGCGGCAGCACGGCGCTCACCTCCGTACCGTGCGAGCCGGAGGCGATGGTACAGCTGCCGCCGAGCGCGGCCATGCGTTCGCGCATATTGCGCAGGCCGATACCGTGTTGCGGGTCCACCTGTACGGATTCCACGTCGAAACCGGGGCCGTTGTCGCGAACGGACAAACGCACGGCATCGAGATCGTTTTCAAGCAGCACGCCGATGCGCGTCGCTTCGGTGGCATGGCGCTCGATGTTGGAGACGGCCTCCTGCGCGATGCGGAACAGTGCGGTGTTGCACGCATCCGGCAATTGCACCGGGGGGCCGACAAGTTCGAGCGCAATCGCAAACCCCGGCTGGCTGTCTTCGTGGGCCTCGCGTGTTTCGCGCACGAGGAGTTCCAACGCTGCCGCCAAGCCCAGGTCATCCAGGAGCGCAGGGCGCAGGTTGTGCGACACGCGCCGCACCTCGCCCAGCGCGCCGTTCAACCGGTCGAGCGCCCGGCGCAGCATGCTGCCCGCCCGTTCGATCGACGTCGGCGATGCCGCTGACGCTTCGAGATGGCCATGCGCGGTTTCCAGCAGCAGCTTGGTGGACACCAGCACCTGGCTGATGCCGTCGTGCAGCTCACGCGAGACACGCGCACGTTCGTCTTCCTGAGACTTCACCACCTGCTGCGCGAGCTGGCGCAGCTTGGCATCGGCCTGGCGGTGGTCGCTCACGTTCAGCGCCAAACCGCTGCCGGCCACCAGCAGGATGCTGACCGCGGCTATGCCAACCACCCAGGCCAGCGTCTGGTCGATGTTGGTCTGCGCGCGCCGGTCAATCTCACGCAGGGTCTGCTCGATGTCGTCCAGGTACAGGCCGGTGCCGACCATCCAGCCCCACTGCGGGATCGGCTCGACGTAACCGAGCTTGGGCACGCTCTGGTGCGTGGACGGCTTGTCCCACATGTAACGCACGAAACCGCCGCCGGCCTGCGCAGCCGCCACCAGCTTCTGGATTGTCGGCTGACCACCGGCATCTGTCAGGTCCCACAAGTCGCGTCCGACAAGTTCGGGCTGGCGCGGGTGCATCAGGTTGCGGCCGCGCAGGTCATAGAGAAAGAAATAGCCGTCGGTGCCGAAATCGAGACGGGCGAGGGTGCGCATGGCTTCGTCGCGCGTGGCTTCGTCTGCGGCCCGGTCACCGCCATGGCCCGAGGCCAGCAGCGGGGCGATGGCGCTCTGCGCAAGCTTGACGTAAGAGCGCAGCTCGGTCTCCTTGGCCTGCAGATACGCCGACTCCACCAGCTGCCGCTCGTGCCGTGCCAGCGCGATCGACTGATGGCGCACGGTCAACATGATCGCCAGCATGGCGATGGTCAGCGGTGCGACGGCGAGCAGCAAGATTTTCTGGCGGAGCTTCATGGCAAAAACGCGGCGCTTTGCTGTATTGCGAGTTTCGGCGCGGTCTCGGTCGGGTGTGGCGCCCTGCGTAGAACTACGGACGTGCGTTGCGTAGTCCTCCGCTTGTGGCGCGGGGTAGGGCTGGCAAATACTACACGCCCCTGTCACGGGGCAGGACTTACCGCAGGGATGAACCCACATCCCGCGTTCAGCACAACACTTCGACCAAGGTTCGAGGAGACCGACATGAGCTTCGTCAGGCAACACCTGATCTGGCTGGTCATCGCCATTCTTGGCGCGTCTGCGTTTGCCACCGTTGCGCTAGCGCGCGGCGAGGCCGTCAGCGCGCTGTGGGTGGTGGTGGCCGCCGTATGCATCTACCTGATCGCGTATCGCTACTACAGCCGCTTCATTGCCGACAAGGTGCTCGGCCTGGACGGCACCCGCAAGACGCCCGCCTGGCGTTATAACGACGGGCTCGACTACGTTCCCACCAACAAGTACGTGCTGTTCGGCCACCACTTTGCGGCCATTGCTGGCGCCGGCCCGCTGGTCGGCCCTGTGCTGGCCGCGCAGATGGGTTATCTGCCCGGCATGCTGTGGATTCTGGCCGGCGTGGTGTTTGCCGGCGCGGTGCAGGATTTCATCGTGCTGTTCATATCCAGCCGCCGCGACGGCCGCTCGCTGGGCGACCTGGTGAAGAGCGAGATGGGCACGGTGCCCGGCGTGATCGCGCTGTTTGGCGCGTTCCTCATCATGATCATCATCCTCGCCGTGCTGGCGCTGATCGTCGTGAAGGCGCTGGTCGGTTCGCCGTGGGGCACGTTCACGGTGGCCGCGACGATTCCCATCGCGCTATTCATGGGCGTGTACGTGCGTTACATCCGCCCGGGCCGCATCGGCGAAATCTCGATCATCGGCTTCGTGCTGCTGATGCTCGCCATCATTGGCGGCCAAGCTGTGCACGAGAACGCCGCGCTGGCGCCGCTGTTCACGTTCGACGGCAAGGCCCTCACGTGGATGCTGATCGGCTACGGCTTTGTCGCCTCGGTGCTGCCGGTGTGGCTGCTGCTCGCCCCACGCGATTACCTGTCGACGTTCCTGAAAATCGGCACGATCCTCGCGCTGGCGATCGGTATCCTGATCGTCGCGCCGCAGATGCAGATGCCTTCGCTGACGCAGTTTGCTGCGGGCGGCGGCCCGGTGTGGTCGGGCAACATGTTCCCGTTCCTGTTCATCACCATTGCGTGCGGCGCGGTATCGGGCTTCCACTCACTCATCTCGTCGGGCACCACGCCCAAGCTGCTGGAGAACGAACGCCAAGCGCGCTTCATCGGCTACGGCGCGATGCTGATGGAATCGTTCGTCGCCATCATGGCGCTGGTGGCCGCTTCGGTCATCGACCCGGGCGTGTATTTTGCGATGAACAGCCCGGCGGCACTGGTGGGCGCGACGCCCGATACGGTGGCACACACGCTGTCCACCTGGGGCTTCGTCATCTCCCCTGACGTGCTCGTCCAGACCGCCAGGGACGTCGGCGAGAACACCATCCTCGCCCGTGCAGGCGGTGCCCCGACGCTGGCTGTGGGCATGGCGCACATCCTGCACCAGGTGGTGGGCGGTCAGGCCATGATGGCCTTCTGGTACCACTTTGCGATTCTCTTCGAGGCGCTGTTCATCCTCACGGCGGTGGATGCGGGTACGCGCGCGGGGCGCTTCATGCTGCAGGATCTGCTGGGCACGTTTGTGCCGGCACTCAAGCGCACGGATTCGCTCGTCGCCAACCTCATTGCCACGGCCGCGACCGTCGCGCTGTGGGGATACTTCCTGTACCAGGGCGTGGTCGACCCGCTGGGCGGCATCAATACGCTGTGGCCGCTGTTTGGCATCTCCAACCAGATGCTCGCCGCGATTGCGCTGACACTGGGCACCTGCGTGCTGGTCAAGATGAAACGCGACCGCTACGTGTGGGTGACGCTGCTGCCGACCGCCTGGCTGCTGATCTGCACGCTCACCGCCGGCTGGCAGAAGCTGTTCGATCCGGACCCGAAGATCGGCTTCCTGGCGCATGCCAACAAGTACGCCGGCGCGATCGCCGAAGGCAAGCTTCTGGCCCCGGCCAAGTCGATGGCGCAGATGCAGCAGGTGGTGCTGAACGACCGCATCGACGCGTTCCTTTGCGGCCTGTTCATTCTCGTGGTGGTCAGCATCGCCTGGTATGGCGTGCGCACGGTGCTCAAGGCGCGCGCCGCGAGCCGCCCGACCGCCAACGAAACGCCCTACGAAGCGCTGAGCGCATGAGCACGGGCATGCGCGAAGAACTCGAAAACTTCGGCCGCTACCTGGGCCAGACGCTGCGCCTGATGGTGGGCGTGCCGGACTACTACACCTACGTGCGCCACATGCAGGAGACCCATCCGGGCCAGGCCGTCATGACGTACGAAGACTTCTTCCGCGAACGCCAGGACGCGCGCTATGCGGGGCGCGTCGGCCGCTGCTGTTGATGAATGGCTGATCGGGCTCCAAAGCAAAAACCGCCGGTGCATGCAGCCATGCCCGGCGGTTTTTACTGACGTGTGCGCTACAGGGACTGACGTGCCGCCGTGGGCGGATCGCCGTGCTTGGCCCGGTAGGTTTTCTCCACCAGTTCACGCAGCTTGCCGAGCGCCCCCACATCGCCTTGGGCGGCCGCCCTGCCGTACCACTTCTTGGCCTGCTCGATATCCTGCGGCACGACGCCGGGCTCGCCGCGCTCGTAGTAGCTGCCGACGATGTACTGCGATGGCGCATCGCCCCCTTCGGCTGCCTTCTTGTACCAGGTGAATGCGCGCCCGTAGTCGCGTGGCACACCGCGCCCGGTGAAGTAATCGGTGGCCAGCGCGCGCTGCGCCTCGACATGCCCGCCGGCGGCGGCACGCTCGTACCACTTGTTGGCTTCTTCCAGGGAGCGCGGTACCAGCTCGCCGCGTTCGAATAATTCGCCGTAGGCAAACTGCGCGTGGGTCATCTGGTTGTCGGCGGCGCGGCGCAGCCACTTGACCGCTTCGTCAGGCCGCGCGACGGTGCCTTCGCCGCGCATCAGCATCATCGCGTAGTTGAATTGCGCGAGCCGGTTGCCGCGCTGCGCCGCCTCGGCAAATTCGTCGAAGGCGTGGCCGAAATCGTTCTTCTCGTAGTGCGCGATGGCGATCTGGGTGAGGGCATCGGCGTCGCCCCGCACATCTTTCGGCGACGTGGCAGCCCATGCAAAAGGCGCCGCCATCCCTATCGCAACCACCAACGCCGCCTGCAGCATGCGCGGACTTCTGCGCCTGGTCTGTCTGCTCATCGCACGCTCCTCACCGGAAGATGAACCAGTGTAGCGCGCTACTGCGCTGCGCGCGGGCGGGCACAAACCAGCACACGGCAAGCCGGTCGATGCCGAGGCAATCAGCCGGCGCGCACCCGGTACACCGCCACGCTGCCGCGCCAGTTGGCGCCCCAGCGCACCACGTTGCCTTCGTGCAGCACCACGCGGTCGAGAATCACCAGTCCTACCTTGGGCGCCAGCGCTTCAAAGTCGCGGATGGTCAGTACGCGCACGTTGGGCGTGTCGTACCACTCGTACGGCAGCGATTCCGACACGGGCATGCGCCCGCGGAAGATCGACAGCCGGTGCGGCCAGTAACCAAAGTTCGGGAAAGACACGATGCACTCGCGGCCCACGCGCAGCATCTCGCGCAGCACCTGCGCCGTGTTGTGGATGGTCTGCAGTGTCTGCGACAGGATCACCGTGTCGAAGCTCTTGTCTTCGAACAGCGCGAGCCCACCCTCAAGGTTCTGCTGGATCACGTGCACGCCTTTTTGGGTGGAGGCCAGCACGCCCGCATCGTCGATCTCGATGCCGTAAGCCAGCACATCCAGCTCATCCTGCAGCACGCTCAGCAGGCTGCCGTCTGCGCAACCGAGATCGAGCACGGTGGAGCGCGGCTCGATCCAGCGGGCGATGGCGCGGAAGTCGGCCCGGTCCGCCAGGATGTTCGGCACGACGGAGGGTGCCGTGGGGTTCAGCGTTTGCGTTGTCATGCGCCGATCTCCTGCGCGATGCGTTCGTAATAGGCGCGGACCAGCGCGTGGTAGCGCGCGTCTTCCAACAGGAAAGCGTCGTGACCGTGCGGCGCGTCGATCTCGCCGTAGGTGACGGGGTGCTTGTTGTCGAGCAGCGCCTTGACCAGCTCGCGGCTGCGCGAAGGGGCGAATCGCCAGTCAGTCATGAAGCTGACGACGAGATAGCTCGCCTTGGTGTGCGCAACGGCCTTGGTCAGATTGCCGCCGTAAGCCAGCGCGGGGTCGAAGTAATCCAGCGCGCGCGTGATGAGCAGATACGTGTTCGCATCGAAATATTCGGCAAACTTGTCGCCCTGGTAGCGCAGGTAGCTCTCGACCTGGAACTCGACGTCGAACGAGAAACGGATGTCATCCGCCTTCAGCTCGCGGCCGAATTTCGCCGCCATGTCCTCGTCCGACAGATATGTGATGTGGCCGATCATCCGGGCCACGCGCAAACCGCGCTTCGGCTTGACGTTGTGCGCGTAGTAATCCCCGCCGTGGAAATCGGGGTCGGACAGGATCGCGCTGCGTGCCACCTCGTTGAAGGCGATGTTCTGCGCCGACAGCTTGGGAGTGGACGCCACCACCACGCAATGCCGCAGCCGGTCTGGATACATCAGGCTCCAGGCCAGCGCCTGCATGCCGCCGAGGCTGCCGCCCATCACCGCCGCAAACTGCTGGATGCCGAAACGATCCGCCACGCGGGCCTGCGCGTTCACCCAGTCTTCCACCGTCACCACGGGAAAGCGTGCGCCGTAGGGCAGGCCCGTTTCCGGATGCGGGCTCATGGGGCCGGTCGAACCGAAACACGAGCCCAGGTTGTTCACCCCGATGACGAAGAAGCGGTTGGTGTCGACCGGCTTGCCCGGTCCGACCATGTTGTCCCACCAGCCGACTTCGCCCTCGGCATGCACGCCCGCCACGTGGTGCGAAGCGTTGAGCGCGTGGCAGATGAGCACGGCGTTGGAACGGTCGGCATTGAGCGTGCCGTAGGTCTCGACCATCAGGTCGTAGCCGCTGATCTGCGAGCCGTTGCGCAGCTGCAGCGGCTCGGCAAAGTGCATGCGCTCGGGCACGACCAGACCGATGGCGTTGGCCGGTTTGCCCTGATGTGCCGTCGGAGAAGAGGTATCGGCCTGCGCCGCATCGGGTGCGGTGACCGCGGGGTCAGCCTGGATGTCTGTCATGGCACCAAAGAAAAAACCCGACCGGCAACGCTGTTCACGCAACCAATCGGGTTCTCATGTGGCGCACGGAGGGCGCTTACTTTCACCACCCCGCTCTGACCGAACCTCTTTAGCCGCATTTGTAATGAGAGCCCAGCGCCACATCCGTGGATGTCTGAACTCCCGCGCGCCCGCAAGCCAGTCGTCAAATCGGCGCGCCAGAGGAACGTGATTATAGAGCAAGCGGCGGCGGACGCATCATCGCAGCGTGATGCGCCCGATCCTCGCCCATACGCCGGTCAGAGGCCGGCCATGTTGATGTACTTGATCTCCAGGTACTCGTCGATGCCGTATTTCGACCCTTCACGGCCCAGCCCCGATTGCTTGACGCCGCCAAACGGCGCTTCGGCCGTCGAGATCAGCCCCGTATTGACGCCGACCATGCCCGACTCCAGCGCATCCGAAACGCGCCACGCCCGGCCCAGATCGCGCGTGTAGAAATACGCAGCGAGACCGAACTCGGTGTCGTTGGCAGCGGCCACGGCTTCGTCTTCCGTGTCGAAGGGGATGAGCGCCGCCAGCGGGCCGAACGTTTCTTCATGCGCGACCAGCATGCCCGGCTTCGCATCGACCACGACGGTCGGCTCGAAAAACGCGCCGCCCTGCGCCGACAGGGCATGCGGCTTGCCGCCCACCAGCACGCGGGCGCCCTGGCGTACGGCGTCGTCCAGATGCTGCTGCACCTTGTCCATCGCGCGCATGTGGATCAGCGGCCCCTGCTGCACTCCGGGCTCCGTACCGTTGCCCACGCGCAGCGCACGCACGGCGTCGGCCAGCTTGGCGGCAAACGTGTCGTAGATGCCGCGCTGCACATAGAAGCGGTTCGCACAGACACAGGTCTGACCCGCGTTACGGTACTTGGCGATCATCGCGCCTTCCACCGCTGCATCGACGTCGGCATCGTCGAACACGATGAACGGCGCATTGCCGCCCAGTTCGAGCGAGAGCTTTTTGATGTCGTCGGCGCACTGGCGCATCAACAGGCGGCCAACCGCAGTGGAACCCGTGAAGCTGAGCTTGCGCACGATCGGGTTGGATGTCAGCTCGCCGCCGATGGCTTGCGAATCGCCCGTGACGATGGACAGCAAGCCTGCCGGCACGCCGGCACGCGCCGCCAACTCAGCAAACGCCAGGGCCGAGTAGGGCGTCTCCAGCGCCGGCTTGACCACCATCGAGCAACCGGCGGCCAGCGCCGGGCCGACCTTGCGCGTCATCATCGCGATGGGGAAATTCCACGGCGTGATGGCCGCGCTCACACCGATCGGCTCCTTCTGCACGACGATGCGGCGATCGCCCTGCGGCGACGGAATCGTGTCGCCGTAAATGCGGCGCGCTTCTTCCGCAAACCATTCGATGAACGAGGCGGCGTAGGCGATTTCACCGGCGGCTTCCGGCAGCGGCTTGCCTTGCTCGGCCGTGAGGATGGCGGCGAGATCCTGCTCGTGCTCCATCATCAGATCGGCCAGCTTGCGCAGAATCTTGGCGCGATCACGTGCGCTCACCTTGCGCCAGGCACGTTGCGCAACCTGTGCGGCTTCGATGGCGCGGCGCGTTTCGGCGGCGCCCATGCCGGGCACGGTGCCGATCTTGCGGCCGGTGGCGGGGTCGGTCACGTCGCGCGTGGCACCGTCATCGGCATCGGCCCAGGTGCCGGCGACGAACGCTTGCGTGCGCCACAGGCCGGGGTCTTCCAGCGCGATCGGCGGCGTAACCGGCGCGCTCGGCAAATCGGTGCGGGTCATGGTGTCAGCCCTCCAGTGCGCGTTGCAGGATGGCAAGGCCCTCTTCGAACACCGCCTCTTCAATCGTGAGCGGGAACAAGAAGCGGATCACGTTGCCGTACACGCCGCAGGACAGCAGGAGCAGGCCGGCTTCGAGCGCCCGTTGCTGCACGAGCTTGGTGAAATCGGCGTCGGGCTTGCCGTCCGGCGTGTTGAATTCGACAGCAACCATCGCGCCCACGCCGCGCACTTCTGCAATGCGCGGCTGCTTGGCCTTGGCAGCGTTCAGCGCATCGACCAGACGTCCGCCGAGTGCGGCAGAGCGCTCGCAGAGCTTCTCGTCGGCAATGATGTCGAGCACCGCATGTGCGGACGCCACCGCCAGGGGGTTGCCGGCGTAGGTGCCGCCAAGTCCGCCCGGAGCAGGGGCGTCCATGATCTCTGCGCGGCCCGTGACGGCGGACAGCGGCAGGCCGCCGGCCAGGCCCTTGGCCATCGTCGTGATGTCGGGCAGCACGCCGGTGTGCTCCATGGCAAAAAGCTTGCCGGTGCGGGCAAAGCCGGTTTGCACTTCGTCGGCGATCATCACGATGCCGTGCTCGTCGCACAGCGCGCGGATGGCGCGCACGAAATCGGCGGGCATCTGGTAGAAGCCGCCCTCGCCCTGCACCGGCTCGAAGATGACGGCCGCCACCTGGCGCGGATCGATATCCGCCTTGAACAGACGCTGGATGGCATCCAGCGCATCCTGCGTGCTCACGCCATGCAGCGCGACCGGGGCCGGCACGTGGTAGATGCTGCCCGGGAACGGCCCGAAGCCCGTCTTGTACGGCACCACCTTGCCCGTCAGCGACATGCCCATGAACGTACGGCCGTGGAACGCGCCCGTGAGTGCGATCACACCCGGGCGGCCCGTGTGCGCCCGTGCGATCTTGATGGCGTTTTCGACAGCCTCGGCGCCGGTGGTGAAGAACGCGGTCTTCTTGGCGTGCGTGCCGGGCGTGAGCGTGTTCAGGCGCTCGGCCAACTCGACGTACGAACCGTACGGCACGATCTGGAAAGCGGTGTGCGTGAAGTGATCCAACTGCTCGCGCACGGCCTGCACCAGACGCGGGTGGCGATGGCCCGTATTGACCACGGCAATGCCGGCCGCGAAGTCGATGTAGCGGCGGCCTTCGACGTCCCAGAACACGGCGTTCTCGGCGCGCTCGGCGTAGCGGTCGGTCATCACGCCGACGCCGCGCGGCGTAGCGGCCAGGCGGCGGGCATTCCATTGGGCATTCTGTTGCGGGTCTCGGGCGTTCATGGCGGTCGTGTGCGTGGGGTCAAGAAAGAAGCGATGCGAGCCAGTTTGGCCTCATTGGCTCTGTACAATAAGACCCAATCAAGATTTTCTTTTGGAACCACTTTGGCTCCATCGCGCACCATGGCCGACCATTCACCCACGCACCGCGCCAGCATGCTGGTCGACTACCTGCAGCGTCGTTTTGACCGTGCCGAGCCCGGCGGCGAGCCCGACCATCGCCGCCTCTACCGCGTGTTGCAGGAAGGCATCCTGCGCGACGAACTGCAGCCGGGCACGCGCCTGCCGTCGTCGCGGCAGCTGGCCACGGAATTGGGCATCGCGCGCAACACGGTCATCCACGTGTATGAGCAACTGGGCGTGGAAGGCTATGTCTCGGCGGGCGTGGGCAGCGGCACCTTCGTCGCCGATACCGCACCAGACCGGCTGGACGCGGCGCTTGCACCGGCGGCCGCTGTGGCTGCGGTGGCGGCGGCACCGACCACCGAAGCGGCCACACCGTCTGCGCCGATGCTCTCCACACGCGGCCGTGCGCTGGTGCGCGATGCAGGTGCCAGCTCGCGCCAATGGGGCGCCTTCATGCCGGGTGTGCCCGAAGTGCGCATGTTTCCGGCCCGCATCTGGTCGCGCTTGCACAACCGGCTGCTGCGCAAGCCGTCGCCCGCGTTGCTGACGTATCCCGTAGGCGCGGGCTACCTGCCGTTGCGCACCGCGCTGGCCGATTACCTGCGTACCGCACGCGGCGTGCGCTGCGAGCCCGAGCAGATCATCATCACTGCCGGCATCCATCCGTCACTCCAGCTCATCGCGCAGTTGCTGTGCGACGCAGGCGACAGCGCATGGATTGAAGACCCCGGGTACTGGGGCGTACGCAGCGTCCTCACCGCTGCGGGCGTGCGCACCGTGCCCCTGCCGGTGGACGACGAAGGCATGCGCTTCGACATCCCCACGCGCGGTCGCCAGCGCAGCAAGCCGCCGAGGCTCATGGTGGTCTCGCCCTCGCACCAATATCCGCTCGGTTCGGTGATGAGCCTGGCGCGACGCCGCGCGCTGCTGGCCACCGCACACGCCACCGATGCGTGGATCGTCGAAGACGATTACGACAGCGAATTCCGCTACGGCAGCCGCCCGCTGCCTTCGTTGCAAGGACTGGATGAAGGCGGCCGCGTGCTTTACATGGGCACGTTCTCGAAAGTGCTGTTCCCCAGCTTGCGGATTGGCTATCTGGTCGTGCCGCCGTCGCTGGCCGATGCGTTTGCGACGGGGCTGTCGGAGATGTTCCGCGGCGGCCAGATTCTCACGCAGGCCGTGCTGGCGGACTTCATTGCGGAGGGCCATTTCGTCTCGCACATCCGGCGCATGCGCGGTGTGTATGCGGAACGGCGCGAAACGCTGCTGGCGTCCATCAACCGCGAGTTTGGCGACGTGCTGCCTGTGCATGACGGCGCGTCGGGCCTGCATCTCGTGCTGGGATTGCCGGCCGGCACCAACGATGTGGCCGTTGCCGACCTGGCGCTCGCCAATGACGTCGTCACGCGCCCGCTCTCACGGTATTACCAGGACGATGCGCGTCGCCTGCCTGGGCTGCTGCTTGGCTATGGCCATGTGGAGACGGAGCAGATTGCGGCGCGCTTTCATACGTTGGCGGAGGCGGTACGCACCATCGGCTGACCGACGCCGCGCGCAATAAAAAAACCCCGCATTGCGGGGCTTTCGTCTGGGCGGTGCACGCTCAGGCCAGCAGCACCCGCAACTGCGCATCCGCGCCTTCCACTGGAGACTTCCGGAAACCGCTCTTCGCATACCGATGCCAGCGGCCGAGCACTGCACACACGAGCAGGTTGGCGCGCGATGCGATGTCGGTATCCGCAGGCCAAGCACCCTGCGTGACCGCGATACGCAGACTCTGTTTGAGCGACGCCTCGATGCGATCCAGGCACTGCGCCATGCGCTCGGGCAGGCGCTCGTCTTCGCCGACCAGCGCATCGCCCACCAGCACGCGCGTCATGCCTGGATTCTTGTCGGCAAACGACAGCAGCATGTGCGCGATGGCATGCGCCTGGCGCAAACCGTGTTCTTCGCGCAGCGTGATCTGGTTGATGAGGCCGAAGACGGTCTGCTCGATAAATTCGATCAGCCCTTCGAACATCTGCGCCTTGCTGGCGAAGTGACGATAGAGAGCCGCTTCGGAGACATCCAGGCGTGCAGCCAGGCCTGCGGTTGTGATCTTTTCACCACGCGGATGCTCGAGCATACCGGCGAGCGTCTGCAGAATCTGCACACGGCGCTCGCCCGGGCGGGGGCGTTTGCGTACCGGCGGTGCTGCTATGGCGACGTCCGCGACCGGCTCGGCGGTCGGAAACTCGGTTTGCGCGTTGCTCATGACTTCCTGGCCCCTCTCCCGTTCTGAGCGCGGAGTTACCACTGCCTAGCCGCGTCGAACAAGCCTTCGTTTTAGTTGAAGCACCGATTTTACTTTCACGCTCACATAGCCGGGCCGGTTCGCGAACAAAATCGGTGTGGCGGACGGTTGATGTGGTGAATTTGCACGCGCGCCCATTGCCGACGCTTGCATTGGATGCAATGCATCGGCAACGGAAGTCGGCTGGACGCCCGGCGGCACGCGCCGCAGATAGCCTGTCACCCAGACCGTACCGATGCCCAGTCGCCGATAGCGTTTGAGGTGAGAAAGCGTGTCTTCGACGAGGATGGCGCGCGATGGCGCAATACGCTCGCGGGCGAGCAAGCGGCGCAGCATCAGCGGATCGGGTTTCGGGCGCAGGCGCCGGTGCACCCACATGTGTTCGACGGCAATTTCGCGCAAGAATGCGCGTTTCAGGCCAATGAGCCGCAGCACCTCGCGCGCGTAGGCAACCGGGGCGTTGGTCAGCAGGATCTTGCGCCCGGGCAGGGCGCGCAGCAGTTGGGCGAGGCCGCGTTCGGCGCGCACCATGGCGCGCAGGTCTTCAAAGCGGTGTGCTTCGGCGAGAAAATCATCGGGGTCGACGCCGTGATGACGGACCATGCCGAGAATCGTGGCGCCATAGCGGCGCCAATAGTCCACGCGCACCTTGCTGGCTGTGGCGTCATCCGTGCCGAGCACGCGCGCCACGTATGCCGTCATCAGCCGGTTGATCTGCGGAAAGATCGCGTGGGAGGCGTGGTGGAGGGTGTTGTCGAGGTCGAACAGCCAGACCGGCTGCCGGGCGGGCGCGGAGCCCGCCGGCACCTCGCGCGGGAAGGTGCGCGCAGCATGGCGCACGCGCACCGCCCGGGTGGTTCGCATCAGTGCGAGCGGATCATCGTGCCGAACGCCTGTTCGGTCAGGATTTCCAGCAGCAGCGAGTGCTCGATGCGGCCATCGACGATGTGCACCGAGTTCACGCCGCTCTTGGCGGCATCCAGTGCCGACGAAATCTTCGGCAGCATGCCGCCCGAGATCGTACCGTCGGCAAACAATTCGTCGATCTCGCGCGCCGACAGGTCGGTCAGCAGGTTGCCCTGCTTGTCCATCACGCCCGGAATGTTGGTCATCATGACCAGCTTTTCGGCTTTCAGGATCTCGGCCATCTTGCCGGCGACGACATCGGCATTGATGTTGTAGGCCTGGCCTTCGTCAGAGAAGCCGATCGGCGAAATGACCGGAATGAACGCGTCGTCCTGCAGCGCCTTGACCACGGCCGGATTGATCGTCTCGATGTCGCCCACGAAGCCGATGTCGAGAAACTCGCCCGGCTTCTCCCGATCCGGCATCTTCAGCTTTTTGGCGCGGATCAACCCGCCGTCCTTGCCGGTCAGGCCGACCGCCTGGCCGCCGTATTGGTTGATCAGCATGACGATGTCCTGCTGGACTTCGCCGCCGAGCACCCACTCGACCACTTCCATGGTCTCTTCGTCGGTCACGCGCATGCCCTGGATGAAGGCGCCTTGCTTGCCGACCTTCTTCAGGGCTTCGTCAATTTGCGGGCCACCGCCGTGCACCACCACCGGGTTCATGCCGACCAGCTTGAGCAGGATCACGTCGCGCGCAAAGCTGTGCTTGAGCTTTTCTTCCGTCATGGCGTTGCCACCGTATTTGATAACGATGGTCTTGCCGTGGAACTTGCGAATGTAAGGCAGAGCCTGCGCAAGAATGTCAGCCTTCACCGGTGGCGCGATATGCGCGAGTTCGGGGTCGAGGCCAGCAGGGTCGGGGGCAGCAGAAGCGGTCATGACGGTGACATCCGGTTGGGCAGGTATGATGGAACGCCGAATGTCGCCTGCAACACAAAAAAACGAAGCAGCCCATTTTCGGCAGCGGGATTTTACAAGAAAAGGCGCTACGGTCTGCTGGCGCACCTTGTGTGCCCGCCATACCGTTGCCACGAAAGAACACCCTGGGGAATCATGGCCATCGCACCCGACCAACTCGACGCGCTGCGCCCTCACCTGCTGCGCTTTGCGCAATTGCAATTGCGCGACACGGCCCTGGCCGAAGACACGGTGGCCGACACCATCCTGGCGGTGCTCGAACATCCCGAGCGCTTTGCCGGCAACGCCTCGCTCAAGACTTACGTCATCGGCATCCTCAAGCACAAGATCATCGATGCGATCCGCTCGGGGCGGCGCGAAGTGCGCGTCTCGCTGCTTGCAGGCGGTGAATCCGACGAGGCCGGCATGCGTTCCGACGAGGCCGTCTTCGACAGTCTGTTCGCCGCCGACGGCCATTACACGAGCCCGCCGTCCGACTGGGGCGACCCCGATGCCGCGCTGTCGCGGCGCGAGTTCTTCGACGTGCTGCAAATGTGCGTCGATCGCCTGCCGCCGCGCGTTGGCCGCGTCTTCATGATGCGCGAATGGCTGGAGCTGGAAACCGACGAAATCTGTCAGGAATTGCAGATCACCGCGACCAATGCCTGGGCACTGCTCTACCGTGCCCGCATGCGCCTGCGCGAGTGCCTTGACCTGCACTGGTTCGGCAATCAGCCCACTGCCGCCTGAACCGCCCGTAGGCGCACCTAAGCCGCATCACCGAGAACAATCATGCCGAACCGTTGGGGACTACCCACCTGCAAAGAAGCCCACCGCATGCTGGTGTCGAAGATGGACCGCGACCTGTCCACAGGTGAGCGGCTGCGCCTACGTGTGCATTTGTTTGCCTGCGATGCGTGTACGCGGTTCTCACACCAGATGGGGTTTCTGCGGCAGGCAATGCACAAGCTCGGGCACGACGACGACGGGAGCAGCCAAGCGTGACCCCGTCGGCCGCCAACACCGCATGTGCAATCTGCGGCGCGGCGTTGCGCTGCGGCGCCATCGGCGAGGGCTCGCAGCGCGATACAACATGCTGGTGCATGACCGAAGAAGCGCTACCTGTCAGCGCGCGGCGCCCGGGACAAGGCTGCCGCTGCCAGCGTTGCCTGCGCGAAGCGATTGCGCAGGCGCGGGCAGCATCCGAATCCAACTGACTGATCAGTCCTTGTCTTTGCCGTCGTCGTCGAGCGTGCGCAGTGCACGGCGGACGTCGGCCCGGCCGCGCTGACGTTCAGCGTGGCCGCCTTCGGTGTGGGCGCCGGCCTTGCGGCCGCGGGCGAGCGGCACGAAAACGTTGCGCGGGCGCGCCGTGCCGGCCTTCGTTGAAGGCTCGATGCGGAAGGTCAGTTTCTGGCGAGTGCCCAGTGTCTTGTTAGCCATGGGAATGCTTGCTTGCGTGGCGTGAAGCGACACTCGCCGCAAGCCATCAATGTTTGTGTTCGCCACCGTGGTTCATGGCGGGCATGTTGCCGGCGGTCAGGTCGCGCACGCGGGCCTCGACCTTCTGCTCGACGACGCGCTTGTCAGCCAGCTCCACCTTCAGCGTGAGCGGCACGGTGGCGTCCTTGGCCAGCGGCTGCTTCAGGTCCATGAGCATCACGTGGTAGCCACCCGGCTTGAGCTGCACCGTCTGGCCCTTCGGCAGCTCCAGCGACGGAACGGCGCGCATGCGCATGACGTTGCCTTCCATCTTCATTTCATGAATCTCGGCCGTGCCGGCCACGGGCGTCGACACGCCCACCACCTTGGCACCGTCGGCCGATTGCAGCGTCATGAATGCGCCGCTGGACGTCTGGCCGGGCACCGTGCCGCGCACCCACGCGTCTTGCACCGTGACCTGCGCGTAAGCGGTGACGCTGGCGAGCAGGCCAGCGGTGAGCACAGCCAAGGCTGCGGAAGAACGGATCAACCGGGACGTCATCATCAAAGGCTCCTGTCAGGACGTACGTGCTGCGCATTAAAGCACAGCACCTGCGGGGAGATAGGTTGGGTGCACAATTGTGCGGCTGATTGACGCATCGCCGCACGGAGAACCGCGCGGCGCGCACGTTTACACTTGTTCACCATGCTTTCCACCCTGTCTCTTGCCGCCCCGCTGCTGGATGCCTCCAGTCTACGCCGCCTGTTTTGGCTGCGATGGAGCCTGCTGGCCACCCAACTGGTCCTGATGCTGCTCGCGCCGCTGGTATTTGGCGTGCAACTGCCGGTGGTGCCGCTGTTGAGCGTGATGGGCCTGCACGCGCTGTTCAACCTGCTGACCGGATGGCGGGTGCGGCGCAACCGGCCCGTGCAGCATATCGAGATCACCGTTCAACTGCTGGTGGACCTGACCGCGCTGTCCGCCCTGCTGTATTTCACAGGTGGCGCGACCAACCCGTTTGTCTCGTTCTATCTGCCGGCGCTGGCGATTGCCGCCGCCGTGCTGCCGATCGCTCACGTGGTCGGCCTGACGCTGTACGCCCTGGCCGCCTACAGCATGATGCTCGGCAACTACATCCCGCTGAAGCTGGCGAACCAGGCCGATGCATTGGCCTATCACCTGGCCGGCATGTGGATCGATTTTGTGGCCAGCAGCGCGATGATCGCCGGCTTTACGGCGCGCCTGTCCGCCGCGCTGCGCGAGAGCGATGCACAGCTGACCGAAGCGCGCGAGCGGCTGCTGCGCGAACAACGCATCGAAGCTTTGATGTCGCAAGGCGCGAGCGTGGCGCATGAAATGGGCACGCCGCTGTCTACCGTGGCCGTCATCACCGGCGAACTGCAGCACGACGCGAAGCAGCCCGACTCCCCACTCGCTCCGTACCGTGAAGACCTGCGCGCCATCGAACAGCAGCTCGAGCTGTGCCGCGCCGCGCTGGCGAGACTGCAGAGCAAACCCAACGACGGCGCGCCGGAGCCGCTCGGCCAATGGCTACCGGGTTTTACGCAGACGTGGCAGCTTCGCCATCCGGACATCCGCCTCCACACGGAGGCGTCGCCCGCGGCACAGGCAGTGGAATTGGATGCGGTGAACGTCGGTCAGATTCTTACCATCCTGCTCGACAACGCTGCCCGGAGCCAGCACCACGCCGGGCGCGACCTGGTGCCACTGCTGCTGACCGCCAGGATCGACGCCAACCCCGATGCGCCACGCGATATGCCCCCACAGATCGTGCTGTCCATCGTCGATACGGGGTTGGGCTTGCCGGAAGACCTGCGCGCCTCGCTTGGCCGCACGCCGGTGCCAAGCCGGCACGGCGGACGCGGCATCGGGCTGTATCTGGCCTCCACCACGGCGCGCCGGCTGGGTGGTACCGTGACGCTGCGTCCGAACCCGCCGCAAGGCGCCATTGCCGAACTCCGCCTGCCGATCGGTGGTCCGACAGAACACCCGGCCGCTCCCATCATGGGCGCGCCCACCCTCTTTACATAATGAGACGGCCTGACGCAGCCCCAAGCGCGTACGGCCTCGGAGAACACCATGCAGCAGCCCGCCCCCTTTCTGATCCTCGATGACGACGACGTCTTTGCGCAGACGCTGGCGCGCGCGCTCACGCGCCGCGGCTTTGCTCCGCAGATCGCCCACACCGGCGGCGAGGCACTGGCCCTGGCGCGCCAGACGCGCTTCTCGCATGTCACCGTCGATCTGCATCTGGCCACCAGCGACAAGGGACTGATGCCCCATGGCGGCACGGATTCGGGCCTGCACTGGATTGCTCCATTGCGCCAGGCGCTGCCCGAGGCGCGCATGTTGATCCTCACGGGCTATGCGAGCATCGCCACCGCCGTGCAGGCGGTCAAGCTAGGCGCTGATGAATATTTGGCCAAGCCGGCCAATGTCGACTCGATTTTGCTGGCGCTGCAAGTCGGCGTGTCTGAAGCCGTGGCTGAACAGACGATGGAGAACCCCGCGCCGCTGTCCGTCGCTCGCCTGGAATGGGAACACATTCAGCGCGTACTCGCCGAGCACGGCGGCAATATCTCCGCCACGGCGCGGGCGCTCAACATGCACCGTCGGACGCTGCAGCGCAAATTGGGCAAGCGGCCGGTCGCAAAATAAACGGCCGGCCGCCTGTCACTACATCGACATCACCGCGGCATTACCAGCGGGTGTCGCGCTCCCACGCCTTGAGTTCGTCTTCAGCGCGTTCCTTCGTATAGCCGTAGCGCTCCTGGATCTTGCCGGCAAGCTGATCGCGCTTGCCGCGGATCACCGTCAGATCATCGTCGGTGAGCTGGCCCCACTTTTCCTTGATCTTGCCCTTGGCTTGATCCCATTTGCCTTCGATCTGATCCCAGTTCATACGTCCTCCGTTGCAATTGATAGATTGAGCGATTGAGACAAAGCAGGGGCGACCGGCAGGCCGCCCGTGTGAACACTTCCTTGCGGCTTACTTCTTGAACTTGGCGGCGACGTCGTTCTGACACTTCGTCTTGGCATCGCCAGACATGGCGTCGCAACGCTCCTTGGCGGCCTTGTAGTTGGCGTCGTTGGTGTCCTTGACGGCATCGCGGCGGGCTTCACTCACGTCCTTGGCGTTGCCGGTGGCCTTGGCATGGTTCACTTCCTCGCCGGCCTTGGCGCGCGTGTAAGCGGCCTTGGCGTCCTTCACGCAGGTGTCTTTCTCGTTGCCCTTCATGGCATCGCATTTCGTCTTGGCGACGTCGTAGTCGGCCTCGGCCTTCTCCTTGGCGGCGCGGTTGCGGGCGGCTTCCGTGCCATCGCGCTCGACCATCGCGTTGGCCTTGGCGACGTTGTAATCGCCCTTGGCCTGCGCGCGGCAAACGTCGCGGTCATTGCCCTTCATCGCATCGCACTTGTCCTTGGCGGCTTTGTAGTTGGCATCGGCTTGCTTGACGGCGCTGTCGTAAGCGTTGCGCTTGGCATCATTCGAGGCGGAAGCGCCGGCGGCCCCAGTGGAGGCCGGCGCGGGCTGGGCATGGGCAATGCCGAACGGGGCGCAGGCGAGCACGCAACACAGGGCCAGGCGTTGGATCGGTTTCATACGCTTCTCTCCTTGTCGTAGTCGGATGTCGTAGTTGGAATCACGCACCTCAGGTGCGCGGCGCGCATTGTCTGTGCGGCACCATTCGCTTCAGCAGAAAACGGGCCCGACCCTGGGTGATCCCGAGCAAACCCTTGCTGGGCTTGCGTTTGCAGACATCCAAACAAAACGGGCCGCATCGTCTCCGATGCGGCCCGAAGTGCATATGGAATGCGTTGCTTACACGCTTAGAGCACGTAGCGCGACAGATCTTCGTTGCCCGACAGCTCGTTCAAGCGCTCGTCGACGTATGCGGCGTCGATGGTCACCGTCTCGCCTGAGGACTTGTGCGCGTGGAACGACAGGTCTTCCAGCAGCCGCTCCATCACGGTGTACAGGCGGCGTGCGCCGATGTTCTCGACTTTCTCGTTGACCGAGCATGCGATCTCGGCGAGGCGGCGGATGCCGTCTTCTGCAAACACAAGATCAACACCTTCGGTCTTCAGCAGCGCCTGATATTGCTTGGTAAGGCTGGCATCGGTCTGCGTGAGAATCGCGCGAAAATCGTCCACCGACAGCGAATCCAGTTCCACACGGATCGGGAATCGGCCCTGCAACTCCGGAATCAGATCGCTCGGCTTGGACAGATGGAACGCACCCGACGCGATGAACAGGATGTGATCGGTCTTGATCATCCCGTACTTCGTATTGACGGTCGTGCCTTCCACCAGCGGCAGCAAGTCACGCTGCACGCCCTGACGCGACACCTCGCCGCCGCCGTATTCGCTGCGGCTGGCAATTTTGTCGATCTCGTCCAGAAATACGATGCCATTCTGCTCGACGTTGGCCACCGCTTTCTGCTTCAACTCGTCTTCGTTCACGAGCTTCGCCGCCTCTTCGTCGATCAGCAGCTTGAAGGCTTCGCTCACCTTCATCTTGCGACGGTTCTTCTTGCCTTGGCCCAGGCCCGCGAACATCGAGCGGATCTGATCGGTCATGTCTTCCATGCCCGGCGGCCCCATGATGTCCATGCTCGGCACGCCGGCCGACACTTCCAGTTCGATTTCCTTGTCGTCGAGCTGGCCTTCGCGCAGCTTCTTGCGGAAGGTCTGGCGCGCGGTCGAATCCTTCTCTTCCGGCTGCGCAAAGCCGATGTCGCGCGGGGGCGGGATCAGCACGTCGAGAATGCGGTCTTCGGCTGCATCTTCGGCCTTGGCGCGCACCTTCTTCATCTCGGATTCGCGCGTTTGCTTGACCGCCATCTCGGCCAGATCGCGCACGATGGTGTCGACGTCACGGCCGACGTAGCCGACCTCAGTGAACTTCGTCGCCTCGATCTTGATGAACGGTGCGTCGGCCAGCTTGGCCAGGCGGCGCGCGATCTCGGTCTTGCCCACGCCGGTCGGCCCGATCATCAGGATGTTCTTGGGCGTGATTTCCTGGCGTAGCGGGTCTCCCACCTGCTGGCGGCGCCAGCGGTTGCGAAGCGCCACGGCCACGGCCTTCTTGGCCTTGTGCTGGCCGATGATGTGCTTGTCGAGTTCGGAGACGATTTCCGACGGCGTCATGGTTTCAGACATGGGAATCCTGTCGATGAAGGCGCTCGTTATTCGAGCGTCTCGATCACGAAATTGGTGTTGGTATAGATGCAGAGTTCGCCGGCAATCCGCAGCGATTTTTCCACCACATCGCGCGGCGCGAGGTCGGTGTTCTCCATCAGCGCCTTGGCTGCCGATTGGGCATACGAGCCGCCCGAGCCAATGGCAGCAATGCCGCCCTCCGGGTCCAGCACATCGCCGTTGCCGGTGATGATGAGCGTGGCTTCGCGGTCTGCGACGATCAGCATCGCTTCAAGGTGGCGCAGGGCGCGATCGGTGCGCCAGTCCTTGGCGAGATCGACGGCCGAGCGCAGCAGGTTGCCCTGGTGCTTCTGCAGCTTGGCCTCAAAGCGGTCGAGCAGGGAGAAGGCGTCGGCGGTCGCGCCGGCAAAGCCCACCAGTACCTTGCCGTCGTAGATGGCGCGCACCTTGCGGGCCGAGCCCTTCATGACGATATTGCCCAGCGTGACCTGGCCGTCGCCGCCGAGCGCGACTTGGTTGCCGCGCCGCACGCTGACGATGGTGGTGCCGTGATACTGTTCCATGCGCTTGTTCCTAGGGGTCCGGCTTGGCGCGGCCCCCAGCGGGCCGGCCAAAGAACTTCATACTTGACGCCAGCCCTGAGGATTTCAAGCCTGATTTCCGTCGTAACGCACAGTTTTTGTGCGCCGGAAATCGCTTCTAACGACGTTTCACACCCGTTCAGTGCGTCACATCGAATGCATATGTGCGCTCGTCCAGACGCGGCACCACCGCGTAGCCCTTGCGCGCTGCCCATACGTTGATGTTGAAGTAGAGCGGAATCACGCCGTAATCGCGCATACCGATTTCCGTGGCCTCCTGCAGCAGCTTTTCGCGCTTGCTGTCGTCCAGCGTCTGCAGCGCTTCAGCCAGCTTGGCGTCGAGTGCGGGGTTCGAATAACGCCCGCGATTGGATGCCCCCCAGCCGCGCGCCGGGTCATACGTGGCCAGCAGCGCTTTCAGGCTGGAACTGGCTTCCCCCGTATCGGCACCCCAACCCGCCTGCAAAAACGAGAAATCCAGCTTGTTCGCCCGCGTGAAAAACGACGCCGACGGCAACGTCTCCACCTTGGTCACGATGCCCACCCGCGAAAGCATTGACGCAATCACCTGGGCGACGCGGTCATCGTTCGGATAGCGATTGTTGGTGGCATGCAGCGTGATGGCAAAACCGTCGGGGTAGCCAGCCTGGGCGAGCAGCTTTTTCGCTGCGGCGGGGTCCGCCGACGGTGCCTTCAGGCCCGGCACGTGGCCGAACAGCGCGCTGTTGACGAGCTGGCCCGTCGGCTCGGCCGCGCCTTCCATCACGCGATCGACGATGGCCTGGCGTGAAATTGTCAGCGAGATCGCCTCGCGTACGCGTGCATCCTTGAGCGGATTCTTCGGCAGCGGCTTGCCCGCCTTGTCGGTCACGAACGGCGATACATCGCGGTTCGAATCCATATGCAGATACATCATCCGGAACACCGGCATCTTGAATACCGACACCGCCGGGTCGGCCGACAGCTTCTTGATGTCCGAGCTTGGCACGTTCTCGATGACCTGCACATCGCCCGCCAACAGCGCTGCCACGCGCGGTGCGTCTGCCGTCAGAATGCGCAGCGTCACGTGCTGCCATTGCGGCTTTTTACCGCAGTAGCCATCGAAGCGCGCTAGCTCCAGCCGATCGCCGCGCGTAAACGACACGAACTTGTACGGCCCGGTCCCGATCATGGCGCGGCCATTGTTGAAATCGTCCGCGCCGGCTTTTTCGACGGCCTTTTTTGACACCATGTAGATGGTCGACAAGTCGTTCGGCACCAGCGGATAAGGGCCGTTGGTGGTGATGCGCACGGTCAGCTTGTCGACGGCCGTCACGTCCTTGAAACCCCGCGTGTAGATCGTGAAGGGCGAGGGGCTGTTCTTGATGGTGGCTGGGCGCGCCAGCGAATAGACGACGTCGGCCGAGGTGAACTCGCTGCCGTCATGGAAATGCACGCCGGGACGCAGCTTGATTTCCCACACCGTATCGCTCAGCGCCTTCCACGACGTGGCGAGGCCGGGCTTGAGGCGCATCTTCTCGTCCTTGGCGATCAGCGCCTCGAACATATGCTCGGCCACGTTCGAATTGGGCGTGACGTTATGGAAGTGCGGATCGAGCGAAGTGACATCGCTCGACAGGCCGACCACCAGCGTGGAAGGCGGCTGGGCATGCGCAGCACCCGGTGTGAGCGCCGCAAGCGCCGTGGCAAAAGACAGCGCGGCGACAAGGTTCGCAGCGCGCAGCAGACGCAGGACCGGCATGACGACTCCCCGATGGTTCGTGACGAAAGCAAAACGTTCGGGGGATTGTCAGGACCGGACGACGCCGGTGTCAACGCCAATGAAGCAGGGGGTCTGCGTGCTCAGTGATGGTGCCCGCAGTCGCAGTCGTCACCGTGTTGGTGATCGTGGTCGTCGTCGCCGTCTTCCTCGTCATGGTCGTCGTAGGCCCACGCGGGGAACGGATCGGGCAGCGCAGCCCAAACTTCGGGCCCGGCAGCCATCTCCGCCTCGGTCAGCAGACAGGTGTCGAGCTGCGCGATGAGCGCGGCTTCATCCAGGTCCGTGCCAATGAAGACCAGTTCCTGGCGGCGGTCGCCCCACTGCGCGGGCGCACCGTTGTCGTGCATCTTGTCCTGGATGTCTGCGCGGGCTTCTTCCTCGTCAGGCCACTCGGCTTCATCCACCGCAGCCCACCATGCGCCGGCGCCGCCATGGCGCATCACGCCGCCGGCCTGGCCCCAGCTGCCCGCCGTGTCCATGCGAGAGGCCAGCCAGAAATAGCCTTTCGAGCGCAGCACGCGGCCGTGTTCGCGCAGCCATTCGGTGTGCATCAGGTCCCACAGGCGCTGCGGGTGGAATGCCACGCGGCGGCGATAGACAAAGCTTCGAATGCCGAGCGCTTCGGTCTCGGGAACGTGTTCGCCGCGCAGCTCGGCCAGCCACGCCGGGGCTGCAGACGCGGCATCGAAATCAAAGCGATGCGTATTGAGAATTTCGTCCAGCGGCACCTTGCCGAACGATGCGGGCACGATGCGCGCCCTCGGGTTCAATGAATGCAGGATGCCTGCCAGGCGCTCGCGCTCGGCATCGCTCACGAGATCGATCTTGTTGAGCACGATCACGTCGCAAAACTCGACCTGTTCGATGAGCAAGTCGACGACGGTGCGATCGTCATCTTCATCACGCGCCTGGCCGCGATCGGACAAAAAATCCGCTGCGTCGTAGTCGACCAGGAAGTGCTGCGCATCAACCACGGTGACCATGGTGTCGAGGCGCGCGAGGTCGGACAGCACGTCGCCTTCAGCGTCTTCAAACGTAAACGTCTCGGCAATCGGCAGCGGCTCGGCCACGCCGGTCGATTCGATCAGCAGGTAGTCGAAGCGGTCTTCGCGGGCCAAGCGCGCGATCTCGTCGAGCAGGTCTTCGCGCAGCGTGCAGCAGATGCAGCCGTTGGACAGCTCCACCATGCGCTCGTCAGTGCGCGAGAGCTGCGCACTGGTGGCTGTGCCATCGCCCACGAGCTGCGCGTCGATGTTGACGTCCGACAGGTCATTGACGATCACGGCCACACGCTTGCCCTCGCGGTTGGCGAGCACGTGGTTGAGCAGCGTGGTCTTGCCGGCGCCCAGAAAGCCGGACAGCACGGTAACAGGAAGCGGACGGGACATGATCAGTGGCCTCGGTTCGTGGCCTAACAAAGCAAACAGCCCGGTGGATTACCGGGCTGCCAAATTCAAACAAACGCATCAGACGCATGCGACGCGTGCGTCAGTCACCATGCATCTTCTGGCGCTTTTCGCGGCGCTCCTGCGCCTCCAGCGTCAGGTTGGCGGTGGGGCGGGCGATCAGGCGCGGCACGCCGATTGGCTCGCCGGTTTCATCGCAGTAGCCGTAGTCGCCAGCGTCGATACGGGCAATCGACTGCTCCACCTTCTTGAGCAGCTTGCGCTCGCGATCCCGCGTGCGCAACTCCAGCGCGTGTTCTTCTTCGATGGTGGCACGGTCAGCCGGGTCCGGCACCACTACCGTCTCGCGCAGGTCGCTGACAGTCTGATTGGCGTTCGCGAGAATTTCGTCGCGCATTTTTACAAGCCGGTCTTTGAAGAAGGCGAGCTGCGCCTCGTTCATGTAATCCTTGTCGCCCATCTTCAGGATTTCGGCTTCGGTGAGTAGTTTCTTGCTGCTCATGGTTGCTGCGGATGATCCTGGTAAATCGCGCGCCGTGTCGGCTGTCGCGTCGTCCTCGCGCGGGGATGCGTCGGACTCATTCTGGCTGGCGGCGGACTTGCCGCCCCGCGCGCCTCCTTTTGCCTCTCCCGCAGCGGCGCCCCCTGCCGCTTTTTTTCGGGTGGCTGGCGCAGCCTGGGCTGCTGCCGACTCCGTTCCGGACTGCCCAGCACCGCCGTTGGCGCCGCGTCCTTCCTTGGTCTTAGTCACCATCGCCTGCTCTCCTATCGGACGTGCTTCGGACGACGTGCTTCTAAATCGACCTATTGTAGCTGAACGATATTAACTGAACTATCGGAGAAACACGGACAGGAAATCCGGCCCGGATTCTGCCTGAAAGCGCGCGGCGGGGCCACCCAAAAGGAGGGGGAAGCGGCCGAATCAGGCCAGGCAGTTCTCCAATCCTTTCAGAATCGTTTCGCGCGGCAGGTCGACACCGATGAACACCATCCGGTTGGAAGGGGTCTCGCCGTCCCATTTTCCGCCTACATCGCTACCCATGAGCTGGTGTACGCCCTGGAACACGACCTTGCGGTCGACACCCTCCATATAGAGCACGCCCTTGTAGCGCAGCAGCTTCTCGCCGTAGATGTTCAGCACGCCGGAGAGGAACTCCTCCAGCTTGGTGTAGTTGAACGGCCGTTCGCTGCGGAAGACGAACGAGGCGATGCGGTCGGTATGGTGCGCATGCCCGTGATGGTGGTGATGGCCGTGACCGTGGTGCTCATGATCGTGGTCGTGATCGCAGTCGGCCGAGCAGGCGTGGTCGTGATCGTGATCGTGGTTGTGATCATGACCGTCTTCGCGCAGGAAGTCGGGGTCGATCTCCAGCTTGGCATTCAGGTTGAAGCCCCGCAGGTCGAAGATGGTGTCGATCGGCGCGTCACCAAAATTGGCGGTGCGGATCGGGGCGCGGGGGTTCATGTGCAGCAGGCGGTGGCGCAGTGCGTCCACGTCGTCGGCGGACACCAGATCGCTCTTGGTGATGAAGATGGCGTCGGCAAAGCCCACCTGGCGCTGCGCCTCTTCCTGCTTGTCGAGCTGCATGTTGCCGTGCTTGGCGTCGACCAGCGTGATGACGGCATCCAGCAGGTAGCGGCTGGCGATCTCGTCGTCCATGAAGAAGGTCTGTGCGACCGGGCCCGGGTTGGCCACACCGGTGGTTTCAATGACCACGCGATCGAACTGGATTTGACCGTTGTCGCGGCGCGTCAGCAGATCGGACAACCCCTTCACCAGATCGCCGCGGATGGTGCAGCAGATGCAGCCGTTGCTCATCTGCACGATCTGCTCGTTGCCGTCCTGCACGAGGATGTCGTTGTCGATGTTCTCTTCGCCGAACTCGTTTTCGATCACGGCGATCTTCATACCGTGCTGTTCGTTCAGGATGCGCTTGAGCAGCGTGGTCTTACCGCTGCCGAGAAAGCCCGTCAGGATGGTAACGGGGATCATTTTGGACATGGTGCGTTTCCTGTCTTGTGATGAGACGCCAGAGGCGCGCAATCCGCGCAGGCGCCCTTGATGGTGAGTTCAGCATGGTCGGCCGCGAAGCCGGCGGGCAGGGCGGCCATCGGCATGGCCGGCGGCTCGGCGCCTTCCAGGCAGAAGTCGCGCCCGCATTGCGTGCAATGGAAGTGGCTGTGCGAGCGGTGCGCAGCTTCCCGCGCGGCATCGTGCTCGGCCAGACTGAAGCGGAAGACACGATCGGCCCCGGCCGTCTTGTGGACGATGCCGCCTGCCACGAGCCAGTCGAGCACGCGGTAGACCGTCACGCGGTCGATGCCGGAGTCGTCCGGCAGCGCGTCGCATACCGCCTGGTGCGAAAGCGCATCGGCGCCCTGCATCAGCACAGCCAGCACGCGCACGCGGGGCTCGGTCACACGGCTGCCCAGGCCGCGCAGGCGTGCGCGGGCCGCCTCTTCAGGCGAATGGGGTTGCGGAGTGGCGAGATCGTCGCGCGGCGCCGGGGTATTCATGCGCGGGATTGTCCCACGGGGCGCGGGTTGCTGCAATTGAGTTGCAACTGGGCGGCCTTGCACCGCCCAAGGTTTCTTTTCGCGCGCCGGTAGCGCTTATGCCGCAAACACCAGACACACCGGCGTCGGCACCTTCGCCACCACCGTGGGCTGATCCAGCTTGCCGGTCTGCCCGTCAATGCGCAGCCGCAGGATCGTATCGCCCTTCTGGCTGAGCACGTAGACGTGGCTGCCGTCGGGCGCCATCGTCATCGCGCGCGGAAAGTGCACACCTTCGTTCCAGTACTGGAGCGGCGCCAGCTTGCCGGAGGCGTCGATGCCGAAAGCGGCCACGCTGTCGGCCAGCGGATGATCGGACTTCAGCTTGCGGTTGCTCGCGTAGAGGAAGCGCCCCGACGGGTGCACAAGAATCTCGGCGCCGCTCTTCTGGCCGGTGTAGTCGGCGGGCGTTGTGGAGATGCGCTGGCGCTCCTCCGACACATGGCCGGTAGCGGGGTCATAACCGTGGCTGGCGACCGATCCCTCGAGTTCATTGATGACGTAGAGCAGCTTGCCTTGCGGATGCAGCGCCAGGTGGCGCGGGCCGCTGCCGGGCTTGAGCTGCGCGCGATCCCGCGGGGCGAGCTTGCCGCCCTCGATGGCGAACACGTTGATGCGGTCAGTGCCCAGATCGGTGCCGATCACGTGCTGGCCGGTGGTCTCGAACAGCATCATGTGCGCGTGCGGCGCTTCCTGTTCGGGGCGGGGGCCGGAGCCGGTGTCCTTGAAGATGCCGGACACGGTGCCGAGCTTGCCGTCCTCACCGATCGGCAGGAGGTTGTACGCGCCACCGCTGTAGATCGACACGCACAGGTGTTTGCCGTCCGGCGACACCACCACGTGCGCAGGGTTGGTGCCCGACAAAGAGAGCGGCTGGCGGTTGAGCAGCGTCAGCTTGCCGTCGCGCGGGTCGATCGCATAGGACTCGGCGCTGCCGCTTGGGCGACCCTCGTAGACCTCCAATTCATTGATGGCGTACAGGAACCGCTGGTTCGGGTGCACGGCCAGGAACGACGGATTGGCGCTTTCGACGACCTGCACCTGGGTCCACGCATCGCCGCGCGGCGCCAGCACATAAATACCGCGAGCGGCCGGGCCGCCGGCAGTGCCGCCTGGTGCGTTGAACGTGTAAGTACCGACATAGGCGAAGCGGGGAGGGCGGGCATTGCCCGCAGGCTGCACACCCGACGCAGCGGGTTGCTCGCCCGCCTGGGCCATGACGGTTTTGGGAAGAGCGCCCAACAAAGGCAAGCTACCAGTCCACTGCATGAAAGTTCGACGAAGACGATTGGTCATGGGATGGCTCCATCAAACACGCACGGACATCGCGTGGTGGAAGATGTTGTTCGGATCATACCGGCGCTTCACGTCCTGCAGAAACGCGTACAGGTCGCCGCTGCCGTAGTAGAGCTGCGGCCAGAACGGGTAGGCGAGCATGTCGACGTCGGGGTAGTTGATGTAGCAGCCCTCGTACCGGTCGCCGGGGTACGGCGTGCCGCTGTGCGGCGCGGGCACGTCGGGGGCGCCGTAGACGTCACGGTAGAAATCGCCGATCCAGCGCAGGTGGCCGGCATCGTCGGCGGCAGACGTCCAGTACGTCTGGTACTGCAGCTTCATGATCGACGCCCGCTGCGGCACGGCGGTGTCGCCAATGCGCTCGGCCTTGTTGATGGCGCCGCCGTACGAATCGACCTGCAGCAGCGACTGGCTCAGATCGACGCCCGGCATCGTCCGCGTGAGGTGGGCGTAGATGCGCTGCGCCTCGCGCGCCGTGAAGCCGCGCTTCATATAGGCCGATTTGTACTTGCCGCGCTGATTGGCCCCCGAGCCATTCAGATACTGCGTGGCCGTGAGCCAGTCGTATTGCACGATGGTGTGCGGCTTGGAGCAGACCAGCTGCCCCACGCCCTGTTTGTGCGCGGGGCCGTAGCCGGGCGGGCGCCCTTTGACCAGCGTGGGCGCGCAGGCCTGGAAGCGGTTCAGAAAATCATTGAGGACAGAGAGGTCGCAACACGTGCCATCAGGGTTGCAGAACTGCGTGAGCAGCACGATCTGCCCCGACGATTTGTGCGTGAGTTTGATCAGCGAGAACATGCCCCACGTGTCCGGATCCTTGCCGCGCGTCTCCCAGTATTCGCCGTAGATGCGCAGCAGTTCTGCAAAGCGCTGCGGCGTCATGGTGGCCCAGTCGAAGGCCACGGTGGCGAGCGTGACTTCCTGCGGTGCCGTGGGCAGCTTGGCGAACGTGTAGCCGGTGATGACGCCGAAGTTGCCGCCGCCCGCGCCGCGGCACGCACGAAAAAGATCCGGTTCGTGCGCCGCATCCACCGTGCGGGCAGCGGCCTTGCCTGTCTTGTCGACCGTGACGATGTCCACGGCCGAGAGCCAATCCACCGTCAGCCCCTGCAGCCGCGAAAGCAGCCCATACCCGCCGCCGCAGATATGCCCGCCCGCGCCCACCGAATAGCAGGAGCCGCCAGGCAGCGTCACGTTGTGGCGCTTGTACAGCTCCAGGTAGCCGTTCCAGTTTTGCGTTCCGGCCGGAATGCGCACCGAACCGTCGGCGCGCACTTCTGGCGTGGCGAGCAGGCTCAGGTCGACGATCGTGCCGTCGGGGTTGTTGGAGACGAAATCCTCGTAGCAATGTCCGCCGCTGCGCACGGTCGGGCGCTGGCCCGCGTTGATGATGCGCTGCACGGCGGGTGCCACATCGTCGGGCTTTTCAATGAGGGCGATGCGGCTCGCGGCCTGCGCGTCCGTAGACGGCCAGCGCAGGTTGAAGCCATGTTTGAGCGTGTTGTAGCGAGGGTCTTGGCGCGTCACATCCAGTGTCATCGACGACTCCCGGTGAGGGCGTTTGCGCAAGCGTTGCGCAAACAAGTTGGATTCGGACGCGTGGCGTCCGGCGGTTCCAACTTAGTCGCTCGCGGGCCCGGCTTCCATCAGACGATGCCGATGCAGCCGGCTCATCGCGCGACGTGGGCGAACCATCCAACTACGCGCGTTGCCGTCGCCGCCCACAACGGCCGCACGAGCCAGCATGCCGCGGCCCATGCCAGGATCACCACGATTAGATCGCAGTGGCCGCTCTTCCATAAGTTCAGGGAATGGCGCCCCCAGATCCAGGGCACGCCTAGCGGATTCGGCCAATCCGCCAGCAGGTGCATCAGCCCGCCGCAGGCAAAGCCGAACAGCAGCGGTGCCCACAGATGGGCGTGGCCCAGCGCCTGGTATGACAGAACAAGCGCCGCCAGCCAGCCGATGCCCCAATGGGTGGCGGTGCGGTGCGTGATCCAGAGACGGCGGGCGCGGGTCCACCAGGCCACCTCCATCCAGTCAGGCGCGGTGCTGCCGGCCACCGCCGCGCAAAACGCCAGGATGCTGCCGAGATGTTCGAGAGACGTGTGCGAAGCCTGTGCGACGAGGGTGGCGGCAATCAGTCCTGCTGCCCAACCGGTCGCGTGATGGGCAGCATTGGAGGCCATCGACGTGATGCGGAAAACGAAGGACCGCATCTTCGCAATGGCGGCTTGCCAGGACAAGCCAAAAATTGCGACAAATTGCTAGCTGACTTGCAGCAGCAGGCCCTTGAGGTATTCGCCTTCCGGGAAGCTCGTCAGCAGCGGGTGGTCGACGCCGCCCGCCAGCCGGCGCTGGATACGCGCCGTGACCTTGGCATCCGCCGCCGCGCCCGCGACGATCTTCTGGAACAGGTCTGCGTCGATTGCACCCGAGCACGAATACGTGAACAACAGGCCGCCCGGGCGCAGCAACTGCATGCCGACCAGGTTGATCTCCTTGTACGCCCGTGCCGCGCGATCGACCTGCTGCGCCGAGGCCGCAAACTTGGGCGGATCCAGCACGATCAAGTCGAACTGGCGGCCTTCCGCGCGGAAGTTGCGCAGCGACTTGAAGACGTCCGCGTCCAGCCACTCGGCGCGCGCCGGATCGAAGCCGTTGAGCGTGACGTTGCGCTCAGCCACCGCCAATGCCTCGCCCGACGAGTCGATCGACACCACCGAGCGCGCCCCGCCCTTGAGCGCCGCCAGCGAAAACCCGCCCGTATAGCAGAAGCAGTTCAGCACATCGCGATCGCGCGCCAAGGCGCCGACGAGCGCGCGGTTGTCACGCTGGTCCACGTAGAAGCCCGTCTTGTGACCTTCGCGCACGTCCACGTAATAACGCACGCCGTGCTCGGTGGCGGACAGATCGGCGGGCGGCTCGGCGCCGGCCAGCACACCGGTCATCTGCTCCAGGCCTTCGCGCTCGCGCACGCTCACGTCCGACCGTTCGTACACGTTCGGGCACCCGGTTTCTTTGACGAGCGCGGCGACGATCGCCTGTTTCCAGTGCTCCACACCGGCGGCGCTGAACTGGCAGACGAGCTGGCCAGCATCGCCTGTGCCGTACTGGTCGACGATCAGGCCGGGCAGGCCGTCGGCTTCGCCCATGACGAGGCGCACGGCGTCGGTGTCGTGCACCCACGCGCGGCGGTACGCCACGGCGGCGGCAATGCGGCGCTTGAAGAACGCGTGGTCGACGGGCTCCGATTCATCAAAGCTCCACACGCGCGCGCGAATCTGCGAGACAGGGCTGAACGCCGCGCGCGCCAGGAACTGGCCGTTGTGTGCGCGCACGATGACAGTCGCGCCGGAGGCGGGCTTGCCCTCCACGCGATCAATGGCGTTGGCGAAAATCCACGGGTGCCGGCGCAGCAGCGAGCGCTCCTTGCCGGGCTTGAGAATCAGGGTTTGCATACGACTGGGATGGTTCGCCCGGCAAAGCGGGCAGCGCTACTTCTTCTTCGCGCGGGGATGCGCCTGATCGTAGATCTTGGCCAGGTGCTGAAAATCGAGCGAAGTATAAACCTGCGTACTCGCGATGCTGGCGTGGCCGAGCAGTTCCTGCACCGCACGCAAATCGCCCGATGACTGCAGCATGTGCGTGGCAAAGGAATGCCGCAGCACGTGCGGATGCACATCCGCCGGCACACCTGCCGCGATGGCGTTGCGCTTCATGCGCAATTGAATCTGCCGCTGCGCCAACCGCTTGCCGCGCGGCGAGAGAAATAGCGCGTGCGCGTCTTCGGGTGCCGCGTCCGGCCTGGCAAGCTGCGCGCGCACCGCCAGCCATGCGGCCAGCGCCTCCGCCGCCTTGGTGCCGACCGGCACGGTGCGCCGCTTGCTGCCTTTACCAAGCACCTGCACTTCGCGGGCCTCGAGGTCGAGCCAGCTCGCCGATTCATACGCGCCGGCCTTCACGTGTCGCATATCCAGGCTGACGAGTTCGGAGAGCCGCAAGCCACACGAATAGAACAACTCGTTGACAGCGCGATCGCGCACCGTCTCGGGATCGTCGCCAGGCAGTTGCTCCATCAGCGCGACAGCTTGCTCCACGGACAGCGCTTTCGGCAGCCGCTTCGGGCTCTTCGGGGCGCGTACGCCATCAACGGGATTGGCGGTGACGGCGGCATCGCGCAGCGCCATCCATTTGAACCAGCCGCGCCACGCCGACAGCGCCCGCGCAATGCTGCGGCCGGACAAACCGTCGCCGTGCAGCTGCGCCATCATGCGGCGAATGTGGTGCGACTGCAGTTGCGTGAGATCGACATTGGCGGCGTGCTGCGCACCGAGGCGCTGCAGCACGGCCAGCTCGCGGGTGTAGCTCTCCAGCGTGTGCGGCGAGAGCTGCCGCTCGAACTTCAGCGCGTCCAGGTACGCCGCAATCTGCGGATGCGGCGCCTGCGCGCCAGACGCATCAGCGGATGCAGATTGCGGCATGCGGCGGGCTGCGCTTAGTCGCGCAGGCGGTTGAGCGCAGCAGCGGCCAGTTCGCCGATCTGCGCAAGGTAGGTCGTGCCCATGCCGTCATGGAAGCGGCGGGCGTCCGGCGAGCCGAGCACCAGCAGGCCGAATGCCGGCGCGGCGCTGGCATCGGCATCCCCACGCACCGGCACGCGCAGCGTGACGATGGCAAGCGATTCGATCGGTGCGCCGCCGGTATCGGTCGTATCAAGCCAGCCGGCGGCTTCAAAGCCGGCATTGGCGCCGCAATACGGCGCACGCAGGCCGGCCGCAAACAGGCGCACTTCCTCGCTCACGCCCTGCGCGACTTCCAGGTGCGCGTACTCTTCGCCGACCTGCCACACGCGCAGCGCCACGGCCGGCACGTCAAAGATTTCACGCAGGCCATCCTGCACGGCATACGGCAGCGCATGCGTGTCGGCCTCGCCCAGCAGGCGCGTCGTCCATGCGTGTACGCGCTGCTGCGTGCGGTCGTTCTCGTTGCCGTGCCGCATCAGGTCCGACAGCTTGAGTTCGAGGTGCTTGTTCTTGTCGCGCAGGATCTCCATCTGGCGCTCCTGCAGCGACACGGCGCGATGGCTGTGCGGGCTGGTGAGCTGGATGGCGGCCAGCAGCTCCGCATGCTCTTCAAAAAAGGCCGGATGCGCCTGCAGGTAGTTGGCGACGTCTTGTGCGTTCATCGTGGAGGTGCTCATCAGGCTGCGCCCAGTTTTTTCTTCAGCAGATCATTGACTTGTGCGGGGTTGGCCTTGCCGCGCGTGGCCTTCATGGCCTGGCCGACCAGCGCGTTGAATGCCTTCTCCTTGCCGGCGCGGAATTCCTCGACCGACTTGGCATTGGCGGCCAGCACGTCGTCGATGATCTTTTCCAGCTCGCCCGAATCCGACATCTGCTTCAGGCCCTTCTCGGCGATGATCGCATCGGCATCGCCACCGTGCTCGCCTGCCCACATGGCGGGGAAGACGTCTTTCTTGGCGGTGTTGTTGCTGATCGTGCCGTCGGCAATGCGTGCGAGCAGCTTGGCCAGTTGCGCAGGCGACACCGGCGCAGCGTCGATGTCCAGATCGGCGCGGTTCAGGTTCGAGGCAACCTCGCCCATGATCCAGTTGGCGGCAGCCTTGGCGTTCGCAGCGCCCGCATCCGCCACGACGGCTTCGAAGTACGCAGCCGTCGCCTTGGTGGCGGTGAGGATGCTGGCGTCGTACTTCGGCAGGCCGTACGCCGACTCAAAGCGCGCAGCCATGGCCGCCGGCAGTTCAGGCAGCGTGGCACGCACGCGCTCGATCCAGTCGTCACCGATGACCAGCGGCAGCAGGTCGGGATCCGGGAAGTAGCGGTAATCCTGCGCGTCTTCCTTGCTGCGCATCGAGCGCGTTTCCTTGCGGTCCGGATCGTACAGGCGGGTTTCCTGCACCACGGTGCCGCCGTCTTCGATCAGCTCGATCTGGCGGCGCACTTCATAGTTGATCGCCTCTTCCAGGAAGCGGAACGAGTTGAGGTTCTTGATTTCGCAGCGCGTGCCGAACGGCGCATCCGGGCCCCGCCGCACCGACACGTTCGCGTCGCAGCGGAAGCTGCCTTCCTGCATGTTGCCGTCGCAGATGCCCAGCCACATCACCAGCGCATGCAGCGCCTTGGCGTAAGCAACGGCCTCGGCCGCGCTGCGCATGTCGGGCTCGGTCACGATTTCCAGCAGCGGCGTGCCGGCGCGGTTCAGGTCGATGCCGGTCATGCCGGCAAAGTCTTCGTGCAGCGATTTGCCCGCATCTTCTTCCAGGTGGGCGCGCGTGAGCTGCACGGTCTTCTCATACCCGGGTTGACCGTTCTTGCCTTCCACCTGGAAGGTCAGCGTGCCGCCCTGCACCACCGGAATTTCGTACTGGCTGATCTGGTAGCCCTTGGGCAGATCGGGGTAGAAATAATTCTTGCGCGCGAAGATGCTCTTGGGCGCGATCTTGGCGCCGATGGCCAGACCGAACACGATGGCGCGCTCGACGGCGCCTTTGTTCAGCACCGGCAGCACGCCCGGCAGCGCCAGATCAACCGGCGCCGCCTGCGTGTTGGGCGCCGCGCCAAAGGCGGTGGACGCGCCGGAGAAAATCTTCGAGACCGTCGAAAGCTGCGTGTGCGTCTCGAGGCCGATCACCACTTCCCATTGCATGTTGCGTGTGTCCTGTCGATTGTTGTGGTGTGAATATCTAGGTACTCAGGTGTTCAGGTAATCAGGTGTTCTTGTCTGGCTGCGATCACGGGTGCGGCGCATCGAGCCACGCCGCGAGCTTCGCAAACGCGGCCTCGCGCGCTGCCGGATCGCCACCGACGGTGACCGTTCCGTAGCGACGTCCCTTCGGGATGCCGTTGCGCTCCGTGACTGTGGCAGTGCCGTCAAAGCCGTGATACGCGCCGCCAAACATGTCCAGCTCGAAACGCGCCTGCGGCTGGCGCGCCAGGACGGCAGTCTGCAGCGCCTGGCAGTGATCAGCCGGCGTCCAGTCGTCGTTGCCGCCGGCCAGCAGCAGCAATGGCGCGTTCAGCCGATAGTCCGGCCGCTTCTGCGCCGATGCACAGCCCGGATAGAAGGCCACCGCGCGATTGACGGCAGGCGTATCGGCAGGCCAGGCGCGGCTGGCATCCACCGCCTCCAGCACGGCCTGCGCGCCGTTGGACCAGCCGAGCAGCACGATGCGGCGCGCATCCACGCCCGGCTGCCCCGCCACCCAGCGGATCGTCGCCAGCACGTCGGCGCGGCGCACTGCGCCGTTGATATCGCGCGTGGCGGTGCGTTCGGTGCAGATGCCGTGCGGTTTGCCGCGCGGGCCGAAACTGTCGGGAAACACCACCGCGTAACCACGCGCGCCCAGCCACTGCGCATAACCGCGATACCGCGAGCCCAGCGCCTTGGCATCCGCCCCAGCCGGCGTATACAGGCCGCTGCAGCCGTGCAGCGCGATCACCACCGGCGTGCCGGTCGCAGGCGCCTTGACGGGCGACGCGACCCAGTAGGCGGTCAACGTTGGCGGCGCATCCTCGGCGTCTTTCATGGACGCACGGGGAATCTCCACCGTCTGCACGCCCAGCTCGGCCGCCGATGGCGCACGCGCAGCCGGCATATCCGGCAGAGCGCCTTCGGCGTCCGGCGTCGGTTGCGCGACCGCGTGCAGCGCCAGGGCGCCGGCCAGCGCCGCCACCACGCGAAGCGATAGGCGCATCACCGGGCATTCCGGGCGCATTGGCCCGTTTGCGGGTCGAACATCACCGGCCACGCTTCTTCATAGATGCCGGGCGTGCAATGCGCTTCACAGTTGGCGTGCGCCAGCGTGACGCGGCGCGGGTCCTGCCAGACCATCAGCGTGCAATTGCCGTAGCGCTCGCGCAGCTCGATGCTGGGGCGGCGCCTGGTTTGCTGGAACGTCGACAGGTCGAACTGACACGAACCGCGCCGGCCGACCCACAACTGCCATTGCATGGCGCTGACGTTGTTGTCGGCCACCGTAAGCGTCGCCTGCTCGCGGAAACCGTCTTCTTCGGTCTGGCTGCAGTAGCCGTTGATGTCGATGCGGCGGTCGGAAATCGGCGGCGGCTTCGACGGCCGGCTGATGCCGGGAATCGACGGCAGCGGAATCGGCACGCACGCCGCCAGCAGGCCGGCGGCAAGCGCCAGCCCGAGTGCAGTGCGGATGCGGTGGTTCATGCGTGCCTCCTGCGTGGAGCGATACGTCTGTATGGGCCTCAGGCCGCAGGCTGGCGGTTGTGCCAGTCGGTCGCCTGCTGGAACGCGTGCGCGATCTGCAGCATGCGTGCCTCTTCAAAATAGTTGCCGATGATCTGCAAGCCAACCGGCAGACCGTTGGCGCCAAAACCGGCCGGCACGCTCATGCCCGGCAGACCTGCCAGGCTGGTCGACAGGGTGAAGATGTCTTCAAGGTACATCTGCACCGGATCATCGCTCTTCTCGCCGATCTTCCAGGCGACGGTCGGGGCGACGGGGCCCATGATCACGTCGCACTGCGCGAATGCGTTCTGGAAATCCTGCGCGATGATCCGGCGGATCTTCTGCGCCTGAAGGTAATAGGCGTCGTAATACCCGTGGGACAGCACATAGGCACCCACCAGGATGCGGCGCTTGACCTCCCAGCCGAAACCTTCAGCACGGGACTTGCGGTACATGTCGGCCAGATCGCGGTATTCCGCCGCGCGGTGGCCGTAACGCACGCCGTCAAAGCGCGACAGGTTCGACGACGCCTCGGCCGGGGCGATCACGTAATAGGTCGGGATCGACAATTCGGTCTTCGGCAGGCTGATGTCGACCAGCGTGGCGCCGAGCTTTTCCAGCTCGCCCAGCGCCGCGCGCACCGTGGCGCGCACGTCGTCGGCCAGGCCTTCGCCAAAGTACTCCTTGGGCAGGCCGATGCGCAGGCCGGCCAGCGGGCGCGCAGCATCGGCGCCTTGCAGCGGCTGGCCGAGCAGGCGGCCGAAATCTTCCACATCGCCGCCGCGGCCGGGTTCCAGGCTGGTGGAATCGCGCGGGTCAAAGCCGGCCATGGCAGACAGGAGCAGCGCGCAATCCTCGGCCGTGCGGGCCATCGGGCCGCCCTGGTCCAGCGATGAAGCGAAAGCGATCATGCCGTAGCGCGACACGCGGCCGTACGTCGGCTTGATCCCCGTAATGCCCGAGAACGATGCCGGCTGGCGGATCGAGCCGCCCGTGTCCGTCCCCGTTGCAGCGGGCACCAGATCGGCCGCCACCGCCGCGGCGGAGCCTCCCGACGAGCCGCCCGGCACGTGCTCGAGGTTCCACGGGTTCTTGACCGCGCCGAACGCCGAGTTCTCATTGGACGAGCCCATCGCGAATTCGTCCATGTTGGTCTTGCCCAACGTCACCATGCCGGCCGCGCCCAGGCGTTCGACCACGGTGGCGTCAAACGGGCTGACGTAGTTGCCGAGCATCTTGGAGCCCGCCGTGGCACGCCAGCCGCGGGTGACGAACACGTCCTTGTGCGCGATGGGCACGCCGGTCAGCGGTGCCGCGTTGCCGGCCGCAATGCGCGCGTCGGCGGCCCGCGCCTGGGCAAGCGTCGCCTCGGCGTCGACATGGGTAAAGGCATTGAGGTGCGCCCCCGCCTCGATGCGCGACAGGTAATGGCGCGCCAGTTCCTCCGCCGAAACCTCCTTGGCGGCGAGTTGGGCGGACAGGGCTTTGATCGTGGATGCGGTCATCGAATACGTTCGGATGGGCTGCCGGCAGCGGCCGGCGACGTCGAATGGAGTGGGCTCAAGACCAGCGCGGACGCGCCGTTTACGCGGATTGCCGCGGGTTACTCGATCACCTTGGGCACAAGGTACAGGCCGGCCTCGGTGGCCGGGGCGCATTGCTGGTAGTCCGCACGGCGGTCGGCCTCGGTGACGGCATCGTCGCGCAGACGCTGGGCTTGCGCCTGGACCTGCTCGATGGGGTGGGCCATCGGCTCGATGCCGGTGGTATCCACGGCCTGCATCTGCTCGACCAGCGAGAAAAACTGGTTGAGCTGCATGAGGGTTTGCGCGGCCTCGCCCTCGGAGACTTCGATACGGGCGAGATGGGCGATGCGTTTGACGTCGGAGAGTTCGAGTGCCATCGGAATGGGTCAGTGAGTGCAGCGGCGGGCGGGCAACGTGCGGCAAGCGACGGCTACTGCGCGCAAGGGGCGCCCAGGTTGGGCCCCGACAGCGCCGATTTGCCGCAATTTCGGCGCCAAACGCCCGCCGAATACCCGCAGATTGCCCGAATTATAAGGTATGATTGCCGACTAAATTTCTAAGTCAGCAGGCGACTTCGTGCAGTCACGGACCCTCTGATTAAGTACCCCGGGAACCTCCCGGCAGTCGCACCGTCAGCATCAGGCGACACTTAATCAAAGGTTCCTTGGGGGCCCCCTCTCCGGGCGGCCCAGCCTCGGCAGGATGGCCAGTGCCACGGCACCCCACCGTCGATCACCACGGAGCCCGCGACATTCCCGGGAGCGCAGTAGCAGGATCGGACCGCATGGCATGCCCTTGCGACGTCCGCGCGTAGGTGCAGCCGTAGCACCGCAATCCTGCTGCTGGGCCGCCCATGACTCGAAAAACAGGATTCATTCGATGTTCGGCTTTTTGCGCAGCTATTTCTCCAACGATCTTGCGATCGACCTCGGCACCGCCAACACCCTGATCTACGTCCGCGACAAGGGCATCGTCCTTGACGAGCCGTCGGTGGTGGCCATCCGCCAGGAAGGCGGCCCGAACGCCAAGAAGACCATCCAGGCTGTCGGTAAGGAAGCCAAGCAGATGCTGGGCAAGGTGCCGGGCAATATCGAGGCGATCCGCCCGATGAAAGACGGCGTGATCGCCGACTTCACCGTCACCGAGCAGATGCTCAAGCAGTTCATCAAGATGGTGCACGACACCAAGCTGCTGCGCCCGAGCCCCCGCATCATCATCTGCGTGCCGTGCGGCTCGACCCAGGTCGAGCGCCGCGCCATCCGTGAATCGGCGCTGGGCGCCGGCGCATCGCAGGTCTACCTGATCGAAGAGCCGATGGCCGCTGCGATTGGCGCCGGCCTGCCGGTGTCGGAGCCGTCGGGCTCGATGGTGGTGGACATTGGCGGCGGCACCACCGAGGTGGGCATCATCTCGCTGGGCGGCATGGTCTACAAGGGCAGCGTGCGCGTGGGCGGCGACAAGTTCGACGAGGCCATCGTCAACTACATCCGCCGCAACTACGGCATGCTGATCGGCGAGCAGACCGCCGAAGCCATCAAGAAGGAAATCGGCTCGGCCTTCCCGGGTTCGGAAGTGCGCGAGATGGAAGTGAAGGGCCGCAACCTGTCGGAGGGCATTCCGCGCGCCTTCACGGTGTCGTCCAACGAAATTCTGGAAGCGTTGACGGATCCGCTGAACCAGATCGTCTCCTCGGTGAAGATCGCGCTGGAACAAACCCCGCCGGAACTGGGCGCCGACATTGCCGAGCGCGGCATGATGCTCACCGGCGGCGGCGCACTGCTGCGCGACCTCGACCGCCTGCTGGCCGAAGAAACCGGTCTGCCGGTGCTGGTGGCCGAAGACCCGCTGACCTGCGTGGTGCGCGGCTCGGGCATGGCGCTTGAGCGCATGGACAAGCTCGGCAGCATCTTCTCGTACGAATAACGGGACCATGCGCCACGCCGATCCGCGTTCCGCTGTTGCGACCGATTTCGTGACTGCTGTTCTGGTCACGCCAGCCGCCTTCGCGGACCGCTGAGATGCGTCTCGCGCCGGTGCGCCGTGCTCCGTCCACACAGGGCTCGGGCACCGCGCCGGCGCCACACCCAATCTGTTGCCGGCAGGCCGTTGACCTTGACGTTGACCGTCACGCGTCTGCCGTGCCCATTTGAAGCGTCCGGGTCATGGATTACTCCCCGCCGCCCCTCTTCAAGCAGGGCCCGTCCGCCACCGCGCGGCTGGTCGCCTTGCTCGCGCTTGCGCTTGCGTTGCTCGTGATCGATGCCCGCATGTCCGTGCTGGGCGTGGTCCGGCAAGTCGTGTCGGTCATCCTGTACCCCGTCGAGCGCCTGGTGCTGATTCCACGCGATACGGCACGCGCCGCGCTCGAATACACGCAGTCGTCCACCAAGCTGGCCGTCGATAACCGCAGCCTGCGCGAATCGGCGGTTGCCCAGGCGCAGCAATCGCTGCGCGCCTCGCAGCTCGAAGCCGAAAACCGGAATCTGCGCACGCTGCTGAATCTGAAGCAGCACGCGGCGGTGCCCACGGTAGCGGCCGAAGTCCTCTACGAGGCGCGTGACCCCTATACGCAGCGCATCGTGATCGATCGCGGCTCGAAGGACGGCGTGCGCGCGGGCTACCCCGTCATCGACGACCGCGGCGTGGTTGGCCAGGTGACGCGCGTGTCGCTGCTCGAATCGCAAGTCACGCTGCTGACCGACAAGGACCAGGCGATCCCCGTGGAGGTCGTGCGCAACGGCCTGCGCAGCGTGGCCTTCGGCGGTGCCCGACCGGGCGCGCTGGACCTGCGCTTCATGGCGGCCTCGGCCGATCTGCAGCAGGGCGACCTGCTGGTGACGTCGGGGCTGGATGGCGTCTATCCGGCAGGCCTGCCGGTGGCGCGTATTTCGCAAATCGAGCGCAAGGCCGACACCGCGTTCTCGCGCGTGATCTGCGAGCCGGTAGCCGGCATCCGCAGCAACCGGCACCTGCTGATCGTAAAGTACGAATCGGGCTTCCCGCCGCAGACGGATCTGTCGCCGCCGCCCGCAGCCAAGGGCAAGAACGCTGCCCGCGACGCCCGCGAAGAGAAGGACCGCGCCGCACGCGCGGCCGCCGAAGCCAACGTGCCGGCGCCCGCTGCAGCAGCCGAAGAAAACGCACCGCCGCCGCGCCCGACCGACGCCGACGGCAACCCGCTGGACACCGATTCAGCGCAAAAACGCTGAAGCGAGGCCATCGATCATGAACTCGCCCCAATACCTGCTGCGCCCGGTCAATCCTGGCTTCATCGCGTTCAGCTTCGTGCTGGCGTTCCTGTTCAACCTGATGCCGTGGGGCCACATGCAGTGGATTCCCGATCTGGTGGCGCTCGTGCTGGTGTTCTGGAACATCCACCAGCCGCGCCGCGTGGGCATGGTGGTGGCCTTTCTGCTCGGCCTGCTGATGGACGTGCACGAAGCGCGTCTGCTTGGTGAACATGCGATGGCCTACACGATGCTGTCGTACTTCGCGATCACGATTCACCGGCGCGTGCTGTGGTTCACGGTGCTGTCGCAGGCGCTGCATGTGCTGCCGCTGCTGGTGCTGGCGCACGCCGTACCGATCGTCATCCGTCTGCTGATGGGCGCGCACCTGCCGGACTGGCAGGTCATCCTGCCGCCGCTGATCGAAGCCGCCCTGTGGCCGTTCGCCAACGCCTTCCTGCTGGCGCCGCAGCGTCGCCCGGAGAGCGTCGACGAAACCCGGCCCATCTAAGGCGGCCGACCTGATGCGCCCCGCTATTCGCCCTCACCTGGCATGACCGAAATCCGCAACGTCGAACAGGAGCTGTCGCGCTTCCGCCTGCGGCTGGCGGCGGCCGCCCTGTTCGTGCTCGTCTGCTTCGGGCTGCTGCTGGCGCGCTTCTTCTGGCTGCAGCAGGTCAAGCACGAGCAGTACTCGGCCAAGGCGGAAGACAACCGCATTTCGGTCGCGCCCATCGAGCCCAACCGCGGCATCATCATGGACCGCAACGGCGTGGTGCTGGCGCGCAACTATTCGGCGTACACGCTGGAGATCACGCCTTCCAAGCTGCAGGACACGCTCGATAACACGATCGACCAGCTTGCCCAGGTGGTCGATATCCAGCCGCGCGACCGCCGTCGCTTCAAGCGCCTGATGGAAGATGCGCGCAGCTTCGAGAGCCTGCCGATCCGCAGTCAGCTGACGGACCAGGAAGTCGCGCGCTTTTCGGCGCAGCGCTTCCGCTTTCCGGGCGTGGACGTGCATGCGCGGCTGTTCCGCCAATACCCGCTGGGCGAATCGGCGTCGCACGTGATCGGCTACATCGGCCGTATCTCCGAGCGCGACCTGGACCGCATCGACAACATGAGCGATGCCAACAGCCAGCCTGGCGTGACGTATGACCCGCGCAAGGATTCGAATAACTACAGCGGCACGGAATACATCGGCAAGGTCGGCATCGAGCAGAGCTACGAAACCGAGCTGCACGGCCTGACCGGCTACGAAGAGGTGGAAGTGAGCGCGGGCGGGCGGCCGATCCGCACGCTGTCGACCTCGCAGGCAACGCCGGGCAACAACCTGATCCTGTCGCTCGACATCAACCTGCAGCGGCTGGCCGAGCAACTCTTCGGCAACCGGCGCGGCGCCCTGGTGGCGATCGAGCCGGAAACGGGCGACATCCTCGCCTTCGTCTCCAAGCCAACGTTTGATCCGAACCTGTTCATTGAAGGGATCGACAGCGCGACCTGGAATGAGCTGAACAACTCGCCGGACAAGCCGCTGCTGAACCGCCCGCTGCGCGGCACGTATCCGCCGGGCTCGACGTACAAGCCGTTCATGGCGCTGGGCGCGCTGGAGCTGGGCAAGCGCACGCCGCAGTGGGGCATGGCTGATCCGGGCTCGTTCACGCTCGGCAACCACACCTTCCGCGACGACGTGCCGGGCGGGCACGGCTGGGTCGACATGTACCGCTCCATCGTGGCGTCGTGCGACACGTATTACTACCGGCTCGCCAACGACATGGGCGTCAATGCCATCCACGATTTCATGAAGCCGTTCGGCTTCGGGCAGGTCACGGGCATCGACATCGAAGGCGAGCGCACCGGCATCCTGCCCTCCACGGACTGGAAGCGCAAAGCCTACAAGCGCCCCGAGCAGCAGAAGTGGTACGACGGCGAAACCATCTCGCTGGGCATCGGCCAGGGCTACAACAACTTCACCATCCTGCAGCTCGCGCATGCGATTTCGACGCTGGCCAACAACGGCGTGGTGATGAAGCCCCACCTGGTGAAGGCGGTTGAAGATTCGCTGTCCAAGTCGCGCGCGCTGACGGTGCCGACGGAGAGCTATCGCATTCCGCTCAAGCAGGCCAACATCGACGTGATCAAGCGCGCCATGGTGGGCGTGAACCAGGCCGGTACGGCGGCAAAGGCGTTCATCGGCGCGCAATACGTGTCGGCGGGCAAGACCGGTACGGCGCAGGTGTACTCGCTGGGCAAGAACGAGAAGTACAACCACCACGCCATTCCCGAGAACAAGCGCGACCATGCGCTGTTCGAGGCTTTCGCACCGGCGGACCATCCGAAGATCGCGCTGGCGCTGATCGTGGAAAACGCGGGCTTCGGCGCTGCCTCGGCCGCGCCGATTGCACGTGCGGTCATGGACTACTACCTGACCGGCAAGTGGCCCGCCGAGCTGGCTGCCACCGCGCCGAAACCCCAGCAGCAACCGCCAGTGGATACGCCCAGCGTGTTCTCGACGGGCAAGACGGCCACCATCGCCAGCGCCACTGCCGCGCCGGCGGTGGCTGCAGAGCCGGCATCCGGGGTCACATCCGCTTCAGGCACGGCAGCCTCCTCCGCCACTGCCGTGGCCGCCGCTTCGGCGCCGACCGCGTCGTCGGTTCCGGCGGGCGCCGCACGCAGCGTGCCGCCGCTCTCGCCCGACCTGCTGGCACCGGCCCTGCGCGAGGCCGGCACCAGCGCCGAAGCTGTCGCCCCGGCCACGCTGGACGCCCAAGTGCTGCAAGCGCTGTCGCATGCACAACCGGCACCCGAACTGCCGCCGCGCGGACGGGGCAACGCCGCCGCACCGGCTTCGGCTCCGGCCACCACCCCCAAGGGTGCGAAGGACGCCAAGCCCGGCAACAAGCCGGCGTCGAAGCCCGCGCAGAAACCGGCCTCCAAGCCGGCCGCGCCCTGATATTTGCGCTTGAGGATTTCGCCATGGACAAACTGGACAAGCGCCGCATATTCAACGTCATCAAGTCGCTCTTCACCGGCTTCGACGGCCCGCTGGCGCTGATCGTCTTCCTGCTGCTCGGGACGGGATTGGTGGCCCTGTATTCGGCCGCCATCGACATGCCGGGCCGGGTGGAAGACCAGGTCCGCAACATCCTGCTGTCGTTCGTGCTGATGTGGATCATCGCCAACCTGCCGCAGCAGACACTGATGCGTTTTGCCGTGCCGCTCTACACCGTGGGCGTGGCGCTGCTGATTGGCGTGGCGGCGTTCGGGCTGATCCGCAAGGGCGCGCGGCGGTGGCTCAATATCGGCGTGGTGGTGCAGCCTTCCGAGATCATGAAGATCGCCATGCCGCTGATGCTGGCGTGGTACTTCCAGAAGCGCGAGGGCGTGATCCACTGGTACGACTATCTGGCGGCCGCCTTGCTGCTGCTGATTCCCGTCGGGCTCATCGCCAAGCAGCCCGACTTGGGCACCGCGCTGCTGGTCCTGGCGGCAGGCATCTACGTGATCTACTTCGCCGGGCTGTCTTGGCGGCTGATCGTGCCGGTGCTGGTGGTTGCTGTCACGGCGATCACGTTGGTGGTGTCGTTCGAATCGCGCATTTGCGCGCCGGGCGTGAACTGGCCGATCCTGCACGACTACCAGCAACACCGCGTCTGTACGCTGCTCGACCCGACCACCGACCCGCTGGGCAAGGGCTTCCACACCATCCAGTCGATCATCGCCATCGGCTCGGGCGGCGTGACGGGCAAGGGATGGCTGAAGGGCACGCAAACCCACCTGGAGTTCATCCCCGAGAAGCACACCGACTTCATCTTCGCGGTGTATTCAGAGGAATTCGGGCTGGTGGGCAACGGCGTGCTGCTGTTCCTCTATCTGCTGCTGATCTTGCGCGGGCTCTTCATTGCCGCCAATGCGGGCACACTGTTCGGGCGCCTGCTGGCAGGGTCGATCACGCTGATCTTCTTCACCTACGCCTTCGTCAACATGGGCATGGTGAGCGGCATCCTGCCTGTGGTGGGCGTGCCGCTGCCGCTCATCAGTTACGGGGGGACGGCGCTTGTCACGCTGGGCATGGGCATCGGCATCCTGATGAGCATCGCCCGACAGAAACGCTTCGTACAGACCTGAAAAAAAACGGCCGCCAGAATTGGGCGGCCGTTTTGCTTTCAGGCGGCGACGGCTTCTTCGCGCAGCAACCTTCGCAGCACCTTGCCCGTTGCGGTGGCGGGCAGCGCATCGTGGAACTTCACGCGCCGCGGCACCTTGTATGGCGCCATGTTGTCGCGCGACCATGCAATCAGCTCGGCTTCCGAGAGCGTCACGCCGCTCATCGGTACCACGTGCGCGCACACGACTTCGCCCTTGTCGGGATCGGGAATGGGCGTCACGGCCACTTGGCGGATGCCGGGGTGGCGCGACAGCAGCGCCTCGACCTCTTCCGGGAACACGCTGTAGCCCGACACCTTGATCATTTCCTTGATGCGCCCCTGCCATTGCAGGTAGCCGTCGGGCGAGACCTGACCGATATCGCCGGTGCGCAGAAAACCGTTGTGCAGGACGGCGCGCGTGGCCTCGTCGCGCTGCCAGTAGCCGCGGAACACGCCGGGGCTGCGGATGGTGATCTCACCCGCTTGGCCGGGCGGCAATTCTGCGCCGGTGTGCGGGTCGACGATGCATACCTCGGTCTGCGGGACGATCTTGCCGTGCCATCCCCAGCGCGGAGCCTCGGCGGGCGTGATGGCGTCGCAGGTGTGGGTTTCCGACAGCCCATAGGCCGCTTCGTAGATGCGGCATTGCGGGCCGGCAAAAGCACGCCACTGCTCGGCAATCGCTTCGGTCAGGGTGACACCGAAGCTGGTGCATGGGTTGGCCACCAAGGATTCCATGCGGTACTGCGCCGCGTCCGGATGCGCCATGACCGCCAGATTCATCGGCGTCATGCTGTACCAGCGTGTCACGCGGTAGCGGTCGATCGCCTGCAGCACGGCCAGAGGATCGAACCGATAGAGCAGGATGGTCGTCGCACCGGAGTACAGCATCACGTTCATGCCCATCAGCATGCCGGCGATATGAGACAGCGGCGCCACCGCCAGCATCACGTCCGCGGCATGGATGCCGCTGACCTGCACCGTGACGGCGGTCTTGTACAGTGCGTTGCGGTGCGTGAGCATGGCGCCCTTCGGGCGGCCGGTGGTGCCCGACGTGTAGACCATCAGCGCAACGTCGTCCAGGCTCACCTCGATAGCCGCCACCGCGTTGCGCTCGGCCACATCCACGGGCTCAGCCATCAACTGCATCAGGTCAAGCTGCGCGGCGCCCGGCCTGTTCTTGAGCGGCGGCGCCGACGAGGCATCGGCGGCAATCAACTCGGGCGGCACGGCCAGCGCCTTACGGCAGGCCGGCTGCGAAGGCTGCAGATCGGCATAGCGCGTCGTGATGACGGTCGTGACCGACGTCCCCGGCCTGGCGGCCTCGACGATCGGCATCAGGTCTGCCGCGGCCACCAGAATCTTGGCGCCGGAATCGGCCAGTTGGTCGCGCAGCTCGTGTTGGCGCGACAGCGGCCCGCACGGCACAACGATGCCGCCCAGCTTGGCCGTGGCCAGATGCGCCACGATGGCTTGCGGACAATTGTGCAAAAACAATGCAACGCGGTCGCCGCGTGTCACGCCCAAGCGCCGCAGCTGCACCGCCAGCCGTGTCGAGGCCTGATCCAGCTCCCGCCAGCAGATCGTGCGGCCATACCACAACAGGGCGATGCGCTCGGGCGTCTGCTGCGCATGGTGGGCGCAATACCGGTGCAGCGGCATCTCGCCTGCCAGATAATTGACCGGTTCGCGGTTCTGGATGGTCATGTGGTGTCTCCTCGGCCGCCGGCATCGCGGGGCGACACATCGGCCGTGATGGCTGCCCTCGTTGCGGGGCGCTCATGCGGGTCAGGGTTCGCGGCATCCATCGTTCGAGTATGGCGAAGCCGTCTGGCTACCGTCGCACCGATTTGCGCAAGACCCTGTTCCACCCACGATTTGGGCCGAACCTGACCTCGCGCAAGACGAATCCCACAAAAATCTACCGTTCGGTATAGAGTCTCGGCGCAAATCAGCTGTTGCGTCAATCGGTGAGAAGTCGGATACGCAGCCCCGGCAATGAAACATCGCAAACGCAAATTGCGTCGGCATTCTTACATGAGCGTGTGCTCACATTCAAGGATTGCCCCTAGGCAGTGAATTGCTTGTGACAATATTAAATATTTGCTGTCGTGACAGATTTGTTCTATTTTTGACAACAAATTATGTGAGAGGCTGGAATGGATCGTTTGCAGTCGATGCGGGTGTTTTCCAAGGTGGTGGAGCTTGGCAGCTTCGCCCGGGCAGCCCAGCATCTGTCGATGAGCAATGCCGTGGTCACGCGCTACGTGGCCGACCTGGAGGCGCATCTGGGCACGCGCCTGCTCAACCGCACCACGCGCAGCCTGTCGCTGACCGATGTGGGCGAAACCTACCTGCAGCGCTGTGCGCAGATCCTGCTCGACATTGACGAGGCCGAATCGCTGGCCACCTCGCGCAGCCAGGCGCTGGTCGGTGGCCTGCGCATCGTCGCGCCCGTCATGTTCGGGCTGCACGTGCTGCCCATGCTGCTGGCGCGCTTCCAGCAGCTCTATCCCGAGGTGACGTTTGACGTGGCGCTGTCCGATCGCCCGATCGACATCGTCGAGGATGGCCGCGACGTCGGCATCATGGTTTCAGAACTCGGCCTTGGCTCGCACCTGGTCGCACGCCGAATGATTTCCGCCGAGATGGTCATGGCCGCCACGCCAGCCTACCTCCGCCAGCATTCCACGCCCCAGCGCGCCGAAGATATTGCCGAGCACCGCGTCATCGCCATGTGGCATCCGCAACTGCGTCACGAATGGGAGATGAGCACGCCCGACGGCCAGTCGATCTCGGTGCCGGTGCAGCCCTCGCTCGTCACCAGCAATGCCGAACTGATGCACCGCGCCGTGCTCGCCGACATGGGCATCGCGATTCTGTCGTCGTACATGGCCCGGCCGGATCTGGAGTCCGGACGTCTGGTGCGCGTGCTGCCGCAATACAAGTTGCCGCACCGGTCGCTGTCGCTGGTGTACCCCAGTCGCAAATTCCTGCCGACAAAGGTCCGCACGTTCATCGATTACATGCTGGCGCAGGCGATGGAGGTCAAGCACAGCGAAGCGCGCGCCGGCCGCGGCCTGAGCGAAGCCGCGTAAGCCGAGCCGCATCGCCAAAACAAAACGGGAGGACAGTGTCCTCCCGTTTGCATTGATGCTTGCGAAACCGCGATCAGGTTTCGCTGGTGCTTTCCTCGTCGGCCTCGGCTTCAGCGGCTTTCTTGCGCGCCGGGGCCTTCTTGGCAGCCGTCTTGCTTGCGGTCTTGGCGGGCGCCTTCTTTGCAGCGGGCGTCTTGGCCGCAGCCGTCGTCTTCTTCGCCGCCGTCTTGGCACCGGGCTTGCCCTTGCCTTCGCCACGCGGCTCGAATTCGAAGCCGATCTTGCCGTCCGGCTGCTTGACGAGGAACGCCTTGAAGTTGCGCCCTGTGCGCGCCGACTTGAAGCCGGTCAGCAGGTCCGTCTTGCCTTCGGTCAGCAGCTTGGCCAACTGCTCGCGGCTGATTTCCTGCTGCAGGATGATCTTGCCGGTGGTGAAGTCGCAGGTCTTGGGCTGCGCCACGGCGTTCTCGCACACGTACTTCAGGCCGTGCTCGTAGACGTTACCATTGCACTTCGGGCAGTGGCCGACGCTTTCCTGGCCGGAGAAATCGACCGGCTCGCCATCGTCTTCGTCGTTCTGGCCGAAGTCGAACTCCATCTTCCAGTGACCGTCTTCCTGCGCCAGCTTGAGGATGGCCGCAAACGGTCGGCCCATCTTGCTGCGGAAACCCTGCAGCGGGCCGATGGTCTTGTTGGTCAGCAGCTCTTCCACCTCGTCCAGCTCGAACTGGCGTCCACCCGGAATCTTGCTGATCGAGAAGTCGCAGTGGCTGCACGCGAAGCGGCGGTAGTTTTCCTTGACCACGTGCCCGCATTGCGGACAGGGCGTGGAAAGCGTCGCATAGTCGCCGGGGATGGTGTCGCTGTCGTATTCCTTCGCGCGCTTGACGATCTGCTGCGTCATCTGCGCGATCTCGCGCATGAATTCGTCGCGCTCCAGCTGACCACGCTCGATGAGGGAAAGCTTGTGCTCCCAGCCGCCGGTCAACTCGGCTTGCGTCAGTTCTTCCACGCCCAGGCCGCGCAGCAGCGTCATCAGCTGGAAGGCCTTGGCCGTCGGGATCAGCTCACGGCCCTCGCGCACGAGGTACTTTTCCGTCAGCAGACCTTCGATGATGGCCGCGCGCGTGGCTGGCGTGCCCAGGCCCTTGCCGGCCATGGCTTCGCGCAGCGCGTCGTCGTCGACCAGCTTGCCGGCGCCCTCCATGGCAGAAAGCAGCGTCGCTTCGTTATAGCGTGCGGGTGGCTTGGTGGTCAGGCCCACCGGCTCGACCTTGTCCGTCTTGACCTTCTCGTCCTTGGCGACCGGCACGAGGTTGGCATCTTCGCCCTGCGCTTCGCGGCCGTACACGACCAGCCAGCCCGGGTTCACCAGCACCTTGCCTTCGGTCTTGAAGTGATGCCCCGCCACCTCGGTAATCCGCGTGGTGACTTGGTATTCGGCGGCCGGGAAGAACACCGCCAGGAAGCGGCGCACCACCAGGTCGTACAGTTTCTGCTCGGGCTCCGAGAGGTTCTTCGGCGCCTGCAGCGTCGGGATGATGGCGAAGTGATCGCTGATCTTGCTGTTGTCGAAGATCCGCTTGTTCGGCTTGACCCACTGGTTGGCGAGAATCTTCTTCGCGTGCGTCAGGTAGTTGGGCGAGCTTTCGCCCAGCATGTCCAGCGTCTGCTTGACCGTGCCCAGGTAGTCTTCGGGCAGCGCGCGCGAATCGGTACGCGGGTAGGTCAGCACCTTGTGCTTTTCATACAGCGCCTGCGCCAGGCCCAGCGTGTTCTTGGCCGAGAAGCCGAAGCGGCCGTTGGCCTCGCGCTGCAGGCTGGTCAGGTCGAACAGCGCCGGCGACATCTGCGTTGACGGCTTCGACTCTTCGGTCACGGTGCCCGGCTTGTCGCGACACGCGGCCACGATGCTTTTGGCCTCGGCCTCGCTCCACAGACGCGAATCGCGTTGCTCTGGATCGAACTCGTTCTTCTTGAACTTCGGGTCGAACCAGCGGCCTTCGTACAGGCCGGCCGCGGCGATGAACTCGGCGCGCACTTCCCAGTAATCGCGCGGCACGAAGCGTTTGATCTTCTCTTCGCGCTCCACCACGATCGACAACGTGGGCGTTTGCACGCGGCCCACGGTGGTCAGGAAGAAGCCGCCGCCCTTGCTGTTGAACGCCGTCATGGCGCGCGTGCCGTTGATACCGACGAGCCAATCGGCCTCGGAACGGCAGCGCGCGGCGTCCGCTAGCGGCATCATGTCTTCGTTGCTGCGCAGCTTGCCAAAGCCATCACGGATGGATTGCGGCGTCATCGACTGGAGCCACAGTCGCTTTACCGGCAGCTTGGTGTTTGCATGTTGCGCGATCAGGCGGAAGATCAACTCGCCTTCGCGCCCCGCGTCACATGCGTTGATCAGACTGGTCACGTCCTTGCGCTTGATCAGGCGCGTCAGCACCTTCAGGCGCGACTCGGACTTGGCGATCGGGCGCAGATCAAAGTGCGGCGGGATCACGGGCAGGTGAGCGAAGCTCCATTTACCGCGCTTGACTTCGTATTCATCCGGCGCGGCAATCTCGACCAGGTGGCCAACCGCCGAGGAGAGGACGTAGTCGTCGCTCTCAAAGTACTCGTCGTGCTTGGTGAAGCCACCCAGCGCGCGCGCGATATCAGCGGCGACCGACGGTTTTTCGGCAATGATGAGAGCCTTGGACATGTGAGCGGATCCTGGCGATCGCAAGTGATCGGGTAAAGAAGAAGTCGCTTTTCTATAACGACCGTTCGCGTGTTTTTTTAGAGTCTTATGGCAACGCCTGCCGACTTCAAGTGCCGGCGACGCTTGTCAGCGCGCCCATTTGGGCGTCCTTCATGTTCGGCCGGCCCAAATTTGGCCGCCAATCATAAGCGCGGTTCCTTTTCAGGCGCAATAGAGTGGCGCATGCGGCGCTCCGCCCTGTCAAGACTTGGAATCACGCCGATTCCAACAGCCAGCCTCGCAAGTCCGGGGCCGCCGGTACCGCGGGAGCAACGCCCAGATCACGCGAAATCAATCCTTCAACAACGCCCGCGTGAGGCAGGACCGGGCCGAAAAACAACACATCGCTCCCTCGCTGCACCAGCAGGGTCGGAAAGTTTTCCACGTCGAAATCGCCCAGCGCGTCGGCATGGTCTTCCACATCGACCCAGACGAAGCAGCACTCCGGATGCCGCTGCGCCAGCTCAGTGAAGGTCGTGCGATAGCTGCGGCACGTGCCGCACCACTCTGCGCACAGGCACGCGACCAGCAGTTGCCCGGAGCGAATGCCCGCGTGGAGCGCAGCGGCGTCGGAGTCGGGCGAGAGCAGTGGCATGAAAAACGGGGCTGAACGATAAGCGGCGTGGCGAAGGGGCCGCGCCTATTGTAGGCACGCTTTTACGGAAGCCGCAGGAAGCGCCCGCCGGGCTGACGCTCGACGCGGCTATCAAGCTCCAGCGCCAGGAGCTGTGAAGAGAGCGCGGCCGCTGCCTGCCCGGTGCGCTCACACAAGGTATCCAGATCGACGGGATCAAAGCCGAGCGCGCCGAGTAGCGCCGTTTCGGCGGCACTCGGCGCCGCGCGGGCGGGGGCCGGCGCAGCCTCAGGTGGCTGGACCGTAGCCGTACGCGTCGCACGTTTGGCCGGCGCTGCAGCACGCCCCCAGCCGAGTTCGTCGAGGATATCGGCGGCGGTTTCCACCAGCTTGGCGCCCTGCTTGATCAGCAGGTGGCAGCCCTTGGCCAGCGGCGAATGGATCGACCCGGGAATCGCAAACACATCGCGCCCCTGCTCGGCCGCCAGCCGCGCCGTGATCAGCGAGCCGGACTGCGCAGCCGCTTCCACCACCAGCAGCCCGCGCGCCAAGCCGGAGATCAGTCGATTGCGGCGCGGGAAGTTCTCGGCACGTGCGCCCATGCCGAGCGGGTATTCGGAGATGATGACGCCAGCCTCGGCAATGCGATGCGCCAGCACCCGGTTGCGGGCCGGGTAAACAATATCCAGCCCTGTCCCCACGACTGCGATGGTGCTTCCCGGGCCGGCCAGCGCGCCCTCATGCGCGGCCGCATCGATGCCGAGCGCCAGGCCCGACACGACGGTCACGCTCGCCGCCGACAGCGCCTGGGAAAACGCCCGGGCGTTGTCGATACCGGCCGCCGTGGCGCTGCGCGCGCCCACCACACCCACCGCGGCGGCGCGCAGCAGGGAGGCGTCGCCCTTGGTGTACAGGAGGGTCGGCGGGTCCGGCAGTTCGAGCAGGCGGGGCGGGTAGCCGCGATCGGCCAGCGTGAAAATGGCGTTGCCCGGCTCGTTCACCCAGGCGACGGTGCGCTCGATCAGCGCCGCGAGCGTGCCGTCGGGCTCGGCGAGCACCGCGCGCGCTTGCCGCTCCGGGAGCACCTTGGCGAGCGCGGCATATGGCTGGGCGAAGATATCTTGCGGCAACCCGAAAGCCGCCAGCAATTGCCGCGCGGCAACGGGCCCAACGCCGGGGGTTTCAGTCAGACGCAACCACGCAGCCAGTTCAGCCGGATCGCGCGTGCAGGAGAGGGCGGCAGTGGAATCGGCCGCGGCGGGCGCCGCGGCCTGGGAGGCATCGGTCAAATCGAGGACTGCGGTAGCGCGTAGTTCAAGGTTGCTGCGACATCGGGTTGCTGACACTGTCGCCCACTTCCACGGCGTTCGACGCGTCCGTCACCAGCGCATAGGCCACGTGCGGGAACACGCGGAACACGAAGGCCAGGCCATAGCGCTCTGCGGGCAGCTGCACGGCTTCGTTGCCGGCCGTCGCGTCCTTCACGACGGCGCCGGCGCGTGCCAGCGACAGCACGTGACCCGGCTCCAGCCCCTGCTGGCTGCCGATGTTCAGCACAACCACCTGGTCGGTACCGCCAAAGCGTACGCCGCCGGTCACCTTGGCGACCGCGCCGTGCATGTCGCCTTCCGGCGCATGCGGCACATAGCGCACCGGCACGCGCGGGGGCAATGGCATCAGTTGCGAGCCGACGCCCATTTCTTCCTTGGACGACAGCACTTCCATCTTGGTCACCGCCTGCGGACCGGTCGCCGCGCGCACCACGCGCAGCGTACCGAGGAAGTCGGCTTCATAGCCGAGCACGTTGCCCGTCACCGGATCCTTGAGCGGACGGACTGGGCGATACGCCTGCCATTCGGTACCGGCCTGGCCGCCTTCGCCCTGCGGCAGGCCGCGGGCATAGGCGTTCTCGCCCTTGCCAAGATAAACGCGGCCTTCAGGCAGCGAAAAGATGCGCGCCGGCGTGGCCAGCGTGTCTTCATCCACCACGATCGGCTGGGTCAGGAACGGCTCGATGGCGGCGGAGGGAATGCTGGAGATGGCGTCACCGTCCTGCCCCGACACGCGGGTATGCGGCGACAGGCGCACCGTGCTGCCATCCGCCGATGCCGGCGAACTCGACAGCCATGCGCGGCCATTCGCGTGATGCAGATACAGGATCTGGCCCGGGTAGATCAGATGCGGGTTGCGGATCTGCTCGCGGTTCATGCCCCACAGCTCGGGCCAGCGATAAGGCCGCTTCAGGTACTTGCCCGAGATCGCCCAGAGCGTGTCACCACGGCGCACGGTGTACTGCGCTGGCGCGGTGGCGGACAGTTCGGTTTCAGGGATGCCCGCTTGAGCAGCGGTCACGGCCTGCGCCTGTTGCGCCGGCGTCACAGTGCGCTCGGCGGCGTGGGCGGTGCCCATGCAGAAAAGCGCTGCCGCGGCAAGCGCCGATAGGGCGCAAACGTAAGGCTGGCGCGCTTTCGTGGCTGTTTGCACGGCGGGCTGAGAGTGCATCGGTGTGTTACGATGGCGCATTATTCTATGAAGAATCGGCGGGTGGTCCGCGTGCCTGTTCGACGCCTCACCGCCGCGGCTGTACGCAGTTCTGCGCTGCAGCAAGAGGGGTATGGCATCCAACATTCGTCAGGCTTTTTCCTAAGCCATGTGGCGGATAGCGTCCCCGATTCTGCATGACATTCCAGGCGATCGCAATTGAAGGCAACCCCTCGTTAGCGTGGCCTTCAGCAACCGTTGTTGCCAAGCATCATGGCCCTACTGAATATCCTGCAATACCCTGATCCGCGGCTGCATAAAGTCGCCAAGCCGGTTGCCGTTGTGGATGACCGCATCCGCAAACTCGTCGCCGATATGGCCGAGACCATGTATGAGGCACCCGGAGTGGGCCTGGCCGCCACGCAGGTCGACGTGCACGAGCGCGTGATCACCATCGACGTGTCCGAGTCGCGAGACGAGCTGCGCGTGTTCATCAACCCGGAGATCCTCTGGGCAAGTGACGAGCACAAGGTCTGGGACGAAGGCTGCCTGTCGGTGCCTGATATCTATGACAAGGTCGATCGCCCGGCCCGTGTGCGCGTGCGGGCACTAAACGAAAAGGGCGAAACGTTCGAACTGGAGGCCGACGACCTGCTGGCCGTGTGCATCCAGCACGAGATGGATCATCTGATGGGCAAGGTCTTCGTCGAATACCTCTCGCCGCTCAAGCAGACGCGCATCCGGTCCAAGCTCAAGAAGCACCAACGCGACGCGGCGCCCCAGCGTTGAACGCGTTCCGATGCCTGCCGACGCCGACGCGCGCCCTCGCTCCATCCCACTGATGCCGATCGCTACCGCCAAAGCAGGCACCCACGTAAGCCCGCGTCGCCTGTCGGCGCTGCTGGTGAGGCATTGGCGCGCCGTCGTCGTGCTGATGCTGTGCGCGTATTTTGTTGCCGGCACGTTCTGGCGCGCGCCATGGAAGGCCGACGAGCCGTATTCCTTCGGCATCGTCATCAATATCATCGAGCGCGGCGACTGGGTCATCCCCAATGTCGCCTTCGAGCCGTTCGTCGAAAAACCCCCGCTGATGTACTGGACGGGCGCGCTGGCCGCGCTGGCGCTGCCCGATATGCCGCCGCACGAAGCCGTGCGCTTGGCGGTGCTGTTCTGGATGGCGCTGACGTGCTTGGCGGTTTGGCGCACGGCACGACTGCTGCGCAGCGAAGCGCGCGACTGGCGCTTGCGTGTCGGGGCAGACCTCGCGCGCGGCCGCCCAGGGTTGACGCTGGCCGCTCGCCGGGAAGCCGGCCTCGACGCGGGCGGCGCCGCACTGCGTGACTATGCGCTGGGCGCGCTGCTTCTGTTTGCTGGCTGCATCGGGCTGGTCGAGCACGTCCACAAGTTCATTGCCGATGTCCCGCAACTGGCTGGCACTGCGATCGCCCTCTATGGCCTCGTCCGCTTCGTCAAAGAGAGCGAGACCGGAGGCGCGACGGGCGTCGACGTCCTGCGCCCCGCGCTGTGGTTCGGCACGGGCATCGGTGTGGCGTTCCTGGGCAAGGGCGTGCTCGTGCCGGGCTTGTTCGCGATCACCCTGCTGGCGGCAATCGCGCTATTGCCGGATTTCAGGAACCGCCAGGCTTGGCGCTTCTATGGACTTTCGCTGCTGGTGGCCCTTCCGTGGCTGGCGATCTGGCCGGCCATCTTCTGGCACGAATCGCCCGACCTGTTTATCGAATGGTTCTGGGTCAACAACCTGGGCCGCTTCTTCGGCTTCTCGCATCTGGGCGGCGAAAAAGGGTCGCTGACGACCACCATCCGATCGATCTTCCTGACCGGCACGCCCGCTGTGTGGCCGGCGGTGGCCGTGCTGGGCGTGTCGCTATACAAGCTCGCGCGGCAACGCGGACGCGGCGCGCGCACGGCGTGGCTGCTGCCGTATCAGGGGCACCTTGTCGTTTCGCTGTTCGTGCTGGCGACGATTGCCGTGGTGCTGCGCTCGGCCGTCCTGCGCGATGTTTACTTGATGCCGCTGCAACCGGCGCTGGCCGTGCTGGGCGCGCCGATGCTGCTGCTGATTGCGCCCGCATGGCGCGCGCGTGCATGGGGCGCAGCGGTAACGTTGTTTGGTGTGCTCGGGCTGGTGGTCTGGGCCGTGTGGGGCGCGCTCGTTACCAGCGGCGGGCAGCTACTGCCGGGCTGGCTGGCCAAGATGCTGGGCCGCGTGCTGCCATTGCCGTATGACATGCTGGTCCACCCGTGTGCCGTATTGGCGGCAGGGGCAATCACGGCGCTGTGGGCCATCTGCGTGTGGCTGCGGCCCGCGCGCTCAGGCGTGGTCGCATGGGCGGCAGGCCTGGGTATGGTGTGGGGCCTGCTCGGCACCCTGCTGATGCCGTGGGTGGACGACGCCCGCAGCTACCGACCGCTGTTCCAGGCGATCAAGCCGGTGCTCCAATCCGCGCAGATCTGCGTGGCCACACGCGGCATGGGCGAAAGCGAGCGCGCGTTGATGCACTACGAAACCGGCGTGCGCCCCGTCAAATGGCTGCTGGGCCACAGCGGCGCCGGCGACGATCACCGCCCCAACCCGATCGCGCGCACCTGCGACCTGATACTGGTGCTCGAAAAACGCCCGGAACACGCCCGACGCCGCCCGCACGGCGACAATTGGGAAATGGTCTGGCGCGGCAGCCGTCCGGGCGACACCAACGAAACCTTCTCGCTGTTCCAGCGGCGCGGCAATGGGGGGCCGGAGGCGTTGCCATCGCCCGAGCCCATCGTGCCGCTGGCCGACACCCCGTATCGCGGCCGTCGTTAGGCCAATGCGCTACGCTGTCGTGTAGCGCGCTTCCCCTCGTTTTCCGTTTCCCATCCATGACGTCCACCCTTCGCGTAGCGTTTGCCGGCACGCCTGAATTTGCGCAGATTGCCCTGGCGGCGATCCACCGGACCGGCTTTCCCGTCGTTGCCGTGCTGAGTCAGCCAGATCGTCCAGCCGGACGCGGCATGCAATTGCAGGCAAGCCCCGTCAAGCAGTACGCCGTCACGCATGGGTTCGCGCCGATCCTCCAGCCGCCGTCGCTACGTCGCACTGGCAAGTATCCACAGGAAGCCGCCGAAGCCATCGACGCCCTGGCCGCCCAGCGTCCTGACGTGATGGTCGTCGCAGCCTACGGCCTGATCCTGCCGCAGGAAGTGCTCGACCTGCCGCGCTTTGGCTGCATCAACATCCACGCGTCGCTGCTGCCGCGCTGGCGTGGCGCCGCGCCCATCCACCGTGCAATCGAAGCGGGCGACGCCGAATCGGGCATCACGCTCATGCAGATGGATGCGGGTCTGGACACCGGCGACATGATCGCCATGGAGCGCGTGCCCATCGGCCTGACCGACACGACCGGCACGCTGCACGACACGCTGGCCGCGCTCGGCGGACGCATGGTGGTTGAGGCGCTCGCCAAGCTGGCGCAGTACGGCAAGCTCCACGCCACGCCGCAGCCGGCCGAAGGCATCACGTACGCGGAGAAGATCGCCAAGGACGAAGCCGCGCTCGACTGGTCGCGCCACGCCGCCGCGCTGCTGCGCCAGGTGCATGCGTTCAATCCGTTTCCTGGCGCATCGGCCGCGCTGGATGGCGTGGCGATCAAGTTCTGGCAGGCGGAGGCGCTGGCCGATCGCCCGGCTGAGGCGGAACCCGGCACGGTACTCGCCGCCAATGCCGAGGGCGTCACCATCGCCTGCGGCGCCGGCGCGCTACGCGTGACGCAACTGCAAAAGCCAGGCGGCAAGCGCCTGCCCGCACGCGAATTCCTGCAAGGCCTCGCGATCCAGCCCGGCCAGCGCTTCGCATCGCGCGGCTAATCACGCCATCTATATAGAAGGGGATTTCGCCATGACCGCGCTGGGCATCGTCAATCTGCCGCTCTTCATGCTGGCCGTGTTTCTGCTGAACGTGACGCCAGGGCCTGACACGGCCTATATCGTCGGGCGTAGCGTCTCGCAAGGACGCGCGGCGGGGCTGCTGTCGTCGCTAGGGGTGTCGGCGGGCTGTTGCGTGCACGTGCTGGCGGTCGCGTTCGGGCTGACGGCGCTGCTCGCGGCGTCCACCGTGGCGTTCACGGTCATCAAGGTGGTCGGCGCGGCGTACCTGATCTATCTGGGCGGCCGCATGCTGCTGGCGCCGCCTGAACGTGATGACGCCACGGTCGAACAAGTGGAGACGCCCGCCGCCAAGCGCGCGCGTCCGCTCAAATCGTTGTTCATGCAGGGGTTCCTCACCAATGTGTTGAACCCGAAGGTCGTGCTGTTCTTCCTGTCGTTCTTCCCGCAGTTCGTCGATCCGCTCGCCGCCCACAAGGCGCTGGCGTTCCTGGCATTGGGGGCGGTGTTCATCGTCATGTCGACGATCTGGAACAGCCTTGTGGCTTGGGTCGCCGCGAGCGTCACGCGCCGCGTGGCGGGGAAGCCGGGGATCAAACGCTGGCTCGATCGCGTCGTGGGCACGGCGTTCATCGGCCTGGGCGCGCGGCTGGCCTTCACCACCCGTTGATGCGTCAAGCGTCATCTGCGGCGAAATATCGCGCAACTGCCGCGCAAACCCTTGAATTTTCAGCGATTATCGCGATCTAACGACTTCACACCCCAACACCCACAGGAGCCACGCCCCCATGTTCAACTGGATCAAGACCTTCATGTTGATGGCAGCGATCACCGCGCTGTTCATCGTCATCGGCGGCATGATCGGCGGACGCAGCGGGATGATGCTAGCGCTGCTGTTCGCGCTGGGCATGAATTTCTTCTCGTACTGGTTCTCCGACAAGATGGTCCTGCGCATGTACAACGCGCAGGAAGTCAACGAGACCAGCGCGCCGCAGTTCTATCGGATGGTGCAGGAGCTTGCCGGCCGCGCCGGCCTGCCCATGCCGCGCGTCTATCTCATCGACGAAGCGCAGCCCAATGCATTCGCCACCGGCCGCAACCCGGAGCACGCCGCCGTGGCCGCCACCACCGGCATCCTTAATATCCTGTCGGAACGCGAGCTGCGCGGCGTGATGGCGCACGAGCTGGCGCACGTACAGCACCGCGACATCCTGATCTCGACCATCTCGGCGACCATGGCCGGTGCGATCTCGGCGCTGGCGAACTTTGCCGTGTTCTTCGGCGGTCGCGACAGCGAGGGGCGCCCCGCCAACCCGATCGCCGGGATTGCGGTGGCGATCCTCGCGCCGCTGGCGGCATCGCTCATCCAGATGGCGATTTCCCGCGCACGCGAGTTTGAAGCCGACCGCGGCGGCGCGACCATCAGCGGCGACCCGCAGGCGCTGGCTTCAGCGCTGGACAAGATCCACCGCTACGCGGCCGGCATTCCGTTTGCCGCCGCCGAGGCCCACCCGGCCACCGCGCAGATGATGATCATGAACCCGCTGCACGGCGGCGGCCTCGCCAACCTGTTCAGCACGCACCCGGCCACGGAAGAGCGCATCGCGCGCCTGATGCAGATGGCGCAGACGGGGCAATATCCGGCGTAAAAGGGGCGGCCCGCCCGGGCGCTTCCTTTATACTTCCGCAGTCCGCACGAGCCCGCCCATCGCGGGCTCGTTGCATTTTGTCCGCCTGATTTCCTGCTGCCCGATGCGTCTGCCGCCCGATTCCCTCGCCCACGCCTTGTCGCTTGCCGCCGTTGCACTGGGCAAGCTGCGGCAGGGCACGGCATTGCCGCAAGCCATCGATGCCGTCTGCCAAGGGCAGCCCGCACCCGTGCGCGGCGCCGTGCAGGATCTCGCCTACCGCGCCACCCGATGGCTCGGCAGCACCGATTGGCTGATCCGCACGCTGATCCCGCGCCCGCCCGCCGAAGGCGCCGCCAATCTGCTGCGCGTGGCGCTCGCGCAATTGCTGGACGATCCACAGCCGTATGCACCGTTCACGGTGGTCGATCAGACCGTGACGGCCGCCTCGGCCGATCCGAAGCTTTCGCACGGCAAGGGCATGGTCAACGGCGTGCTGCGCCGCTTCCTGCGCGAGCAACATGCGCTGGTCGCAGACATGCAGGCGGATCCGTCGGCCGCCACCAACTACCCGATGTGGTGGATCGACGCCGTACGCAGCGCGTATCCCGACGCATGGCAAACCATCCTGGCCGCCGGCAACCGCCGCCCGCCGATGGTGCTGCGGGTGAACCCGCGCCGCATCGCTGTCAGCGCGTATCTCGCGCGCCTGGCCGAAGCCGGCATCGACGCCGAGCGCATCGGCGAGCAGGCCGTACGCCTTGCGCGTGCGGTGCCCGTTTCCGAACTCCCGGGCTTTGCCGACGGCGCTGTCTCCGTGCAGGACGCCGGTGCGCAACTGGCGGCAACGTTTCTGGACGTGGCACCCGGCCAGCGCGTGCTCGATGCCTGTGCCGCGCCCGGCGGCAAGACCGGCCATCTGCTGGAGCTGGCCGACGGCCTGGATGTGACGGCGCTTGAATCGGATGCCGCACGCGCCGTGCGCATCCACGAGAACCTCGCGCGCTTGAACCAGTCCGCCACCATTTGCGTGGGCGATGCGGCCAAACCCGACACCTGGTGGGACGGCCGGCCTTTCGACCGCATCCTGGCCGATGTGCCGTGCTCGGCCGCCGGCATCGTGCGGCGCCATCCGGACATCCGCTGGCTGCGCCGCCCGGCCGACCTGAAGGCACTGGCCGGACTGCAGCGGGACATCGTGCGCGCCCTCTGGGCATGCCTGAAGCCCGGTGGCAAGCTGGTTTATGTCACCTGTTCGATTTTTCCGACGGAAGGCGAAGACCAGGCCCAATGGTTTGAACGCCATCTGGAAGATGCGATACGATTGCACGCGCCCGGCCAGTTGCTGCCGGTCTCGCCCGACGCGGCGCAGACCAGCGGGTTCGCGGCCGGCGCGTCGCCCTTGCCGCTCGATCACGACGGCTTCTTTTACGCGGTTTTCCAGAAACGGCCTTGATGCACCGACCGTTGTGACTGTCATCCTTCGCCCATCGATCCGGCTGCTGCAAACCCGGTTCCGGCAGATTCTGCAACGGCTGGTCGCGCTGGTCGCATTGGGCATGCTGCTTTGGTGGCCGCTCGCGGCGCCTGCACAGTCCATCGAAATCAACCGGGCACAGCTCGAATACGCCGACGGCGGCTGGAACCTGTCGGCCGATTTCGATTTCGACCTGCCCAGCAACCTCGAAGACGCGGTGAACAAAGGCATCGCGCTCTACTTCCTGGTCGAATTCGAACTGATCCGCCCACGCTGGTATTGGTTTGACGATCACGCCATCAGCGCCACGCGCGTGGTGCGGCTGTCGTATCACCCGCTCACACGCCAGTACCGCGTGTCGACCGGCGGCCTGCAGGTGCCATTCTCGCGACTGAAAGACGCCGTCGACTTCATGCAGCACGTGCGCGGCTGGCGCGTGTTCGAGCAGCGCGCAGTCAAGGCCGGCGAAACCGTGCAGGCCGAAGTGCGCATGCGCCTGGACGTGACGCAGCTGCCCAAGCCGTTCCAGATCAACGCAGTCAATACGCGCGACTGGAATCTCAGCTCCGAGTGGAAGCGCTTCAACCTGCTGGTGCCGAACGAGCCTCCGCCGGCCCCGTCGCCCGCGCCCGCTGCGCCACCGCCCAGCGCACCGGCTTCCACGCCGCCGGCTTCCGGCTCGTCCGGTCTGTCGCCCAATCCGGGCTGGGGGATGAGCGCCGGCCCGTCCAGCTCAGGCACGTTGCTGGCGCCCGCCAAATGATCTTCGATCGCAGCTACAAGCGGCTGCTCTATCAGGTGGTGGCGGGCACCATCGTCTTTCTGGCCATCGTGCTGGTGGGGCTGCTGGCCGCCGCATCGGCCAACACAGAATTCTTCGACCGGTATTTCACGCTGCTCTACAAGGTCAACCTCGTCATCGGGGTGCTGCTCGTGGTGATCATCGGCGGGCTGATGCTGGCGCTCGCGCTGCGCGCGCGGCGCGGCAAGTTCGGCACGCGGCTGATGACCAAGCTGGCGGTGTTCTTTGGCGTGGTGGGCGTCCTGCCCGGCGTGCTGATCTATCTGGTGTCGCTGCAGTTCGTGTCGCGCAGTATCGAGTCGTGGTTCGACGTGAAGGTCGAGTCGGCGCTGGAGGCCGGCCTGAACCTCGGGCGGTCCACCATGGACACGGCGCTAGCCGATCTGCAGAACAAGGGTCGCCTGATTGCCGAGCAGGTGGGCGATGGCTCGGCTTCAGCCACGGCCATCACGCTCAATCGATTGCGCGAGCAGTTTGGCGTGCAGGAGGCGACCATCTTCACGGCCAGCGGGCGCGTGATCGCCACGGCGTCAAACACTTATGACACGCTGGTGCCGAACCTGCCCGACCAGGCTGTGCTGGAGCAGGCCCGCGCGCCGGGCGGCTATGCCAGCCTGGAGGGCGGCAGCGATACGGAAACCGATAGCGCCTCCGCACCCGCCGCCTCGGCACCGGCCGCGCGCAACGGCAGCCGCCGCAGCGATCTGTACCAACTGCATGTCGTGGTGGCGCTGGGTACGTCATCGCGCGAAGAACCGAGCCTCGGGCTGAGCACGCCGGCACGCAAATGGGCCGGCACCGGTTTGCTCGCAGACCGCCGGCCGGAAGATGGCAGCAGCACCTCGCGTGGCTTCGGCCTGATTGGAGAGAGCGGCCGCGAAGAACGCTTCCTGCAGCTCGTGCAGCCGGTGCCGCAGGCGCTTGCCCGCAATGCAGACGCTGTCCAGCGCGCCTACCAGGAATATCAGGAGAAAGCGCTCGGCCGCACGGGCCTGCGCAAGATGTACATCGGCACGCTCACGCTCACGCTGTTCCTGGCGGTGTTCATCGCGGTGATGCTCGCGCTGCTGCTCGGCGCACAGCTGGCACGGCCGCTGCTGATGCTGCTCCAAGGCACGCGCGAAGTGGCCGAAGGCGATCTCTCCCCCAAGCGGGAGCTGCATACGCGTGATGAACTGGGTGTACTCACCCAGCAGTTCAACCAGATGACGCGGCAGTTGGCCGACGCGCGCCGCGCCGTCGAGCAGAATCGCGCGGCACTCGAGCAATCGAAGGCCTATCTTGAGAGCGTGCTGACCAACCTGACTGCGGGCGTCTTCGTGTTCGACCATCGCTTCGTGCTGCTGACTGCCAACCCGGGTGCCGAGCGCATCTTCAAACAGCCCTTCGGCGCGTGGGTCGGCCAGGCGCTGACCAGCATCACGCCGGTGGCCGCCTTCGCGCCGGTGGTCGAACAGGCCTTTGCTGAACAAGACGCCAGCACGGCCGCCGGCGGCGCAGTGGCGCACTGGCAGAAGCAGGTCGAAATTCCGCTCGAAGACGAAGACGAACCCCTCACGCTGCTGGTGCGCGGCACGCGCCTGCCCGGCCCGTCGGTGGGCGCACACGGCACCGAGCGCGGCTACGTGGTGGTGTTCGACGATATTTCCGACGTGATCTCGGCGCAGCGCTCGGTGGCGTGGGGGGAGGTCGCGCGGCGCCTCGCGCACGAGATCAAGAATCCGCTCACGCCCATCCAGCTCTCTGCCGAGCGCCTGGAGATGAAGCTCTCGCCCAAGTTGTCGGACACCGACGCCGAAGTGCTGCGGCGCGGTGCCACCACCATCGTCAACCAAGTGTCGGCGATGAAGCGCATGGTCGATGACTTCCGCGACTACGCCCGCACGCCGCCGGCCATGCTGCAGGACCTGGACCTCAACGCGCTTGCCGCCGAGGTGCTGCACCTGTACGGCATCGATCACCCTGACCGCCGCGACCACCCCGTCATCGAGGCCAAGCTGGGCGCCAATCTGCCGCTCATCAAGGGCGACCCGACGCAACTGCGCCAGGTCATCCACAACCTGCTGCAGAATGCGCAGGACGCCGTGGCCGAGAATGAAGCGGCCGGGCGACCCGCTCCGCATGTCATGTTGCAAACTGACACGGTAGAATACGACGACGCCTCGGGCGCGCGGCGACAGGCCGTGCGGCTTGTGATCGCGGACAACGGCGGCGGGTTTTCTTCCCGCATCCTCAGTCGCGCCTTCGAGCCGTACGTTACGACCAAAGCCAAGGGCACAGGATTGGGCTTGGCCATGGTGAAGAAGATCATGGACGAGCACGGGGCGCGCATCGAATTGCGCAACCGCCAGTCCAGCACAACATCGGGCACATCGGGTACCGACACCGTCGGTGCCCAGGTTTCCATACTGTTCGTAAAACTCGCGTAGCGCGGACGGCAATCCCGCCGCACATAGAGGAAAAGCATGGCCACCATCCTCGTTGTCGACGACGAAATGGGTATCCGGGAGTTGCTCTCCGAAATCCTCGGAGACGAAGGGCACGTTGTTGAAGTCGCCGAGAACGCGCAGCGCGCGCGCGAATACCGCGCGAACGCAACGCCCGACCTCGTCCTGCTCGATATCTGGATGCCGGATACCGACGGCGTGACGCTGCTCAAGGAATGGGCGTCGCAAGGTCTGCTGACCATGCCCGTCATCATGATGTCGGGCCACGCCACCATCGACACCGCCGTCGAGGCGACCAAGATCGGCGCGCTGAATTTCCTTGAGAAGCCCATCGCACTGCAGAAGCTGCTGACGGCGGTGGAGCAGGGCCTGTCGCGCAGCAAGGAAAAGCCACGCTCGGCCACACCGGCTGCCGCTCCGGTGGCGGGACTCGCAGGCGCCATGCCAAACGCCGCCGCAGCAGGTACACCCGCCGCGCTCGAGCGCACCGACATCAATGGCGTACCGACCCGTGCAGCCGAAAGCGGCGGCATGCAGTTCTCGTTCGACATGCCGCTGCGCGAGGCGCGCGACCTGTTTGAGCGCGCGTACTTCGAATACCACCTGCAGCGTGAAGGCGGCAGCATGACGCGCGTGGCAGAAAAGACCGGTCTGGAGCGGACTCACCTGTACCGAAAGCTCAAGCAACTGGGCGTCGAACTCTCCCGCAACAAGGGCGAACCAGCCGCCTGATCATTAAAGTGCCCGGAGGTACTTGACGACAAGGCGCACATCCTGTCATACTTGCCTTTCTTTGCTTGGCCCGGTAGCTCAGTTGGTAGAGCAGCGGATTGAAAATCCGCGTGTCGGTGGTTCGATTCCGCCCCAGGCCACCAAAATTCTTCGCTCTTCAAGATCGATCGATTTTGCAGAGCAACAAAAAAGACCTCCTCGCGAGGTCTTTTTTCATTCCTGCGGCGCCATTCGCAGGTGCCCGCCCTCTCCCTTTTGCCGCTCCAGCCGCCGATCTGCGGCGCAGTGTCGCACTCACAAAAAATGTACCCACACCTCTTGACGCAGCGCAGCTCAGGGTATACCTAGCGGCGCAAACTGCGCCAAACTGTCGCAGGTCTCGGTATAGTGACTCAACGCTATCAAACGGCAAGCACAAGGAGATTCTCCATGGCACTCGTTGGCACCGGTCACCACCACTTCCATTTCCACGCTTTCGACGGCATCAGCCGCAAGACGCGGTTGACGTGGTTGCGCAATGCCGCAGCGCTGATGTGTTTGATGGCCCTCGTCGCGGCCATGTGGGTGGGCGGCAATCTGTCAGCGTTGATGCATACGCCGCTCATGAGCGGGATCTCGTCGCTGGGCGCGGTGATGATTCTTGCCTGTACGAGCATGGCGCTGAGCCTGATTGGCCTGATCGGGGCTGGGTTCTTCCAGCTCCGCATGGAGCAGGTCGACGCACCGGCAACCTGAGACACGCGCGCATCACACGCACAACGGAGGCCTCGGCCTCCGTTTTTGTTTGCCCGCCACGGCCGCACGCCTTGAGATGCGGCCGTTTTATTTTTTGCGCACCGCCGCCAAGGTGAATTCGGTATTGACTCAACTGTTTCAAATAAGTAGTTTACGAAACAGTTGAATCACCACGATCACCTCATGACGTTCGATGGGCTCATGCAGACGCTGCGCGACCGCGCGGCCGATCTGTCCCCGCAATTGCAACGCGCCGCCATGTTGCTTGAGACGCACCAGCGCGACATCGCGCTGCTCTCGATGCGGGACCTGGCGCGCCGCTGCGACCTGCCGCCGGCCACGTTCTCGCGCCTGGCACGCGCGCTGGGCTTTGATGACTTTGCCGCCCTGCGCGACATCTGCGTGAACCACCTGCGCCAACAGGCCGATGGCTTTGCCGGCCGCGCCAGCGCGTTGCAGGGCGACGATGCGGCAGGCGCATCAGACGCCGAGCGCATCGGCATGGCCATCGGTGCGCATGTGCAATCGGCGTTTTCGCCGGCCAACCTGGCGGCGCTCGACACCGTGGCCGCCGCCCTCTGCAGGGCGCGCCGCGTCTTTTTGCTGGGCGCGCGCAGCTGCCTGGCGCTAACGCATGCGTTCGGCTATGCCGCCCAGCTGTTCGACGAGAAAGTCACGTTGTGCGCTGGCAGCGGCAATACGCTGGCCGACCCGCTGCGCTTTTGCGGCGAGGGCGACATTGTGGTGGCTGTCACCTTTGATCCCTACACGCGCGAAGTCATCGAGGCGATGCAGTACGCGCATGCGCGCGGGGCGCGCCTCGTGTACGTGACCGACAGCGCCATCGCCCCCGGCGCTGAGCTGGCGTGGCAACACCTCATCGCGCCTGTCGCCATTCCGTCGTTCTTCCATTCGCTGGCCGCACCGATGGCGCTGCTCGACGCGCTGCTGATGACGTGGTTCCGCCACGCCGGCCCAACGGCGCTCGCCCACCTGGCCGACAGCGACGCCCAGCTCAAGCAACAAGCCGCCTACGTGCGCAGCGCCCGCCGCAGAGAAGTGGCTGTCGCCGTGCCGCCCACCCAACGTTGACCGTTCCCGATCGCCCATGACACCGTCCGCCACCTCCGTCTTCCACCGCGACCCACGCAAGACGCTGCCCACCGCTGTCGGCGGCGATGGCATGACCCTCATCGACTCCGACGGCAAGCGCTATCTCGACGCCTGCGGCGGTGCCGCCGTTTCGTGTCTCGGCCACGGCCACCCGCGCGTGTTGGACGCCATCTGCAAGCAGGTGCGCGCGCTGGCTTATGCGCACACGTCTTTCTTCACGACGGACGCGGCCGAAGAACTGGCCGCACGCCTGGCCGCTGCGGCACCGGGCGATCTGGACCACGTGTACTTCGTCTCCGGCGGTTCGGAAGCGATTGAAGCGGCGCTGAAACTCGCACGCCAATACTTCGTTGAGATCGGCCAGCCGCAGCGCCAGTACTTCATCGCACGGCGCCAGAGCTATCACGGCAACACGCTGGGCGCACTGGCGATTGGCGGTAACGCATGGCGCCGGGAACCCTTCCTGCCGCTGCTGGTGCCTGCCCACCATGTATCCCCTTGCTATGCGTATCGCGAGCGCCTGGATGGCGAGAGCGACGCGCAATACGTGCAGCGCCTGGCCGATGAACTGGACGCGAAGATCGTCGAACTCGGCACGGAGAACGTTGCGGCCTTCGTCGCCGAGACGGTGGTGGGCGCCACGGCCGGCGCGGTGCCGCCGGTGGGTGACTACTTCCGCAAGATCCGCACGGTGTGCGATCGCCACGGCGTGCTGCTGTTGCTCGATGAGGTGATGTCCGGCATGGGGCGCACCGGCTACCTGTTCGCCTGCGAAGAAGATGGCGTGGTGCCGGACATGGTCGCCATTGCCAAGGGCCTGGGCGGCGGGTATCAGCCGATCGGCGCGACGCTGGTGAATCGCCGCATTGTCGACGCGATCACGAAAGGCAGCGGCTTCTTCCAGCATGGCCACACTTACATTGGCCATGCGACGGCGTGCGCGGCGGCGCTGGAAGTGCAGAAGGTGATCGAAGAAGAGAACCTGCTTGCCAACGTGCAGGCGCGTGGCGAGCAACTGCGGGCTGCGCTGCGTGCACGCTTTGCCGACCACGCACACGTAGGCGACGTACGCGGGCGCGGGCTGTTCGTCGGCGTGGAGCTGGTGGCGGATCGCGCAACCAAGGCGCCGCTGGCACCTGCATGCAAGACGCACGCACGCGTGAAGGCCGAAGCGATGCAGCGCGGCCTGATGGTGTATCCGATGGGCGGCACGATTGACGGCCGGCGCGGCGACCACATCCTGCTGGCGCCGCCGTTCATCGCCACCGCTCAGGACATCGACGCCATCGTCGAACGCTTGGGCGATGCGGTTGATGCCGCCACCACCAAGGCGCTGGAGGCCGCGTGGTGACCCGGCCCATCGCCATCGCCGTTGCGCCCAACGGTGCGCGCAAGACGCACGCCGATCATCCCGCACTGCCGCTCACGCCCGACGAACTGGCCGCCTGCGCACGCCAATGCGTGGATGCCGGCGCCGCGATGCTGCATCTGCATGTGCGCCGCGCCGACGGCACGCATAGCCTGGAGCCTGACGACTACCGTCCGGCCATCGCCGCCGTGCAACGAGCCGTGGGCGATGCTCTGGTGATTCAGATCACCACCGAGGCCGTTGGCATCTACACGCCCGAACAGCAGATGGCATCGGTGCGTGCGCTGCAGCCTGAAGCGATTTCCGCCGCGCTGCGCGAACTGGCACCGGATGCCGCGCACGACGCGCAAGCCGCGCGTTTCTTTGGTGAGCTTGCCGCCGCGCGCACGGCGATCCAGTACATCCTCTATTCCGCTGACGACGTGATGCGCTACCGCGACCTGCGCACACGCGGCGTGCTGCCCGACACGCCGCACTGGGTGCTGTTCGTGCTCGGCCGCTACAGCACCGGCCAGCGCTCCGATCCGTCCGACCTGTTGCCCTTCCTGCAAGCGTGGACCGACGGCGGTGCCATCACCGCCAACGTGCCTTGGGCGATGTGTGCGTTCGGCCCGCGTGAAGCCGAATGCGCGCTCAGCGCAGCGCTGCTCGGCGGCCATGCGCGCCTGGGGTTCGAAAACAACATGGCGCTGCCCGACGGCAGCACGGCGCCCGACAACGCGGCGCTCGTCCGCAACCTGCGGCGGCATCTCGACGCGCTGCACCTGCCGCTGGCCAGCGCGGCAGAGTTGCGCAACTGGTTCGGCCGTTAAGACGCACCGCATTCATCGCCACGAAGTCAAAGCACAGACGGCCGCAACACAACAGGCCGCGCACCACAAACATTGGAGGAAAGATGCGTTTGACCACCCGCTGTATCCGAACCTTCCCGCTGGCACTGGCCAGCCTGCTCGCGATCGGCGCGCACGCGCAGGCGCTGGACGGCACGCTGAAGAAAATCCAGGACAGCAACACGATCCTGATCGGCGTGCGCGAATCGTCGATTCCGTTTTCTTACCGCGACAGCAAGAACGAGATCGTCGGTTTCTCGGCAGACCTCTGCTCGCGCGTGATCGACGCCGTCAAGAAGAAGACGGGCAAGCCCAACCTGGACATCAAGCACATTCCGGTGACGTCGCAGAACCGGACATCGCTGGTGCAGAACGGCTCGGTGGACCTCGAGTGCGGCGTGACCACGCACCTGAAATCACGCGAGCAGCAGACCGCTTTTTCGACGACCTTCTTCATTGCCGGTACGCGCCTGCTGACCAACGTGAAATCGGGCGTGAAGGATTTTCCCGACCTGGCGGGCAAGTCGGTGATCACCAACGCGGGCACGACGTCGGAACGCATCCTGCGCAGGATGAACGACGAGAAGAAGATGAACATGAACGTGATCAGCGGCAAGGATTACGGTGAATCGTTCCTCACGCTGCAGAGCGGCCGCGTGGCGGCGTTCATGATGGATGACGTGCTGCTGGCAGGCGCGCGCACGCTGGCGCAGAAGCCGGACGACTGGGTCGTGACCGGCACGCCGCAGTCGTTCGAAGCCTACGGCTTCATGCTGCGCCGCGACGACCCGCAGTTCAAGAAGCTGGTGGACGACACCATGACCGGCGTGATGAAGAGCGGCGAAATCAAGGCGCTCTACGCCAAGTGGTTCGAAAAGCCGGTGCCGCCCAAGAACCTGAACTTCAACTTCCCGATGAACGATCAGTTGAAGGCGCTGTACGCCAACCCGAACGACAACCCGTGCGAGTGAGCGGCCGCGCGGCCGGCTCTGGGTGCCAAGCTAGACGCCGGCCTGCGCGACGGCCTCGATGCGGGCCTGATGCACGGCTTGTTTGATGTGCGCCGGGCTGTCGGCATGGCGCTTGGCGACGGCGCCCGCGTCGATGGATGATGCGGCCTCCAGCGCGCGCAGTAGACGCGCCGTCTGCGGATAGCTGCGGTCTTCAAACCCGAGACGACCACGCGCATCGGCCTCGCACGCCTGCAGGGCCTGACGAAAACGATCGGGCTTGCGCAGGGCGTCGCAACGCTCAAGCAGGCGTACCAGCGCTGCCGCATCAAAGCCATCGCAGCGGTGAATGTTGCCGTGCTCGCGCGCCACCACCAGGGCGAGCTCGCGGCACTCTGTCGGCACACGCAGGCGCTGGCAGACGGCTTCGATCAGCGGCACGCTGCGCCCTTCGTGGCCGATGTGGCGCGGCAAGATGTCGTCGGGGGTGGTGCCCTTACCGAGGTCATGCACCAGCGCGGCAAAGCGTACCGGCAGCGACGTCGCCATCGCAGCAGCGGTTTCGATCACCATCATGGTGTGCACGCCGGTATCGACTTCGGGGTGGTAGTCGGCGCGCTGCGGCACGCCCCACAGCCGGTCAAGTTCGGGCAGCAGGCGCACCAGCGCACCGCAGTCACGCAGCACGGCAAACATGCGCTGCGGATGCGCCTCCATCAGGCCTCGGGCAATTTCCTGCCACACCCGCTCGGGCACCAGCGCATCGACTTCGCCGGCCTGCACCATGCGCTGCATCAGCGCGTTGGTTTCGGGTGCGACATGAAAATCGGCAAAGCGCGCAGCAAACCGCGCCAGTCGCAGGATGCGCACCGGGTCCTCCATGAACGCATCGGATACATGCCGGAACGCGCGCGAGGCCAGATCAGCCTGCCCTCCATACGGATCGATGACGGGACCAACCAGCGCGCCGTCTTCCGCCACGCGCTGCGCCATCGCGTTGATGGTCAGGTCGCGGCGGATGAGGTCGTCTTCGAGCGTGACGTCCGGCGCGTAGTAGACCGAGAAGCCCTTGTAGCCGGCAGCCGTCTTGCGCTCGGTGCGGGCGAGCGCGTATTCGGCATGCGTAGCGGGGTGCAGGAACACCGGGAAATCCTTGCCGACGGCACGAAAGCCCCGTGCCTCCATGGCTTCGGGCGTGGCCCCGACCACAACGTAATCCCGGTCCTGCACCGGCAGCCCGAGCAGCGCGTCACGAATGGCACCGCCCACGGCATACACATCCAGCCCGTGCGTGGCTGGATCGACGATGGCTTCCGTCTGTGATGCGCGTTCCGTCATTGATTGGCGGCAACCAGCGTGTCTTCGTCCGGCGCAGTGCGGTACGGCTCGTCGTCGGCGAGGAAGTCATGCTCGGCGCGCGCACCGTCGATCCATTCCTGCATGGCGGGCAGGTTGAGGATGTAATCGGCGTAGGCCTTGGCAGCCTCGGGCAGACGCACACCGTACGTGGCGAAGCGGCTGACCACCGGTGCGTAGAACGCATCGGCGACCGTGAAGTGACCGAACAGGAACGGGCCTTCGGCTGCGTACTTCTGGCGCAGCTCGGTCCACATGGCGGCAATGCGATCGATGTCGCGCTGCACGGCCACGTTCCAACCCATGCCCGGCAGCACGGCCGTCACATTCATCGGCATGTTGTTGCGCAGGTTGGTGAAGCCGCTGTGCATTTCAGCGCAGATCGAGCGGGCGTGCGCGCGGGCCTTCGGGTCAGCCGGCCACAGTTGCGCGCGCGGAAAGCGCTCGGCCAGCGTCTCGCAGATGGCGAGCGAATCCCACACGTTCATGTCGCCGTCCACCAAGACCGGCACGCGGCCGGCGGGCGAATGACGCGCCACGTCGGCGGCAAAGGTCTCGCTCAGCAGGCGCACGCGGATCTCTTCGAACGGAATGCCGGCCTGCTTGGCGAGCAGCCACGGGCGTAGCGACCACGACGAATAGTTCTTGTTGCCGATGACCAGTTTCATGATTCCCGTCCTTGGAGAGTGCACTGCAATTATTGTGGGAGCCCGCCAGCATCGCGCGGGAATGCCGGGCGCTCTAGTTGTGTTGTATCGGAAGCGGCGAGCGGCAGCGCGAAGGCGAACGAACCATTCTAGCCTTGCGCTGCACCGCCACAAAATGAAACGCATTGGCCACGGTTGTGAAGCACATTCACAAACGAGGCAAATGCGCCGCGTTTTCGTGGCGGCTAGCGATGGACCCGCGTACGTGCAGCACGCAATCCGCGGTCCGGCCCAAAGCCGGCCAGGGCCGGCAGCATCACGGCCTCCATGCCGAGCGGGTGGATGCCGAGTTCGGGCGCGACCGGTTCCATGCTGACGTTGTCCACGCGCATGGAGTCGAGGTTGTCACGCGAGATCGGTGCGCCCGGCAGATGCTCGAGCAGCGCAGCCTGCATGCGGCCCAGGCCTTCGGGAAGCGGCACGATCCAGCGCGGGTGGCCGCTGGCACGTCCTGCAAAGCGCATCAGTTCGGCCAACGTATAGACGCGCGGCCCGACCAGCGGGTAAGCATGCCGGATCGTCGCCGGCTTCTTGAGCGCATTGATGAACGCGGCGGCCACGTCGTCCACGTACACGGGCTGGAAGCGCGCATCGGCACAGGCCAGCGGCACAAACGGCGCCATGCGCTGCATGCTCGCGAACAGATTCAGGAAGTGGTCCTGCGGCCCGAACACTACCGACGGGCGGAATACCGTCCAGTCAAGCTCGCTGTTCATGACCACGCGTTCGCCGTCGCCCTTGCTGCGCAGGTACATCGATGGGCCGGCCGGGTCGGCGCCCAGCGCGCTCATGTGCAGCAGCCGGTTCACGCCATGGCGTCGGCATGCGGCGACGATGCGGCGGGGCAGGTCGACATGCACGCGCTGGAAGTTCGGCCCGTACGGCATCTCGCGCGTATCCTGCAGCACGCCGACGAGGTTGATGACCGCGCAGTGCTCGGCGCCGCGCTCGGTCAGCGCCAGGAACAGCGCGTCGAGGGCATCGTCGGCGTAGATGTCGGCGTCCATCACGTCCACCCGCGGCAGCAGCGTGAGGTTGTGCGCGCGGGCCGACTCGGGATCGCGCGTCGGCACGATCATCCGGCCCTCTGGAAGGCCGGGCGCGGAAAACGTCTCCGTCACCAGCCGGGACAGCAACTGCGAACCGATAAAACCGGTACCGCCAAAGATGAGCAGATTGGAGGGCTGCATGGAGGCATCTCCAAGACGGGTGGGGGGCAACACCACAATACATCCCGAACGGGATTGCCCCCAAGGTATGTCGATGCGGCGTGCCGCAACCCACACTTCTGTGCGCAAACCAGCGCCTGCATCCCAGAAAAAACGCCCGCGTTGCGGCGGGCGTCGGCTGACAGCGGAACAGCGATCCGGCGTTTATGGCAGGTCGTCCGGCGTGACCGATTCAGGCACCACCTTGCCCAGGCGGTCCTTCAGCGATTGCGGCCGACCGGTCAGCAGTGCGCTGTAGTACGTCGCGTTCGACAGCACGTTTTTCACATAGGTGCGGGTCTCGTTGAACGGAATCGTCTCGGCGAAGATCGCGCCTTCCACCGGCCGCGTGAGCGTCGAGCGCCAGCGTTTCGGGCGGCCTGGGCCGGCGTTGTAGCCCGCGGTCGCCAGCGTGACCGAACTGTCCAGGTTGGTCAGGATCATCGACAGGTAGGCCGTACCCAGCAGCACGTTGGTATCGATGTCGCTCATCTGCGAAACGCGGAACCCCGGCAGGCCAATCTTCTTGGCAATGTGCTTGGCGGTTTCCGGCATCACCTGCATCAGGCCCGATGCACCCACCGACGAACGGGCATCCATGATGAAGCGCGACTCCTGGCGGATCAGGCCGTAGGCCCAGGCAATGTCCAACCCCACGGCATCGGCGTTGCGCTGGACCACATTGAGATACGGCGTCGGGAAGCGCAGCGAGAAATCGTGCTCAGTCTTGGTCTTGTCCGCCGAATTGACGGTGCGATCCAGCAGGCCGAGCTTGCGGCCATATTCGGCTGCGGCCAGCAACTCGCGGTCGCTCATGTTGCGCAGCTCCCAGTTCCACTCGCGGTTGCCTTCGAAGCGCAGATTCAGGTCGTACAGCTTCTTGGCACGCCCAAAGCCCGGGTGGTTGCGGCCCATCACGTCGATCTCGGCGTCGGCCACGGTCGTGCGGGGCGGCACGGTGATGCGCTGGCCGAGTTCTTCCTGCGCCAACTGACCATAGAAGTTGAACTGGCCGGCAATCGACTGGAACTGCTGGCGAGCTTCATCGTTGCGATTGTCGGCCTTGAGCGCACGGCCATACCAGTACGTCCAGGCGGGGTCTCGATCGCGCAGGCTGGGACGCATTTTTTCAACGGCCTGACGCACCATCTTCCAATCCCCCGCGCGCAGGGCCGCGCGCACGCGCCACTCCTGCGACTCGTCGGAGAGGTAGGCATCGCCGCCGAGCGTCAGCTGGCGACGGTAGGCGTCCAGCGCATCCGGCGTCTGCTTCTTGGCGGCGTACTGGCCGATGACGCCCCAGCCCGCGCCTTGCTCTTCGCGCGACAGGCTGCCGGTTTGCGCCAGCAGATACGCCGTCGCCTGCGACGGATCGTTGCGCGCCATGCGCGTCACGTTGGCCAGCGTGTCGTTGTCCACGCGATCGCCGTCCGGGAGCACCACCGCAATGCGCGACGCCTGCGTGACAAGGTTCTGCTCCAGCGACAGCCGCGCCGCCCACGCCACATCCGCACGGGTGAACTGGTTGGACTGCGCCAGATAGCCGATCAGGTCGACACAGCCTTCGCCGTAGCCCTTGGGATCCGACAGCGTGTTGCGCGCGTCGGCGGCTACGTTCTGGCCCTTCATCGCGCGCGAGAGCAGGGCATAGCACTCGACCTGCGTGTCGTCCTTCAGCACGAAGTTCGGGTACTCGGCGTCGAAGGTCGCCCAATCTCGCTTCTTGCCCAGCACGAGCAGCCAGTCGTTGCGCAACCGGTCGGCAATCGCCTCGCCCTTGTAGCGTTGCAGGAACGAGCGGATCTCGTCTTCCGGCGCGTCGGCGCGGGCATAGCCGCTGGCATCGTACAGCTGGGGCTTGATGCGGAAATACTGCACGTACGACTGGATCGGGTAATCGGCGAGGCTGTCCGCCAGATCCCAGCTGCGCGACACATCGTTGCGGCGCGCCGCGTTGCGCAACTCGACAAATGCATCGTCCGGATTGGCCGGAATGCCTTGCGGCGCCTGCCGCTTGGCGGCCATCGCCAGCGGCGTCGGGCCGACCACGCTCATGCCCACCACGCCCGCAAAAGCCAGCGCGACCGCGCGATATACTGCCTTGGCCTTCAATGTCATCTCCTGCCCCATCCAATCACTGTTAGGTCTGCCGAATTATCCCACGCTAGCCTTAGCGCCAATCCACCGGCGAGAGGCCACATCCAATGAGCACGCACGATCCGGCCAATCCCACCACGCCAATCGAATCGCGCCGCACGCTGCGCACCATGTTGCTCGATGCGCGCGCCGCGCTGCCGGACCGCATTGCCCACGATGCCGCGCTGGCGCATCACCTGGCCGAGGTGCTGAACGCACTGCCCGTCAAACGCCTGGCCGCCTACTGGCCAACGCAGGGAGAGTTCGATGCGTTGACCGTGCTGGGCCACTGGTTGGCGGCCGACGCCACGCGCCATGCACTGCTGCCTGTAGTGACTGACAAATTCTCGCCCTTGCAGTTTCGGCGATGGACGCCCGATTGTGAAATGACGCCCGGCGCGTACAACATCCCCATCCCCCGCTCGGGCGAGATGGAAACGCCCGATGCCTTGCTGATCCCGTGCGTGGGCTTTGACGCGCAGCGCTACCGGATCGGCTACGGCGGCGGCTTCTACGACCGCACGCTCGCTGCGCTGCATGCCGCCGGACACCGCCCCCGCACGATTGGCGTGGCATACGAAGTGAACCGCGTGGAATCCATCGCACCGCAATCGCACGACATCGCGATGGACTGCATCGTCACCGAGCGCGGCGTGTTTTAACCCTGCACAGGAAGCCCATGTTCCACACGCTGAAAACCGTTGCCGACCTTGAAGCCGTGTATGGCGCGCCGAACCCGCGCTCGCTGCTCAAGGAGATCGACCATCTGAACGCCGACTACCGCGCGTTCGTGGAGGCTTCGCCGTTCATCGTGCTGTCTTCGGTGGGCGCGCAGGGCACGGATGCTTCACCGAAGGGCGATGCGCCGGGCTTCGTACGCATCCTCAACGAACGCCTGCTGGCGATTCCCGATCGGCCCGGCAACAATCGCATCGACAACCTGCGCAACATCGTCGAAGACGGCCGCGTGTCGGTGCTCTTCATCGTGCCGGGCGTGGGTGAAACTTTGCGCGTGAACGGCACGGCCACCATCTCGGCCGATCCGGAGTTGCTCACGTCATTTGCGGTGCAGGGCAGGCTGCCGCGCAGCGTGATCCCCGTGCAGATGCAGACGGTGTATTTCCACTGTTCGAAGGCGCTGCTGCGCTCAAAGCTTTGGGAACGCGGCGCACAGGAAAACAAACCGGCCGTGCCCACCGCAGGCAAGATCCTGCAGCACATCAGCGGTGGTGCATTTGATGGCGACGCCTATGATCGCGAATTGTCCGAGCGCCTGAAGACCACGCTGTACTGAGCGTTTAGCGCTTGGCGGCTTTCTTTGCTGCGGCCTTCCTGGCAGGCACTTTCTTGGCGGCCGCCTTTTTGGCTGCCGTTGTCTTTGTTGCCTTGGGCACATTAGGCGCCTTGGCAGTCTTCGCTGCTGCGCGCTTCGGCTTGGCCGCCTTGGCATTGGCATCACGCAGCGCGGCTTCAATGGCCAGCCGCGCCCAGTCGCGCAATGGCTGTCCACCGTCGAGCGCCTCTGCCGGCGTGCTCAGGTAGCTCGTCATGCTGATGGTGCGGCCGTTGCGCTCGTAGCTGAACGGCGTGCATTTTTCAGCGAGAAAACGTTCGCGCGTGAGGTTGTCCACGCGCAGGTAAGACGTGCCGCGCAGCACGAGCGCAAACACGATGTCGTCGTAGTACAGCGCCGCACCGCTGAACATGCGGCGGGCGCGGATCTCGCCGATCTGTGCGGCGAGCGGCCGGAGTTCGTCAAGCAACCAGGCGATCAGCGGATCGGGTGCGGCCGCCATGACGATCTCCTTTGCCTTGCACTATCCGCGTTACAAGCCCAGACGCTGCCAGATCGCCCGCGTAGAGCCGGCGGCATTGAGCGTGTAGAAATGCAGGCCCGGCGCGCCGCCCTGCAGCAGGCGGTCACACATGGCCGTCACCACGTCCAGGCCGAAGGCGCGGATCGATTCACGGTCGTCGCCAAAGCCTTCAAGGCGCTTGGCGATCCAGCGCGGCACTTCCGCACCGCACATCTCGGAAAAGCGCATGAGCTGCGACGAATTCGTGATCGGCATGATGCCGGGCACGATGGGCACGTCCACGCCGAGCTTGCGTGCGTCGTCGACAAACTGGAAATACGCGTCGGCGTTGAAGAAGTATTGCGTGATGGCGGAGTCCGCACCGGCCTTCACCTTGCGGGCGAAGTTCTCCAGGTCGAGCCGCGCCGAGCGCGACTGCGGGTGGTATTCCGGATACGCCGCCACTTCGATGTGGAATGCCTCGCCGGTTTCCTGGCGGATGAATTCGACCAGTTCGTTGGCGAAGCGGAATTCACCGATCTCGCCCATGCCAGAGGGCATGTCGCCGCGCAGCGCGACGATGCGGCGGATGCCGTGCTCACGATACGTGTTGAGAATGCCGCGGATGCTCTCGCGCGACGAACCCACGCACGACAGGTGCGGCGCCGCCTCGATGCCTTCGCGCTGGATTTCCACCACGGCGTCGAGCGTGCCCTGTTGCGTGGTGCCGCCCGCGCCGAACGTCACGGAGATGAAGCGCGGCTTGAGCGGCGAGAGCTGGGCGCGCGTGTTGCGCAGCTTCTCGGCGCCTTCCGCCGTCTTGGGCGGGAAGAATTCGAAACTGAATTGACGGTCTTGCATGACAGAAACCTTAAGCCTCGCGCAGCAGCAAGCTCGAGAGCAGCCACGAGATCACGCTGTACAGGATGGAGCCCAGCAGCGCCGCGCCAAAGCTGGCCACCTGAAAGCCCGCCAGCAGGTTGCCGACAAACAGAAACAGCAGCGCGTTGATGATGAAGATGAACAGCCCGAGCGTGAGCAGCGTCACCGGCAGGGTGAGGATCACCAGGATCGGGCGGATCAGCGTGTTGACCAGACCCAGCACCAGCGCTGCGATCAGCGCGGAGCCGAAGCCATTCACGTGAATGCCTTTGAGCAGGTAAGCGACAAGAAGCAACGCCAGCGCGTTGATGACCCAGACAGCGAGCAGTCTCATGGAGCAGTCCTCGGTGATAGCGCCGGCGGCGGGGAATGCCGCCGGCAGGTACGGCTTAGTAGCGGTAATGGTCAGCCTTGTACGGGCCTTCCTTGCTTACGCCAATGTACGCAGCTTGCTGGTCGGTCAGCTCGGTCAGTTGCGCGTTCAGCTTCTTCAGCTGCAGGCGCGCGACCTTCTCGTCCAGGTGCTTGGGCAGCGTGTACACGCCCACCGGGTACTTGTTCGAGCCCTTCACCGCTTCCGTCCACAGCTCGATCTGCGCGATGGTCTGGTTGGCAAACGAGCTGCTCATCACGTACGACGGGTGGCCCGTGGCGCAACCCAGGTTCACCAGGCGGCCCTTGGCCAGAATGATGATCTTCTTGCCGTCGGGGAAGATCACGTGATCGACCTGCGGCTTGATCTCTTCCCACTGGTACTTCTCGACGGACGCGATGTCGATCTCGTTGTCGAAGTGGCCGATGTTGCAGACGATGGCCTGGTCCTTCATCTTGGCCATGTGATCGTGCGTGATGACGTGGTAGTTGCCCGTGCAGGTCACGAAGATGTCGCCGTGCTCGGCGGCGTAGTCCATCGTGACCACGCGGTAGCCTTCCATGGCGGCCTGCAGCGCGCAGATCGGGTCGATCTCCGTCACCCACACTTGCGCCGACAGTGCGCGCAGTGCCTGTGCCGAGCCCTTGCCCACGTCGCCGTAGCCGGCCACGATCGCCACCTTGCCGGCGATCATCACGTCGGTGGCGCGCTTGATGCCGTCGACCAGCGATTCACGGCAGCCGTACAGGTTGTCGAACTTGCTCTTGGTGACCGAGTCGTTGACGTTGATGGCCGGGAAGCGCAGTTCGCCGCGCTGGGCCATCTGGTACAGGCGGTGCACGCCCGTGGTGGTTTCTTCGGTCACGCCCTTGATGGCGTCGAGGTTGCGGCTGTAGAACGTTGCGTCCTTGGCCAGCTTTTCCTTGATGGCGGCAAACAGGAAGGTTTCTTCTTCGCTGCCCGGATTGGCAAGGACGGAGGCGTCCTTCTCGGCCTTGGCGCCCAGATGCAGCAGCAGCGTTGCGTCGCCGCCGTCGTCCAGGATCATATTGGGGGTGCCGCCGTCGGCCCATTCGAAGATGCGGTGGGTGAAGTCCCAGTATTCCTGGAGCGACTCGCCCTTGAACGCAAACACCGGCGTGCCCGTTGCGGCAATCGCGGCGGCAGCGTGGTCCTGCGTCGAGAAGATGTTGCACGAGGCCCAGCGCACGTCGGCGCCGAGTGCCTTGAGCGTCTCGATCAGCACGGCGGTCTGGATCGTCATGTGCAGCGAGCCGGCAATGCGCGCGCCCTTGAGCGGCTGGCTCGCGGCAAATTCCTCGCGAATCGCCATCAGACCGGGCATTTCGGTCTCGGCGATGGCGATTTCCTTGCGGCCCCAGTCGGCCAGCTTGATGTCGGCGACGAGGTAGTCGTGTTTCAGATCGGTGACAGCGTTCATTGGATCACTCCGAAAAAGAGGGGTGACCGCACGCGGGGAGATGACCACTGAGACGGGGCCCGTGCTGGGGCCCCGGATAGAAGCGTTCTCGCCATCGTGTCAGCCACGATACTGCGAGCGCCGTTTGAACTTCCGAGCCTGGCGGCCGCCCCGTCTGAACTTGGGCCGGTCGTTGCAACGCTCCTCGGAATGGGATGGATTGTAGCGGATTTGGGTGGGGAACTTCTACCGAGTCGATTGCGATTTTCAGGGGCAAAGTGCCTATGCCATCACGAAATTACTGACAGGCCCCACCGCCCGGCTCCTCACATGTCCCAGCGGGCTTATCGTTTACAGCAGTGTCCCAGCACTCACCTGACGACGGTGTACGCACCATTCCTCATCAAAAGCCGAACCCACAGCGAGGATGCGATTGCACGACGAACGCCATCAAGTAGCCACCAACAAACAAGCCAACAGGAACTGCAGCGCCCATACCAATCACTGAAGTCCCTCGGCGAAGAAGCATGTATGGCTCAATTGAGAATGATGCCAAAATCGCTGCCAAAATTCCCAGTACGGCCACAGCTGAAACCCAAGGAACTGCAATCACAAAGATGATCATGAGGGCGAGCGCGTACCCCCACCCGTCGGATCCGCATCCGAATGAATAATAGCCAGCGATTGCAACCCACACCGCAAACATCAGCGCCAGCGGAAGGAATATCGCCCATTTAATACGATGAAACATATCGGTATCGCAAAAACGTCTTAAAGATAATTCTCCGATTTCCGGTCGAGGCATGCGAATTTTCGTCTGCGGCAACTGCCCACACGAACGCCTCAGCGTTTGGTCATGGCTTTGCCTGATGGACCAACCGCTCCCGGTCTCACCCGGATTGAATTCACGATCTTGTCCCACAGGCGCACCGCGTCGTCGTTGTTCAGCGAGGTGCTGACGTATTCGCCCGTGTTGAGCTGGCCGCCAGTGCTCATGCGCATTTGCATGCTTGGTTGCTCATAGGCAGGAAGATCACGCCAGGTTTCGACTACAAATAGCTGCTGCTTGACCTTCTGCTCGGTAAAGTCATGCAGCGATTCTTCTGCCTGCATTCCCGCCACTTGTCGGATACCTTTTCGCAGGGTATGAAACCCCGCCCAAAACCCCGCTGGCGCACCCGCCATTCGCTCTGCGGCCCGCGCGTGCAACCCCTCATCTTGCTCAGTCAGTGCTTCTGTGTAGATATCGAAGCCCACGTCCTTGTGGAAGGAGCTGCCAAACTCGAATTTGCCGCGCTCGTCGTCGTGTTTGTCATTGAGCACAACGCCGTCGACACAAAAGCCCGGCCCCGCACTTTCTGCGTTGATATAGGCGCGCGTGTTGGCAGCGAGATTCTTTAGGCGAGATTCGACTACTTCGGCAGTTTCCCCATCTTCGCCATACATGCCCCCAATGGGATAAATCGCTGCCCCGAAAACAACATACCGAATACCATCAGCAAGCAGATGTAGCTCGCTCACGAAAACGTCGCCCAACTGCGCACTTTCGTACCGTCGGATCAGCACGCCGTTCTCACCAACCGGCCTGGAAGACACTAGCATCGGCGCCTTGGTCTTCTCGTTCAATTTCGCACGCAACTCGTCTTGGCGCTCACGCACGGCCTGCTCAAATTTTTCCCGCAAAAGCGTCGGCTCGACTTCCGGTTGCCGTTGCTCGGGAACGATCACGTCAACGGTTCTGAAGTTCTTGTCCAGCCCATAAAAGAGCTTGACGTAACCACCCGGCAGGCTATCGGGATACTGACGAATCTCTTCAGGCAGGTCGATCAACATGCGGCCTACACAGTGAGTCTTAAAAGGTTGGTTTAGGTCCATGGGTGGAAATGGGCTGGGGGTTGCACGCTGGCAATCGACAAGTAACAGGCTGGCTAGGAATGCGGTGCGAACAGAACGGGCCATCATCATGCGCCGGCCCTCTTCGGTTCGCGTGCTTGTGCAGTTAATTTGACAATGGCGTACAGTGTGGCCACACGGGCACTGTCGTCCTTATAGGCGGGTTCGTGCTTAAACCCCTTCAGGGCAAACCACTGTTTGACGTTCGCCGCGCCGGCCGGCATGCGGCCCGAACTGGCTGGGACTGTGCCGTCTCCGCTGCCATCCTGCTTTGCGGCATGCAGTTCGTAATGGCTTCGCTTACCTTGGCCGCCCACGTATTCCGGGGTACTCCCCTCAATACGCGCTGCCTGCGGCGACATCTGCATCACTGACTGCGGGTTGGGAGGCCGCGATCCATCGGTGGGCGACTGCCCGATCTTCATACGCCATTCGACATGCTCGAAGCTGGCCTGCTTGGGATCGGCGCCATGGAAGCCGTAGGTGTTTGCGTGGTAGCTGTTGATAATGCTGGCGTGAAACTCCTTGGCCTTACGTATATTCGTTACCGCGTCAGTCCACTGCAAATTCGTTCCGCCCTCCGGTGCCAACCACTCCTCCTTGATCAAGCCCCACCACTTGTCCTTGATCCCGTAGATTCCTTCATAGGGATCGGCAATGGGAGGCAGCATGTCGGTACCGGACGGGTCTTTTACGCGCAGCCAGTGGTTGTTGTATTGCCCGGATGGCAGCAACTCGAGCGCGCCGGGGGATTGGGCGAACACAGCGGTCACGTCCTGGCCATTATTGCCGATCACGAGACCTGCTTTGTAATCCTCGTCCCACATGCCCACCTTGCAACGGCGGTACGCGACCGGCGCACCTGTGGCAGGCATAACGCCGTGCACAATGCCTGCAATCCTGCCGGCCATGCCTTGCAGTTGTGCACAGGCGCGCGCCACCAGTCCGCCCATGGAATGGGTGATCACGAGAACCTGCTCGCATTGCCCGAACCCTTGGTTGTGGGCCCGGATCACGCTTTCGATTCGTTTCTTGAGCGTCTGGGCAGATTCCTTGTTGTCTTGCAGCCAGTTGTAGCCGCATGCATACACGGGGTAGTGCCACCGCAGGGCCTGATTGATGTCGGACACGTGGCAAGGCTCAAACGGTTTGACTGCACCGAGCGCATGTCCGTTATTGTCAAAGGCTGCCTTGAGCGTCTCCTCCAGCTTCCGGTTGTGGGACTTAGTGCTGCTGTTAAGTGCCTCTTCCAACCACACCAGAAAGCTGTGGTAACTCGCCTCACCCACCTCCCCCCAACCGCGTGCCATATATTCGGCCTGGCTGCGTATGCTGCCCGCAGGGCGCGAGGGAAGCGCACCCTCGTTGTCAACGACGGTCGTGCTGGGGTTCAGCGCGGCTTGCCGCTCGCCTGCCTTCTTGAAGATCATTTCTTTCGCCAGCCCTAAAGGCTTACCGCTCCCGGCTACATCATTTAACCGCCAGACAGCGGTCCCCTTGTCTCGCCCGCTCGGTTTGCTCTTTAGGTTGCTCCCCATAATGCCCGGCACAAAAATAATGGGCAGCACCGGTACCGGTTGAAGTCTCAGTTGAACCAGATCGGTCAGGTCAGTGGATGTCAGGTTCCAGCTATACCGCATCGACCCGTCGGGGCTGGGGTGGCCCGTTGCAACTCTGGGGCCAGTGTTTTTGTTTGGTTGATCTGCCATATCGTTCTGTCGTCTATTCTTGTAACGCCCTCGTCTTGGCGTTCAGAAAGCACATCCAAGAATGCGTAGTTCCAGCGCTTCCGCAATCTCACTGCACTGCTGTGAAAGATGGCCGTCATGGCCGGTCACACCGGAAATCACGGTGCCGTCCTGTCGGATCAGCTCGTAGCGGTATTGGGCCAGCGGCTTGCCTGTTGCCTCATCCAGAAGTTGGAAGCCCTCGTCGAATGGGCTGTTCGTCCAGTCGTTCATAGCAGCAGAAATGCTCTGCGGCCCCGGCGCATCAAAGTCAGCGGTATGCGCATGCACGCGTGTCGGCCCAAAGATGTCCACGCAGCCGTCGGCAATGCGGATGCCGGCGTTGCCGCTCATGATCGTGATACCCGTCTTGGCGTTGAGCAGCACCGTGCCGTCAGTGGCCGTGATGACCACGTCGGTCTTGGCATTGACCTCGATGCTCTTGGCTTGTGCCTGCAGTACAAGTTGGCCCCGGTGGGCGATCGCCTTCCAGTCACCACTGTGGGCAAACAGGCTGATCCCAGTGCCGCCGTTGACAACGTACTGCTGACCAGCGGTGTATTGCTGGTTGAGCTTCGATATGGTGTCGATATGCTTGCCGGCGTAGCTGGTCAGCGTCTCGGGTGTAGCGAAGGCCATGCCGGCCGGGGCGTAGGCGCCGATGATGCGTTGCCCGCCCTGTCCTCCCGCGTCCTTGTGATTGTTGGCGCCCGCGTCCCAGTCTTCAATGGCTTGGGTGAGCTGGGATTGCGGATCGGTGTCGGTCTTGAGCGCTTCGTGCTGGCTGCTGTAGTTGCCCAGAGATTCGGCCGCCTCTAGCGCTGCGCGCATGCAACGGATAAATTCGTCGCGCGTAAGGTGACCGCCAACGGCGGCGATTTGCCCCTCTGCGGTAAAGAACAGGCCCCTGCCTCCTCGCAGGCTGCCCTGGCCATCGGTGCGCAGATCGAAGCCCTCGCCCCGGGCATCCTTTCTGCCGGGGTTGCCGGGGACGCTAGTCAGATAGCCCAGGTTGAGTTGGGATGTCAGATGGTCAGACGACAACTGGGCCTGGATCTGGCCCTGCGTGTCGTCCATCAGCAGGTGGTTGCGCCGCTGCCCAAAGAGCTCTTTGCTGGCAACACCGGACAAGGCGTGCTGGGTGGGCAGACTCCAGGGCGGTGTGTTGAGCTGGTTGGGGACGCGCCCGACGATGATGGGCGTGTTCGGATCGCCGTTGAGGTAGTCAACGAGGACTTCCTGCCCAATGCGGGGAACGTGCATGGTGCCGAACTGGTCGCCCGACCAGCCGTTGGACACGCGCACCCAGGGTGACGAATTCTCGTCGTATTGGCCGTACCGGTCCCATTCGAACTGGACTTTGACGCAGCCGTGGTCGTTGGTCCAGATCTCTTGGTTCTCGGGGCCTGTGACGACGGCGCGCTGGATGCCTTGGACGCGGCGCTTGTGCGCCGTGAGTGCGGGACGCAAGACTTCATCCGTCGGCTGGGCTTCGAAGCTGACGCGGCAGGTGTATTGCTGAGTGCCGCCGCTGTGGATGCCCACGTCTTCGAGCAACAGCTCGGTGCTCACAATCAGGACTTCGCGGTTGAGCGCGTCGTGGTCGTGGTTGGCAATATGATAGGTGTTGCCGGCCGTGACACCACGCAGATTGCCGACGCCACGCATGCGCCGGCCTTTGGCGCGGTGCGTTTCCATATGGATGCGGGCGTGCAGGCTGCCAATGTCTCGGCTGGCGTAGAGGCCGGGTTCGTATTCGTAGCGCTCGAACTCGGAGAACAGCGTGTCGCGCGGCAGGCTGTCGTCGGTGGTCAGATCGGCTTTGGGCTGGCGCGGGTCGTAGTCCTTGAACGTGACTTTGCCAGTGCACAGGCGGTTGATAGGTTCGAAGCGCGTGAGGTGCTCCTGGTCGACCTTAAAGCCTTGCGGGTAGATCGGCAAGGTGTGATATGCCGCACTGGGAAACTTGCGCCAGGCGCCCGATTCAGAAACGAGGACTAGGCGATGATGTCCGCCGTCGTGTTCGAAGAAGTAGCTGATGCCCCATTGTTCGGTGAGGCGTTGGATGAAGTGAGCGTCGGTTTCGCCGTGCTGCACTTCCCAGATCAGTTTGGGGTAGACGCTGGTGTCCAGACGCTTGTCGACGCTGAAGTTGTAGTCGGCGAGGACTTCATCGAGGATGTCGATGACGGTTCTGTTCTGGAAGGCTTTGTAGTCAGAGGTCCTCGTCGCCAACCAGAGCCAAGGACGCAGGGTGTAGCGGTAGCGCCGGTTGTCGTCCACGCCGCCGATGAGTTCGATGGCGGTGATGAGCCCGGTGATTTCTCGCGTTCCTGCACCGACGCCGCCAAGCAGGCCAGCGCCCATGCCGTCCAGTTCAATCGACAAAGTCATCTCGTGGCCGATGGCGGCATCCAGGTCGGATTCGAGCATGGATTGGTCGGCGGCGAGGGAGACGGGGCGCAGATCGACCGTGTAAGTAAACAGCTCGCTCAGGGCTTCGCGGCCAACTACGCGGACGAATTCAAGCTGTGGCACCCCGAGCAGGTCAGGAATCGAGCTGCTCGTCGCGCTGACTGTACGGGAGCTGCCGATCATGTTGGACATGCGTTCTGCTGCGCCCATCTCTGTGCTCCTCGTGCGTGACACGCCAACTTCGTGAAGACATGCATGGTGTTGTGGTTCGCCGTTACGGTAACGCGCGTAGTCTTGGAATCAAATCAGAATGACGGGCAACTGCGTTAAGAGTTGTCACGCACAGACTGCGCTCGACTGCTGCCTTCCCGGCATCCGCATCGCACAACCCATCATCGCTATAACCCGCATGTCATCGCTTTTGCGATGGCCGGGTTTAGCAGCCCACCAACTTCCAGACGGACAGCCGCCTTTCGCGCGGCCTTTTTCATGTCCGGTGCTTGTGCACGCCTACCGGCATCCACCCGCCGGAATTTAGGCGCGGGTTTCTCGATGCCATCGGCGCGTTCGTGCTAACAACGCTGGAAGGCCGTCAGGTCAACCCTGAAACGTGGGAAGTGCTCACCGCCGTAGAACGGGCTGGCGAGAACCAGTAAGAATGAGAAAGACATATCCCCAGAGACGGACTGGGGATATACGACGCGGCTGTCAATCCACCAGCGGGTCGGAAACCTTGCGATCGGGTTAAGAAGCGCCCCCCCCGCATCACGGACCTGCAACACCCCACCACCAAAGTGCCGGGCATCGTTCAGGGAGCCAACGATGCACAACCACAAACTTACGAAGTACGCCGCCGCCGTAGCAGCCGCGCTCGCCATGGCAGCGTGCGGCAGCGACGGCACATCCAGCAACGCCGGCACCGCAGCGCCCGACGCCGGTACGCCCACCACGCCCGCCAAGAACGTCGTGTTCTTCCTGGGCGACGGCATGGGCATGACCACCATGACCGCCGCGCGCATCTACAAGGTGGGCGAAGACGGCGAGCTGACCATGGACACGCTGCCGGAAACCGGCTTCGTGCGGACGTTCTCGAACAACGCGCAGGTGACGGATTCCGCGCCGTCGATGTCGGCCTACATGACCGGCGTGAAGATGAACAACGAGGTCATCTCGATGTCGCCGGACACGATGGCCTATGACGCGGGCGGCAAGGATTACCTCTCGGGCGCCGACAGCATCTGCCCGAGCGGCAACGGCAAGCCCGTCACGACGCTGCTCGAACTGATGAAGGCTGCGGGCTACGGCACGGGCGTGGTCACCACCACGCGCATCACGCACGCCACGCCGGCCGCCACGTATTCGCACATCTGCCATCGCGACGGCGAGAACACCATCGCCGCGCAACTCACGCCGGCCGGCAAGGGCTTCAACGCTGCGCTGGGCGATGGTGTGGACGTGGTCTTCGGCGGCGGCCGCAAGCACTTCCAGCCGACCACGGCAGGCGGCGCACGCACCGATGGCCGCGACCTGATCGCCGAACTCAAGGCGGGCGGCTACCGCTATGTCAGCAACAAGGCCGAATTCGACACGCTGCAAGCCACCGACGGCAAGGTCGTCGGCCTGTTCACCAGCAGCCACATGTCGTACGACCTGGATCGTGACCCGAGCAAGGAGCCGAGCCTGGGCGAGATGACCAACAAGGCCATCGACGTGCTCGCCGCCAAGAAGAAGGGCTTCTTCCTGATGGTGGAAGGCGGCCGCATCGACCACGCGCTGCACGAAACCACCGCCCGCAAGGCGCTGCAGGACACGGTGGCGTTCGACTCCGCCATCCGCGGCGCGATCGACAAGCTCAACACGATCGACCCGGGCCTGAAGAACACGCTGATCGTCGTCACGGCTGACCACGACCACACGCTGGTGCTCAACGGCTACGCCAAGCGCACGGGCCCGACCAGTGACAGCAACCCCGGCGTGCTGGGCCTACTCAAGAACTACGTGACGGGCGCCAACGCCACCGACACGGGCGGCAACCCGTTCACCATCATCGGCTTCGGCACGGGTGAGAACCGCCCGGCCACGCGCGGCGCGCTGACCGATGCTGCCGTGTACGACAAGAACTACCACCAGGAAGCCGTGATCCCGGTTGCACCGGGTGGCGAAACGCATGGCGGCACCGATGTCTTCATCGGCGCACGCGGCCTGGGCGCCGAGCGCTTTACCGGCACGATGGACAACACCGAGGTCTTCGGCCTCATCAAGCAGGCCATGGGTCTGTAAGAGGGAGAGGGCACATCATGAACACGCAATCGAACCGTATCCTGCGCGCCACGCTGCTGGCGCTGGCGGCCGGTGCCTGCGCCCAAGCGCACGCCGCCGGTGAAGCCAAGAACGTGATCTTCTTCCTGGGCGATGGCATGGGCCCGACCACCGTCACCGCCACGCGCATCTACAAGGTGGGCGAGGCCGGGCGCCTGACGATGGAATCGCTCAAGCGCACGGCGCGCATCAAGACGTACTCCAACGATGCGCAGACCACCGACAGCGCGCCGTCGATGTCGGCGTACATGACCGGCGTGAAGATGAACAACGAAGTCATCTCCATGTCGGCCGACACCAAGGCCAGCGATGCCACCGGCAAGGGCTACGTGAGCGGTGCAGACAGCACGTGCCCCGCCAACAACGGCACGCCGGCCGTGACGCTGCTGGAGCTGGCCAAGGCTGCCGGCAAGTCGGTGGGCGCGGTGACGACCACGCGCGTCACGCACGCCACGCCGGCCGCCACGTACTCGCACATCTGCCACCGCGACGGTGAAAACCAGATAGCCGCGCAAGGCGCGCCGGGCAACGCGCTGTACAACACCGCGCTCAAGGATGGCCTGGACGTGCTGCTCGGCGGCGGCCGCCGTCACTACCTGCCGCAGGGCACGACGGGCAGCAAGCGCACCGACACGACCGATCTGACCGCGCAGTTCCAGGCAGCCAACTACACCTATGTGTCCACCGGCACGCAACTGGCGGCTGTCAACCCGGCCACCACGAACAAGCTGCTCGGCCTGTTCAACCTCGACCACATGAACTACGAGCTGGACCGCGTGAAGAAGAGCGTGGACGAGCCGAGCCTGGCGGACATGACCGAGAAGGCCATCCGCGTGCTGCAGAAAAACGGCAAGGGCTACTTCCTGATGGTGGAAGGCGGCCGCATCGACCACGCGCTGCACGGCACCAATGCCAAGCGCGCGCTGGAAGATGCGGGTGCGTTTGACGAAGCCATCAAGCGCGCGCTGGGCACGGCGGATCTGTCGAACACGCTGATCGTCGTCACGGCCGACCACGACCACACGATGACGATCAACGGCTACCCCCGCAAGGGCAATCCGATCCTGGGCGTGTCGAACGACATCAAGACCGGCCAGCCGCAATTGGCCGCCGACGGCCTGCCGTACACCACACTGGTGTTCGGCAACGGCGGCACGACGCGCAAAGCCACCCGCGACAACGTGGCCGCGGTCGACACGGCGGCAGACGATTACCTGCAGGAAGTGGGCGTGCAGCTCGGCACGCCTGGTTCGGAAACGCACGGCGGCGGGGATGTGATGCTGTTCTCCTCTGGTCCGGGCAGCGCACCGCTGAAGGGCACGCTGGACAACACGAAAGTGTTCGGCGTGGTCAAGACGGCCATGGGCCTCTGATTCCTGCGTTTCCATTGATGCGCATGCCGAGGCAGTCGGCATGCGCTTTTTTCGTTTCAGCCTGACCGCATTCGTATGACCCGATCTGTCCGCATTCTGTTTTCGTTTGCCCTCGCTGCGCTCGCTGCCCCGGCACAGGCCGCCGGGCCGGCTTCGTCCAACTCGCTGACCGCCCTGCGCGTCGAACACCGACTGTCGTCGCTCGGCACCGACGGCATCCAGCGCGACGTCCGCTTTGCAGAGCGCGTCTATCGCCAGGGCGACCGTGTCTGGATCGCGCGCGAACTGCCGCCCGCGTCGGCGCACGCCGAGCATGACCACGCCAACCCCCACGCCGGCCACAAGCACGCCGATACCGACACCGCCCCGCGCTGGATCGAACGCAACGCCAGGGGCGCGCTGACCGTGCGCGTGGTGAGCGCCTCGCAGCAGAAAAACTACGCCGTGGAACCGGCCGAATATTCCAACATCGGCTTCGACGGTTCATGGGCGACGGCGTATCACCTGCTCGACCCGGCCGCGCTCAAAGGCATGCGCGCCGAAGGCCCGGTACGCAATGGCGTGCAGACCTACCGCTCGACGCAGGGCGAGCGCACCGTCACCGTCGATTGGGACGTGGCCGGCCAATACCCGCGTCGCGTGGAATCGCGCAACGCCACCGGCACCCAACGAAAGCTCACGCGCGTGACGGCATTGCCGGCGCCCGCCGCCGCACCGTGGGAACGCGCCCAACGCTACGCCGCCGCCGATTACACCGACCTGATGGACTGAAGTGCCGCCGTCTGCAGCTCGAGCGGCCGGACGTTGCGTTCGAGCCTGAAGGCACGGCGTCCCATCCTGCGACCCTGGCGTGTCAGGCTGAAACTGTCGCGTTCGACGGTCTGAGCCTCGCGTTCGAGCCAAAAACTGTCGCGCTCGACGGTCAGAGCCTCGCGTTCGAGCCAAAAACCGTCGCGTTCCACGGTCTGAGCCTCGCGCTTGAGGCGGAAACCCTCGCCAATCAGGTTCAGGACCCCGCACATCGATCCGGCCGCGATAGCGCTATAGTGCGAAACACCCCCCAAACATTCGCACGACATGACGATCACCGACCCGACCCTCGCTGCGTTTGCCGCTCCCGCCTCGCACGTGCCGCGCGTGCTCACCATCGCCGGTTCGGACAGCGGCGGCGGCGCGGGCATCCAGGCTGACCTGAAGACGTTTGCCGCGCTCGGCTGCTACGGCATGTCGGCCATCACCGCTATCACCGCGCAGAACACGCTGGGCGTGACGGCGGTGGAATCGCTCACCCCAGACATCGTCGCCGCGCAGATCGACGCCGTGGCAAGCGACATTGGGGTGGACGCCGCCAAGACCGGCATGCTCGGTACGCCGCAGGTGGTGGAAGCCATCCTCTCTGCGCTAGACCGCCACCCAATCGCCAACCTCGTCGTCGATCCCGTCATGGTCAGCACCAGCGGCGCGCAACTCGGCAGCGATGCCACGGCACAGGCGATGGCGAAGTGGTTGTTCCCGCGCGCGCTGCTCGTCACGCCCAACCTGCCGGAAGCCAGCGCGCTACTTGGCCGACAAGTGCGCACGGCCGACGACATGCTGCCCGCCGCGCGCGACCTGCTGGCGCTTGGGCCCCGCGCCGTGCTGCTCAAGGGTGGGCACCTGGCCGGCGCGTCTACCGCCGGCGAAGACGGCGTGCTGCAAGACGTGCTCGTCACCGCCGACGGCGCCGAGCGCATCTACGCCCACACCTACATCGACACGCCGCACACGCACGGCACGGGCTGCACGCTGTCCGCCGCCATTGCAGCCCACCTGGCGCGTGGCGATGCGCTGGAAGCGGCCATCGAAGCCTCGCTCGATTACCTGCTGCACGCCATCGGTGCCGGCCGCCACCTGGCGCTCGGGCGGGGCGCCGGTCCGTTGAACCACGGGTTCGCGCCGCGGCCGCTCGCAGCACCGCGTTCGCTCGAAGTGGATGTCGACGAAGACTGATCAGGGGAGCCGCCATGAAACGCCTGCCGCTCATGCTGGTTCGCTGCCTTCCGGTGGCCGCGCTGTGCTCGCTGCTTGGTGCCTGCAATGGCTACATCAGCCTCGGCTCGCCTATCGGCAGCGCCTTCTCGATTGGCGGCACGTTGTCCGGGCTGCCTGGCGGCCAGTCGATCGTATTGCTCAACAACGGCCGCGATTCGCTCACGCTGGCCGCCAACGGCCCGTTCGTGTTTGGCGGGCTGGTGCCGTTCGACGGCAGCTATGTGGTGACGATCAGCACGCAGCCCGCGTCGGCCAACTGTGTGGTGACGAATGGCAACGGCAGGGTCAATGGCGATGTGAACAATGTGCAGGTGACGTGTCAGCCGCGTTGAACCTGTCTCGTGCCGGTTTCATTGGACGTTGGCCTTATTGCTGTCGGTCCGCTCCCCAAACCACGCCCAATACGCCCGGTTCTCGCCTCGTGCACGCGGCCAGTACGTCACCTGCGGCTTGGGTTGCCAGCCCGGCGGCGGCCCGATCAGCACTGCCCAGCTATCGGTCGCATCGGCCACGCTGGTGACGACGGCGCTCTTGCCGCTCTGGTTTGCGTACGCTGCCGCAAACGCGGCATTGACAGCAAAGCTTGCAGCCCGGGCCGGGCCTTCCATGTGTTCAGCCACGCTGTACACGTTGGCGATCTGGTCGAGGTCAGGCCACTGCTGGTGAATCGCGGCGCGCAGCGGCCCCATCAACGAGGTGACATTGCCGGCATGCTTTGGCACGTCGTAGTAGACGCGCTCGACCGGATGCTGTGCTGCGGCCTGCGCTTGCACAGCTTGCATGAGCCCCGTCCATGCCCCACCGGGGTTGGCCGCCTTGTTTCCAATGGCGCCTTGGTGCTGATGCGGGGTGTAGATCGAGGCCAGTGCTGTGTAGCCCCAGTCGGCACTCGGGTGGCCGAGGATCAGTAGGGCGGTGTTCTCATTGGTCTGCTCGCCCATCGGGTAGTTGGGGGCGTCTACGTTCCATACCCACGCCAACTTGTCAGGGTGTTGCGCCAGGAACTTGAGGGCGTCTTGGAGGTTGTAGAAACCCACGTTCGTGTCGCCTGCTGACACCGTGACGTTGGGCAACTTGCCTTCGGGGTTGAGCAGCATGCTCCTGGCTTGTGAGTCCCGCGCAATTTCATGAAACACAAGGCGACGCACGGCCAGCAGTGACAGGGTGCGTTCTCCAATGATCATGGACGGAAGGACGCGGGTACCACGCACAGTTTTCCCCTCCCGGTCTTTGTGCAGCGTGACCCAGTAGTCGCGCATGCGCTCTTCAGCGTGGGCAGCGTCATAGGCAAGGTAGCTTGGCGCCGGAACCCCCATCTCCCGTTGCTCGCGGAGCATGGCATCCAAGCCGGTGTCCTTCGGATTGGCGTTGAAGTACGTGGGCGTGTTCAACCACTCGCGCGGCAGTCCAAAGAACACGTTTGGGTCGAAGTAGTTAGGGCGGCTGGTACCCCGCTTGAGGGAATAGAAGTAGTTCGGGTTCTCGAGGTAGTCGTTAAAAGTGTTCAGCGGAGCAGTAATCAAATCGCTTAACGCCGTCGCGAATTTGTCACGCTTCACGTGCGGCAAATCCTCCAGCTGCTTGTAGCGGGCGACGCCATTGGTGACTTGCCCCACTGCATCGCCCAGCTTGAAGCGCTTCGCTTGCAGGTCGTCGTCATTGGGCTGTGCGAGCCCTTGTGCCCACAGCAGATTCCATTGGGTCGGGTAGTCCCGCCACATCAGCGGATTAAGCCATTGCACCCCAAGCAGGACAGCGGCAGGCGCCCGACCCGGATCACCTTGTTCTGCTTGCGTTTGCATGCGCGGCCAGGCGATGGGCTGGCGATAGTAGGTTTTATTGGTGGGCATCTGGACTCCGGATTGACAGGCAGTAAGCAACAGGCAGGCGGCGGCCAGCGCGTGGGTGGCGGCACGCCTGTAAGCGATGAGATGAAATGAATCGCGCATGTGGGTTCCTCAGGCGTAGCGTGGTCCGTCTGGCGGCATGTGGTGGGCATCAAAGCGCCCCGGGTTGCGCGCGTCAGGAATGCCGATGGCCTTAACTGCCCCTTGATTGGCATCCAGCAGCTCGTGTTTGGCCAGTGCGCTCCCCCGATAGAGCGCCTCTTTGGTGTTGTAGTAAGTGAACTCATCGTCCGACTCGGAATCGCGGCCCGGCGGGTATTCGTCATCCTCCACAGGGCTACACCACCGCCAATCCGCCATCCGCCGCAACTGGTTCATCAGCAGCTCATCGAAGTGGCACAGGCCCACGTCCACGTCATAGGCGAGCACATGTTCCGCATGCATGGCGTTGGTGAGGATGGTGGAGTGGTTGGTGGCCTGCGCGTCTTCGCCGTCCTTCATCAAGGCCGTGCGCTCTTGCTGTTCGAAAGCGCCGAACTTCGTGCCACGCAAGGTGTGGTGTTGTGCGGCGTTCATCTTCTCGACATCGCCTTCCGCAAAGGGCACGCCCTTCCTGGCGGTGCCGTCATCGTTGTAGATTTCGCGCCGCGCGCGCTGGCGCACCCCGGCGTTCTGGTCGTAGCGCATGGCGGCTTCGCTGGTGGCGTTGCCGCGGCCGCTCTTGCGCTGCTCGGCGTAGGGGTCGAACTGCCCTTCAGGGATGCTCCGCTTGCGGTTCAGTGCATCGCTGGCCGATTCCTTGTGCTGGTTGAAGGGGCCCATGGTGCGCACGCCATCCGGATGCGAGATCTCGCCGGGTCGAGGCTCGCCGTGCGGCAGGTAGACGGCCTGGGGTACGATGCCACCGCTTGGCACCTTGGGGGCGTTGACGAGCACCGTCCAGTCATCCGCTGGGTCGGCATTGACGTTGGTGGCGCCCTTGACGGCTTGGCCACCCCACATGAGGGCTTGGATCGGAACGCCGGCAGCGCTGGCGACAAGCTTGCCCCAAATGCTCTTGCGCGAATCGCCCCAGATTCTGGCGAAGGAAACACCCGCGGTGTCAGGGGACGGCGTCCAGAAGGTGGGGTTGGTGTTCCTCGGTTTGAAGGTGCCGGCGGTGTCATCCCAGCCGCTGCCCACATCGGCCGGCGTGGCGCCGATGGTGTCGTGCCAATAACGGTAGCGGTAGCCCGGTTCTGCACCCACCTTGTACGGCGTGCCCGGCTTGGTTTGCGCCCAGACGCGTTGGAACAGAATGCCCTGTGCCCCGGTGGCTTGCACATCCTTGTCGTTCAAGCCAAGCCAGCCCATGCCTTGGACGGGTGAGACGGAGATGACGCGGTCGTGCGGGCAGCAATAGAGGAAGACGCGCCCGCGGGTCTGGTGGTCTGCGCTGTCCTGGGCGGCAGTGCGCGGGGTGTCGCCATTCTGGGGGCACGCGTTGAATCCGAGCTGGTCCACGGCGTGGTGGCTGTAGTGCTGGGCCCGGGCCTGGAAGTGGCGCACGATGTTGAAGAAGCCCTTGAGGCCGGCAACGCGCGCGTCGTAGGTAACGCGGCCTGCGCCGTCGAATTGGCTGAAGTTATCCAGGCGGCTACCACGCAGGCTGTATGGCGGGTTGGCGAGGACGTAGGTGTCGGCTACGCCCAATGATTGGAACTCGCGGTGGTTGGCGCCGAAGTAGGCAGAAGCCAAGCCCACCATGTTGCCCTGGCTGTGGCAGACGACGGTGATGGGACAATCGCGTTCGAAAATGTCGCGGTGTAACTCCCGGATACGAGCGACCAGCTTGGCTAACCGCCACGCGGCAAAGGCCTGGTAGTGGCGCGTGGGCGCGCTGTAGATCTGACGGTCGCTGGTTTGCAGGTGCTGGAGCTCAAACAGACCGCCCAACACTTCGCTGTCGGTGCCCTTGCCGAACAGATCCGGCAGAGCGGAGGCGCCATTGACGAACGGACCGCCGCCCCAGGCGTTTTTCTCGTCGAGCAGGATATTGCCACCCACGCTGGCAAGCTCATTGCGGATGGTGCCGTCTTCCTGGACGACGTCCTCGCTGCTGGCTTTGTAGCCCCAGCGAAAACGGATGACGGGGCTGGTGCCGCTGCCCGGTTCAATGAAGGTGTTGGCTTTGAGGTCGCGGCGTATATAGCCGTCTTCCGTCAATTCGGCTGTATAGCGCATGGGGCGAAGCTTGCCACTCTCCTTGGGATAGGCGACCTGTTCGTCGTTGCGTTGCAGGCGGGCATTGAGCCCCTTGCAAAGGCCTTCCTCTGCGGCATCAAACCATTCGCCGGTGGAGTTGACGCCATGGACGAAGATGATGACGCCGGGCAGTGGCGCGGGGTGGACGACGGTGCGGCATGGGCTGCCGGGTAGGGTGATATCCGTCACCTTGATGCCGTAGAACGAGCGGCGGCGGGCGGTGACGGTAGTTTCGGGCAGAGCCTGTTCAGGGATAGTCATCGTGCAGGACCTCAGGGTGGAAGATGCAAATGCACACAGCTCCACCAGTGTCCGAGCGTCGCGCACGAAATCGACCTCACTCAACACTCTTTGACTTTTTCGTCCCGAGGCATGCACGCGATGAACAACGACGGGATATGTTTGGCGCGGCAGCTAGTCTGGAATGCAGGAACAAAAAAAAGCGCGGCTCTCATCCGCGCTTTTTTCTTGAAGGCTGCCGATATCAGGCCGACGCTGCTGCCTGTTCCTTCGTCCACTTCTCCATGCGCCTGGCCATCTCGTCGGGCGCCACGTCTTCCACATGCGTAGACACCGTCCACACGTGACCGAACGGGTCTTTAAGCGTGCCGGAGCGGTCGCCGTAGAACTGGTCCACCACAGGACGGACTTCCGTGCCGCCCGCCTTCAGGGCATTGGCGAACACGGCGTCGACGTTGGGCACGTAGATCATCAGTCCCACTGACGTGCTCTGCAGCGTGTCGGGGCTGGCGCAGACCGTGTCCGGCGCTTCGTCCGACATCATGATGGGGGAATCGCCGATGCGTATTTCAGCGTGCGCGATGGTGCCGTTGGGCCCATCCATGCGAACGAGCTCGGTGGCGCCGAAGGCCTGCTTGTAGAAATCGAGGGCGCGCGCGGCGCCTTTGATGCTCAGGTACGGGGTGACGCTGTGGTAACCCTCAGGGATGGGCTGGACCGCCATGTCTTGTCTCCTGCAGCGTGTGTTGGAAAGCCGCTGCGGCGACCGCAGCGGCGCACGAACAGGATAGGTCAGCAAAAGCGCGGGTGCGCGGCGCAAGCGCACCGACGTGCGGCGGACGATGCTTACGCGCGCACGTGCGCCGCGAACGTCGCTTGCAGGGCATCCACCGCAGCCGGCACATCGGCCGCCTGGGTGATGGCGCGCACCACCGCCACGGAGCCCACGCCCGATTCCAGCACGCGCGGCATCGCTGCCAGATCGATGCCGCCGATGGCCACCAGCGCCGGTGCGGGCTCGCGCGTGCGCATGGCCGCCGCGTAGGCGAACAGTCGGCCGAGGCCCTGCGGCACGGTCGGCATGGTCTTGGTGGGCGTGGCAAACACAGCGCCGAGCGCAAGGTAGCTCGGGTTCAGCGGGGCGACGCGCAGCATTTCGGCAAAGCCGTGCGTGCTGATGCCAAGGCGAAGTCCGGCCGAGCGAATCGCCACCAGGTCAGCTTCGTCGATGTCTTCCTGGCCGAGGTGAATGCCGTAGATGCCGCTGTTGGGCGCCTGCGTGTACACGTCAAGCGCGACTTGCCAGTGGTCGTTGATGAACAGGCGCGTGGCGCTGCCGCGCGCTGCGGCTTCTGCCCGGCGCACCTGGTCGACCACGGCTTGCGCGTCGTCCGACTTGAAGCGCAATTGCACCGTCGGCACCTTGAGCGCGACGAGGCGCGCCACCCAGTCCGCATCCGGCACGACAGCGTAGACGCCCAGTTGCGTCGGGCCCAGCGCAAAGGCAAGGTCCGCTGCGGTCGGGCACGGCAACGCCGGTTCGAGCACGCGGGGCAAGGCATCAAATTGCGTGGGCCAGGCCAGCGCATCGGCATTCGCTTCGGCGATCCACGCGCGCGCCACGCATAGCGCATCGCGCGGTTCGAATGCCAGCGCCAGTGCCGCACCGAAGACGGCGACGAAGCGCGCATCGAATGCATCGCCCTGCGCCGCAGACGTGAAGCGGTACGTGCCGAGGCGATCGTGCACAGTGTCGATGAGCAGGTCGCCTTCCACTGCCGTCAGCACAACCGCGGCGCCAGCGGAGCGCGCGCGTTCGGCTTGCCCCGCATCCGTTGTCAGCAGGACCGTGGCGGCGCTCGTGGCTTCGTCAGCACGGTCGGTCACGCTCCAGGCATGCGACGCGCGGCCAAAGGCCTCCGCATGGCGATCGACGATCTGTGCGGCAAGCGCGGCCGCTTCCGGCCACGCAGCGGAAAAACGCAAGGCAGACAGGCTCATGCGCTTCTCTCTTCGGCATGCCAGAACGGCAACCCAACAACCGGCGTGCTGGCCTGCGCGACATCACGCTCAGGCATCGGGCCGGACAGCCGTGCAAGGCGACCGGCCTGCGTGGCCAACGCAAACGCCTGCGCCATCGCGACCGGGTCGCCGGCTTGGGCGACAGCGGTGTTGAGCAGCACGGCGTCGTAGCCCCATTCCATCACCTGTGTCGCGTGCGACGGCACACCCAGGCCCGCATCGACGATGAGCGGTACGTTGGGCAGGCGCTCGCGCAGCAGGCGCAGGCCGTACGGGTTGGTGGGCCCGCGGCCGGTGCCGATGGGTGCGGCCCACGGCATCAGCGCCTGGCAGCCGACGTCGAGCAGGCGGCGGCACAGCACGAGGTCTTCGGTGCAGTACGGCAGGACCTTGAAGCCGTCGCGGATGAGGCGTTCGGCCGCAGCCGGCAGCGCGAGCGTGTCGGGCTGCAGCGTGTAGTCGTCGCCGATGACTTCGAGCTTGATCCAGTCGGTCTCGAACACTTCGCGCGACATTTGCGCGAGGGTATAAGCCTCGTCGGCGGAATAGCAGCCAGCGGTGTTCGGCAGCACCGGCACGCCGAGTTCGCGCAGCATCTTCCAGAAGCCGGCGCCGCCCTCGGGCGAGCCCGCGCTCTGGCGGCGCAGCGCCACCGTCAGCATGGCCGGGTTGGAAACACGCACGGCGTCTTCCAGCGATTGCGGCGACGGGTAACGTGCCGTGCCGAGCAGCAGGCGCGAGGAGAAGGTTTCGTCGTAGAGGCGCAGTGGGTCAGTCACGGCGGACAGGTTCGTAGTGGTCATCGAAGACTCCTAGCCGCCCACGACGGGCTGCACGAGTGCAATGCGGTCGCCTGTCTTGAGCGCGTGCTGCGCATGGCGCGCCTTGGGCACGAAATCGCCATTCACGGATGCGGCAAATGGCGGCGCGATCTGCAGTTGCGGCGTGGCCGCACCAATGGCGTCGGCCAGCGTGCTGCCCAAAGGCAGGGCCAGCGACAGGTCGTTGAGGGTGACGTTCAGCGTCATGACAAAACAGGTTCAGGCGATGCAGCGGCGGCGAATAGCTCGGGCCATTCGCAGTCGTCCGTATCGAAGGCACAGCCGTCCAGCACGTCGCACGCCGCTGCCACCGCCGCTTGGGTGACGGCGGGCGCGATCATGTAGCCGTGCCGGTACAGGCCATTGACCGACAACGTGCCAGCGCCATCCCAGCGGACTGCCGGACGGTGGTCCGGCAGCGTCGGGCGGCACTGCGTGTTCAGCTCCAGCACGCGCGCCTCGCCAAACGCGGGGTGCACGGCGTAGGCCGCAGACAGCAATTCCAGCGTGGAGCGCACGCTTGCTGGCGACATGTCGTCGGATTCCAGCTCGGTCGCGCCGATCACGTAGACATTGCCCGGCTTGGGCGCGATGTAGAGCGGGTAGCGCGGATGCAGCATGCGCACCGGCCGCGTGAGCGACACGTCCGGCGCATGGATGCGCGCCACTTCGCCGCGCAGGCCACGCAGTCGCGGCCACTGCGGCTTGGCACCGAGGCCCCGGCAATCGAGCACCAGGCGCGCACCCAGCCCGGCGGCAGCCAGTGCGTCGGGGCTCGGATCGACAACCTCGGTATTCCAGCGCAGTTGCACGCCGAGCGCTTCCAGCTCGGTCGCCAGCGCATCCAACACGCCGCGCGGGTCAAGCTGACCTTCGCCAGCGAGATATAACCCCTGCGTGAAGCGTTGTGCGAGCAGCGGCTCGAGTTGGGCAATGCCGGACGCGTCCACGGCACGCAGATCGGCGGCCACGCGCTCGGGCGGCGCGGCATTGCGCACGTGGTTGGCAAACAGTGACGCCTCACCACGGTCCGTCGCATGCCACACCACCAGCGTGCCGGCCTCCTGGAAGAAGACCGGCGTACGCAGCTTGGGCAACCAATCGCGCCACAGCGCCAGGCTTGCCAACCCCAAGTCCACGACAAAACGATCGGCCACGGCGGCTTCGGCAAGCGGCGCCAGCATGGCCGCGGCAACGTACGCCGCGGCACCGCTGCCGTCACGCGGACCGCGATCCACCAAGGCAATGCGCGCGGGGGGCACCCCCGTCTGCGCGAGTTGCCAGGCACACAGGCGGCCGGCGAGGCCGCCACCGAGGATCGTTACGTCGAATGAAGTTGGGGTTGGCATTGCACCGGTGGGTTAGCTGTAGATCTTGCTGCCGCTCTTGCGGAACTCGATCGACTTCTCTTCCATGCCCGCAGTTGGGTTAACTGCGGCGGCGGTGGCGTTGGCGTCGAGCGTGGCCGCGTAGTCGCGCACTTCCTGCGTGATCTTCATCGAGCAGAACTTCGGACCGCACATCGAACAGAAGTGCGCGATCTTGGCGCCCTCGGCCGGCAGCGTTTCATCGTGGAAGGCGCGCGCCTTCTCCGGATCGAGGCCGAGGTTGAACTGGTCTTCCCAGCGGAATTCGAAGCGCGCCTTCGACAGCGCGTTGTCACGCAGCTGTGCACCCGGCCAGCCCTTGGCAAGGTCGGCCGCATGCGCGGCGATCTTGTAGGTGATGATGCCTTCGCGCACGTCTTCCTTGTCGGGCAGGCCCAGGTGTTCCTTGGGCGTGACGTAGCACAGCATGGCGGTGCCGTACCAGCCGATGTTGGCCGCGCCGATGCCGCTGGTGATGTGGTCATAGCCCGGGGCGATGTCGGTCACCAGGGGCCCAAGCGTGTAGAACGGCGCTTCGAAGCAGTGCTTCAGCTCTTCGTCCATGTTGGCCTGCACGCGCTGCAGCGGCACGTGGCCCGGGCCTTCGATCATGACCTGCACGTCGTGCTCCCACGCCTTCTTGGTCAGTTCGCCCAGCGTGTGCAGCTCGCCGAATTGCGCGGCGTCGTTCGAGTCGGCAATGCAACCGGGGCGCAAGCCATCACCCAGGCTGAACGACACGTCGTACGCCTTCATGATTTCGCAGATCTCGTCGAAGTGCGTGTACAGGAAGTTTTCCTTGTGATGGGCCAGGCACCACTTGGCCATGATCGAACCACCGCGCGAGACGATGCCCGTGATGCGGTCGGCCGTGAGCGGCACGTAGCGCAGCAGCACGCCGGCGTGGATGGTGAAGTAGTCCACGCCTTGCTCGGCTTGCTCGATCAGCGTGTCGCGGAACATCTCCCACGTCAGGTCTTCAGCCACGCCGCCGGTCTTGTCCAGCGCCTGGTAGATGGGCACCGTGCCGATGGGCACCGGCGAGTTGCGCAGGATCCATTCGCGCGTCTCATGGATGTGCTTGCCGGTGGACAAATCCATGATCGTGTCGGCGCCCCAGCGGATCGCCCACACCATCTTTTCCACTTCCTCGGCCAGCGACGACGTGACCGCCGAGTTGCCGAGGTTGCCGTTGATCTTCACGCGGAAGTTGCGGCCGATGGCCATCGGCTCCAGCTCGGTATGGTTGATGTTGGCGGGGATGATCGCGCGGCCCGCGGCGACTTCGGCACGGACGAATTCCGGCGTGATGTCTTCCGGGCGCTGCGGCAGGTTCGCGCCGTACGAGAAGCCCGGATGCTGCTTGAGCAGTTGGCGGTACTCGGGCTTGTCTTGCAGCGCCTGCAGGTTCAGCGATTCGCGCAGCGCGACGTATTCCATCTCGGGCGTGATGATGCCGCGGCGCGCGTAGTGCATCTGGCTCACGTTGGCGCCGGCCTTGGCGCGGCGCGGCTTGGAGATGTGCGAGAAGCGCAGGTGCGCCGTGGCCGGGTCGTTGGCGCGCGTCTGGCCGTATTCGGACGACAGGCCCGAGAGGATTTCCGTATCGCCACGCTCGTCGATCCACTTGGCGCGCAGCGGGGCGAGGCCAGCCTTCAGGTCAATGTGTACGTCCGGATCGGAGTACGGGCCCGAGGTGTCGTACACCGGCACCGGCGGGTTCAGCATCTCGCCCTTGTCGGTGCGCGTGGCGGTCTGCTTGATGGTGCGCATCGGCACGCGGATGTCCGGGCGGCTGCCGACGATGTACGTCTTGCTGGAGGCCGGATAGGCGAACTTCTGGTCGAGCTCGGACTGCAGCGAGTCGAACGATGCGGCGGGGGCGTTTTTGGCTTGGGGCATGGTCTCGTCCTTGATTCTGTGGCCTGGTGGAGCAGGCAGTGGACGAAACCGGGAGAGGTGGCGTGACCCGAAGAACTGAGGGTGTGGCTGCCAGAGACTACGCGGTGTTCTGAAACTTCCCACGCCGGTACGAACCGGATCGGGTGCGAAGGGACTCTCTCAGCCGCACGGCCCATCCGTACGGCACCCCTGTTTCATCCAACGAGGCTGAATTTAAGCACAGGGCTGCCGGCGTTGCCAGCACGAAAACCAGTGAGATGACGGTCGACGGGTCATTTCAGTCCAAACCGCCACGCAATGTGCGGCGGCGCGCACCGGCGCGGCCCGCCTTGATCTTGCGCAACCCCGCCGCGTTTCACCTGTGCGACGCTCAATCCCTTTTCTATTGCATTGCGGCACGGCCGCTGGGAGTTGTCATGCTGGAGCGTCGGTTCACACTGGCGGGGCGCAGCCTCGTACCCATCGTGCAGGGCGGGATGGGCGTGGGTATTTCGGCGCACCGGCTGGCCGGCGCCGTGGCACGCGAAGGCGGCGTGGGCACCATCGCCAGCATCGACTTGCGGCATCACCACGCAGACCTTGTTGCCGCGACTGAAAAATCGCGCGACAAGGACGCCATCAACGCCGCCAACCTCGTCGCGCTGGACCGCGAGATCCGCGCCGCGCGTGAAGCCAGCCAAGGCAACGGCATGATCGCCGTGAACGTGATGAAGGCGGTGGAATCGCACCCGGCGCTGGTGCGGCAGGCGTGCGAGAGCGGCGCCGATGCAATCGTCATGGGCGCAGGCCTGCCGCTCGATCTGCCGGAGATGACGGCGGAGCATCCGAAGGTGGCGCTTATCCCGATCCTTTCCGACTCGCGCGGCGTGGGCGTGGTGCTCAAGCGGTGGATGAAGAAATCGCGCTTGCCCGATGCGGTGGTGATCGAGCACCCGTCGCACGCCGGCGGCCACCTGGGCGCGGCCCGCATCGAAGATCTGCGCGACGAGCGCTTTTCGTTCGCGCGCGTGCTGGACGAATGCCGTGAACTGTTCATCAAGCTGGGGCTGGCTGCGGAACAGATTCCGATCATCCTGGCGGGCGGCATCGATTCGCATGCCAAGGTGAAGCACTGGCTCGACAAGGGCGCCGCTGCGGTGCAGCTCGGTACGGCGTTTGCGGTGACGGAAGAGGGCGATGCGCACGTGCGCTTCAAGCGGGTGCTGACGGGTGCGGAGCAAGGGGATATCGGCGAGTTTGTCAGCGTGGCTGGGTTGCCGGCGCGGGCCGTGATGACGCCTTGGCTGTCGCGTTATCTCTCACGCGAAAGCGCGCTGCAGGCCAAGGCCAAGGTGCGGGATTGTCTGCAGGGGTTCGATTGTTTGCAGACCTGCGGGCTGCGGGATGGGATTGGCAAGGTCGGGCAGTTCTGCATCGACCTGAAGCTGGCGCAGGCACTTCGGGGGGATGTGGAGCGCGGGCTGTTTTTCCGTGGCGCTGGGAAGTTGCCGTTTGGGCAGGCGATTCGGCCGGTGCGGGAGCTGATGCATTACTTGTTGACGGGGGAGAAGCCGGTCAGGTCCGGGACCTGGTTGAAGACGCGGTGGGTGGCCTCTGTGGGCATTTGGGGTCTCCTGGCGTGGCGCTTTTGGGTGTGTGGGCCATGGTAGACCACCGGCGGTGCGCGCCGCCCATGCACCCGCGCGCGGGTGCATGGGCGGCGCGCACCGCCGGTGGTCTACCATGGCCCACACACCCAAAAGCGCCACGCCAGGAGACCCCAAATGCCCACAGAGGCCACCCACCGCGTCTTCAACCAGGTCCCGGACCTGACCGGCTTCAACCCCTTCACGTCCGACACCACGCTGCAAGGTGCGCTCGAACGCCTGGGCGGCGGCTGGAACGCCGGCGCGCTGCAAGCGTTCGGTGACCAGCTCGGCGCGCCCGAGACGCTGCAGTGGGCCGCGGAGGCCAACACCTATCACCCTGAACTCCACACCCACAGCCGCACCGGCGAGCGAATCGATGCCATCCGCTTCGCCCCCGCCTGGCACGCGCTGCTCGGCCTGATGCGCAGCCAGGGGCTGCAGGCGCTGCCGTTCGCCGACCCGCGCGCGGGTGCATGGGCGGCGCGCACCGCCGGTTACTTCATGCAGGCGCAGATCGAATCCGGCACGCTGTGCCCGGCGACGATGACGTTCGCCAGCATCCCCGTCCTGCAGAAAGAGACCGCGCTGTTTGCCGATCTGGGGCCGCGTCTCTACGCCCGGGAGCACGACGCACGCGATCTGCCGTGGCGCCAGAAGACCGCCATCCTCGTCGGCATGGGCATGACTGAAAAGCAAGGCGGCTCCGATGTGCGTAGCAACACCACGGTGGCAACGCCCTTGCGCGGCGAGGGCCGTGGCGCAACGTACGCCATCACCGGCCACAAGTGGTTCTTCTCTGCGCCGATGTGCGATGCACACCTGGTGGTCGCGCGCATGGGCGCAGAAGACGGCCCGCTGTCGTGCTTCTTCGTGCCGCGCTTTCGCGATGACGGCAGCAAGAACCCGATCCAGATCCAGCGCCTGAAAGACAAGCTCGGCAACCGCTCGAACGCCAGCAGCGAAGTGGAGTTCCGCGGCGCCGAGGGCATCCTCATCGGCGAAGAAGGACGCGGCATTCCGACCATCATCGAGATGGCGACGCACACGCGGCTCGATTGCGTGATCGGCAGCGCGGCCATCCTGCGCCACGCGCTGATGCAGGCGCTGCACCACGCACGCCACCGCATGGCGTTCGGTCGCCTGCTGGCCGACCAACCGCTGATGCGCAACGTACTGGCCGATCTCGCGCTCGAATCGCAAGCGGCAACGTTGCTGATGATGGAACTGGGCAACGCGTTCGAGCGCGCCGATGTCGATCCGCTGGCCGCAGCGTGGAAGCGCATCGTCACGCCCGCGGCTAAGTTCTGGGTCTGCAAGCGCACCATCGAAGCAACCGGCGAGGCCATGGAAGTCTGGGGCGGCAACGGCTATGTCGAAGAAGGCCCGATGGCGCGTCTGTACCGCGAGGCGCCGGTCAATTCCATCTGGGAAGGCTCGGGCAACGTGATGTGCCTGGACGTGCTGCGCGCCATCGCCCGCACGCCGGACGATGCGTTGCGCCTGGTGCACGACATTGGCGAGCGCGCGCAGGGCCACCGTGCCGTGCGTGCGGAGCTGGCCGCGCTGCAGGCGATGCTGCATCAGCCGGGCGACATCCAGGAAACCTCCGCACGCCGCATCGCGCAGGGGCTGGCGCTGACGGCACAGGCTGCGCTGATGCTGGCGTACGCCCACCCGGACGACGCCGAGCGCTTTATCGCCAGCCGCTTCCATCATCAACACGGCCGCGTGTTTGGCACGCTCGATGGACACGCGCAGGAACTGGGCGCAGTGCTGCAACGCGCGTGGCCCGTGTAGCGCACCCTGGGGATGCAGTCAAATGTGAGCGCACGCTTTCGTGTAACGCTCAAAACCACATCGCGTCCTCCGGCCGCTTATCCACGCACCGAACAGGTGCTTGAGGGTATACCCGCATTCAGCGCATAATGCGCGCCCATGGCGGCGCGTGACATTGCTTCACGTTTTGGCATTCCCCGGGGGGAGTGACGGCGCGCCCCAGCCAATGCTGCGCAGCGGGGCGGACGTCGCCTGGCAATCGATTGCGCGCACCGCCGCGTCGATAGGGCCCCGATGCGGTCGGCTGGTCATTAGAAGCCCGAACCTCTCCTAGGACCTTTGACGATGCCGTTCGCTGCGCGCACGTGGCTGCTGGCCGCGCTTGCCGTTCCCGCTGCTGTTTCCACCGCCTTCTTCCCGTCCAACGCCGTTGCCGCTACCCCGACGCTCGATCGCATCCGCGATTCAGGCACCGTGCATGTGGCGTATCGGGAAGACTCCATTCCTTTTTCGTACCTCGATGGCAGCAAGCCGGTCGGCTACGCCATCGACATCTGCTCGCGGCTGATCGATTCGATCAAGACCTCGCTCAAGCGCCCTGACCTGAAGGTGCAGTACGTGCCGGTGACAGCCGCCACGCGCATGGACGTGGTCGCTTCGGGCAAGGCCGACCTGGAATGCGGCTCGACCAACAACTCACGCGAGCGCCGTGAGAAGGTCGCCTTCACGATTCCGCATTACATCACCAAGGGCCGCATGCTGGTAAAGACCGGCTCGCCGATCCAGCAATGGGAAGACCTCAACGGCAAGACGGTAGTGGCCGCGCGCGGCTCGACCAATGCCGACCTCGCACGCAAGCTCAACGAGACGGGCATGACGGTGCAGGTGGTGGATGCCAACGATCTGCGCAGTGCGTTTGCGATGCTGGCCGATGGCCGCGCCAACGCGTTTGCCGGTGACGACATCCTGCTCTCGGGCATGCGCGCCACGGCCAAGAACCCGGCTGACTATCGCCTGGCGGGCAAGACGCAGCTCGTGTCGTCGTACGCGATCATGCTGAGCAAGCAGGACCCGGAGTTCAAGAAGCTGATCGACCAGTCGATGACGCGGCTGATTGTCGACGGCGAGGTGCCGAAGCTCTATAAGAAGTGGTTTCAGCAGCCGATTCCGCCGAATGGGGTGAATCTGGATGTGCCGATGAGTTATTTGCTGCGGGATTCGTTTAATACGCCTACGGATAGTGCTGGGAACTGATGTCTGATCTGCTTCGGGGTGCTCGTTGATGTTGTTGGGGCATCCCTGGTTTCATCCCCTGCCGGGGCTGACTCACTTTCTTTGTCTTGCCAAAGAAAGTAAGCAAAGAAAGGCGCGCCCGAGATGGCGACTTCCCCTTGAATTCATGTCGCAGAGAGGGGAAGGGAAAAACTCGCTGCGCTCAGACAGTTTCCCTTCCTTTTTCCTCTCTGCAACAGAAATTCAAGGCGCCATCTAGGGCTCCAACGGCCACACCATCGGTGCGCGGAGGGCGGCGCGGCGGTTCGTGGCCCTCGCTGCTTTCAGTGCACCTCGGCCGGTGCCGCTTGTGTCGGGATGCTGCTCACCACATTCAACGTCGGGCGTCCGCCCTGGCGCATCAGGTCGGCAGCGCGCTCGGCAATCATGATGATCGGGGCGTTGGTGTTGCCGCCGATCAGCGTCGGCATGACGGAGCCGTCGATCACGCGCAGGCCCGTGACGCCGCGCACGCGCAGTTCGGGGTCGACGACGGCCATTGCGTCGTCTGCGCTGCCCATCTTGCAGGTGCCGACGGGGTGGTAAATGCTGTCGGCGTGCTGGCGGATGAGGGCGCGCACGGCTTCGTCGTCGGAGCCGTCGCCGCGGATGTTTCCGGAATACAACTCGCGCCCGCCCAGGTCGGCCAGCGGACGCTGCGCGAAGATGCTCTTCACGGCGCGGAAGCCGGCAAGCATGCCGTTCATGTCGTCGGGGTCGGACAGGAAACGCGGGTCGATCAGCGGTGCGTCGCGCGTGTCGGCGGAGGCCAGGCGCACTTCGCCGCGGCTCTTTGGGCGCAGCACGCACACGTGGCATGAATAGCCGTGGCCGTAGTTGAACGTGCGGTTGTGGTTGTCGGCCATGGCCACCACGAAGTGCAATTGCAGATCGGGATCGGCCAGATCGGGCCGGCTCTTGATGAAGCCGCCGGCTTCAGCAAAGTTGGTTGCCAGCATGCCGCGGCGCTCGCGCCGGTAGCGCAGGATCTCGCTCAGCATGCGGGCGCTGCCGCGCGCGGAATAGCCGATCAAATCCAGGTTGAAGACCTTCTTGTGCAGGATGATGTCGAGGTGGTCCTGCAGGTTCTGGCCGACGCCGGGCAGGTCGTGCACGACCGGAATGCCGAGCGAGCGCAGATGCTCCGCCGGGCCCACGCCCGAGGCCATCAGCAGTTGCGGCGAGCCAAACGCGCCCGATGAGACGATCACCTCACGGCGCGCGCGCAACGTTTCGGTGCGGCCCGCACGCTCCACCACCACGCCTGCCGCGCGCTTGCCTTCAAAGACGATGCGCAGGGCCTGCGTGTCGGGCATCACCGTCAGTTGGCGGCGGTTGCGGCTGAACGTGGCGTCAGCCTTGTCGCCGCCGTGCAGGTAGGCGCGTGCGGCGTTCCAGCGCTCGCCGTTGTATTGCGTGACCTGGTACGGACCGACGCCTTCCTGGTCGGGGCCGTTGAAATCGTTGTTGAGCCGGTAGCCTGCGGCCACGCCGGCCTCGACAAAGCGCTGTGCGATGGGGTTGCCGGTGCGCAGGTCGCTCACGTGCAGCGGGCCGGTGCCGCCGTGCAGCGCGTCGTCATCGCGGCCGGCAAAACGCTCGTTGCCTTCGGAGCGCTTGAAGTAGGGCAGCACATCGCTCCAGCCCCAGCCGGTGCAGCCGAGCGCGGCCCAGTGGTTGTAGTCGCTGGGCGTGCCGCGGATGTAGATCATGGCGTTGAGCGACGAGCTGCCGCCCAGCCCCCGCCCGCGCGGCTGATAGCCCTGGCGGCCGCCCAGCCCCGCTTGCGGCACGGTCTGGAATCCATAGTTGCGCTTGTTCTTGAACGGCAGCGATGCCGCACAACCGGCCGGCACCCAGACTGAAAGGTGATGATCGTGGGGGCCCGCTTCCAGCAGCGCGACCGTCACGTCCGGGTCTTCGGTCAACCGGCTGGCGAGCGCGCAACCGGCCGAACCGGCGCCGACGATGACGTAATCGAAGGTGAGGGCCGAGGTGGGCAAATCGTTGGCCATGGATGTCTCCGGATGGTTTTCTAATGGACGAGCGACGCCGCCAGCTTGCTGCCGGTCACAACTTCACATCGTAGGCGCGCCGGGTTGTTTCAAACGACCGGGCTTACCCGCATTAGAGGCATCGCTCGACGGCATGCAGCAAACCCGCACGCTGCAGTTGGCAGACCGTTGCCTTGGTAGCGATTGCGACATGCGGCAATGCAGCAATTCCGCACTGGCACACGGTTGCGCGCGACCCTGGCAGCGGGGCACGCCGCACACAGCGGGCCACCGATCCGCCCACCCCGTGCGCTGACAAGCCATTAGCAACGATGCGGTTTTTGTGCCCAAGCATTAGCTTCTAGAATGCAGCGATGGCCAAGAACCTCGACATCACCCTCGTGCGCACCTTCATTGCCGTGGCGGAAAACGCCAGCATGACGGTGGCCGCCAACGCGCTGCACCTCACGCAGGGCGCCATCAGCCAACAGATCAAGCGGCTCGAAGACGCCTTCGAATGCCGCCTGTTCGAACGCGACGGCCGTCGGCTGGAACTCACCCACGCGGGCGAACGGTTCCTCGGCCGCGCCAAACGCCTGCTCGCCCTCAACGACGAAATCTGGGCCGACATGGCGGCGCGCCCGCTGCAGGGTCCGGTGCGCCTGGGTGTGCCTTACGACCTGGTCGGCACCGTTTTCCCGCCGATCTTCAAGGCCTTTACCGAAGCGTGGCCTTCGGTGGAATTGACCATCGTCTGCGGCACCTCGCCCGAGCTGACGGAGCGCATTGCGCGCGGCGAGCTGGACGTCGCCGTGGTCGAAGCGCCGGTGGACGAAGCCACGGGCGAATGCCTGTGCGTGGAGCGGCTGGTGTGGGTCGGCCCGCGCGGCGGCAACGTGCATGCGAAGCGCCCGCTACCGCTGTCGATGGTGGACGAGAGTTGCGCCTTCCGCGCCCGCGTGCTCAAGGCGCTCGGCGAGCACGGCATCGAATGGCGCACGGTGTTCGAGAGCGGCAACATCGAAGCGACCACCGCCACGGTGCGCACCGGGCTGGCCGTCACGGCATGGCTGACGCCGACGGTGCCGGCGGACCTCGACATCCTCGGGCCTGAAGCCGGCCTTCCGGAACTGCCGATGTTTGCGATCAGCCTGCTGCTGCCTGCGCAAGGCGCGAGTGCGGCGGCGCTGGCGTTGGCGCAGTGCGTGCGCGACGGGTTCTCTTCGCGGCAGCGGGTGGGCGAGCGGCGCGCCGCCTGACACGTGGCCAGCGGTTACAGGCCGCCGCCTTCGATCTGCACGAGCCCATTCGGCGTATCGAGCACAAGCGTCAAAGCCGGCCGTGCCGCCTCCGACAATTCGACGTATCGGTTCTCCGGTTCGGAAGCATCCCACCCCAGCCCCTGAAGCTTTGCGCGGATGGCCGGCATCTCCGGATGTGCGAGTTGGAATTGGTTCAGGCGCAGCCCAACCTCCTGCATCCTGCCGACCGGGCTTTGGCCGCCGGCCCAATCGATGAGTGCGGGCCAGCAACCGCCCGCTTCCGCTTCGCCGTCGCTGCGTTGAAAGAAGTGCCATCGCAAATCGCCACGCGTCACTTCGAGCAATTCGTGCTGCGGTGATTCGCTTACGTTGCGCGCCAGATCCGGAACGCTCGCGACCCATCCGAACAACCGTGGCGCCTGTTCCAATGTGCCTTCCCGCGTCAGGCGGTCGAGCGCAAACCAGCGCGTCCTGTTGGGCGCAGCCGCCTCCGGGTCGATGGCGATGAACTCCAGAAAAACGCCGGGCGCAATCCGCGTGACCAGGTTGTGCGTGCCCATCAAGGGATGCTTGCCGCCGGCAGGCAGCTCCACGCCGAACCGCTGCGAGGCATAGGCCTGCGCTTGCTCAAGCGATTGCGCAACGACGGCAATGTGATCGAGCTTCAAGATGGCTCCCGCTGTGTCCTTCTCAAATGTGAGGGCCCAGCATGCCACAGCGCCCTCCACGGCGTTGCGGCGTGGTGCCGGCATCCCCGCACGTCTCGGGGATGTGTCCAACTGTTCTTATGCGGCGGAAACCCGCCGGCGCTCGATGGCGGCCAATACCTCCCACGTGTGCGGATCCACGTCGCTCCCCCCGAGCGACATCGACAGATACGCGTCGATGGCATCGATAAAGCCTTTCACGAATGCCGGCGGATACGCGTGTTCCGAAAAGTACGTGAGCTGCTCGCGCAGCCTGCCGGGCCGGCAATGCCCAGGGTCGCGCATGACGCTGTGCGTGCGGCACAGAAACGCGCGCGCTGACACCGCGCCATCCAGGTAGAGGCGGGTTTTGGTCAGCGACATGCGGCACCTCCCGGTTGCGTGGGAAGCCTGCAGCGCCAAGGTGGAGGGGAAGGATAAGACGCGAGGCGATGCCCGCTGAGTGCGGTAGCCATGTGGCCTCCGGGGATAGGTTGATGGAGGCTCGCCGCTCGCTGCTAAACAAGGGTGGCGGGCCTGACGACGGCGTTAGCAGACCGGCCCTATCCCAGCTACCGGCAGACCCGAAGGTCTCACCGCCCGGCCCGCCATAAAACACATAGGCGTGCACAAGCACCGGACACAAAAATGCCGCGCGGAGGCGGCTGTCCGTCTGGGAAAAAGGGGTGGGCTGCTAAACCCAGTCACCGTTGGTGCGGTGACGGTGGGGATTATAGCGATCGGATACATCCATCCTATTCGTAATATTTCGCCAAATGCCGCGTGGTGCTTCGTTCGGCCAAGAGAATCCTCGAGGACTAACACCAACGAGGAGGTTAACTTGAGGCGCAACTTTCTGAAGAAGGGCGACGGATCAACCGTCGGAGCTGAAGTGCTTGAAGGCGAGGAAACCTGCACGCACAACGGTACCGCGCTGGCATTCATTGGGGCCAAGGTCTACTGCCACGCATGCAAGACCGTTGGCTTGATCGCCGCACAAGGGCCGCGATGGCCCGATTTCATGATGGAGAAAGAGCAGGCACTCGAGGGGGACGTCTGCATCTGCAAATGCCAGCCTCCGCCAATCATGATTGCGTCTCAAAACGACAGCTTCCAGAGTTTTGAGCACCATGAGCTTGCTGCACTGGGGTTCGGTGAAAGCAGTAACCCTTTGCGTACTGCGCTGTCAGCGACAAGGCACTTCAATGCCTGTTCTTCGTACGACGAACAGGCGCATCTCGTGTCCGCAGCCCTTGAGGGCATCCCGTATTACATCGAAACCGAAGACGGCCGCACTTTCTCAGGGCGGGTACCCGCAAATGGATTGCTGCCGCGCATTGATACGCAAGGTGAAGAGCCATACACGGTGCTCTGGGGCGACGAGGCACTGGCAAAGCAAACGGAGGCACAGGCATGACGGCAGCGCAACGCAAACCGCTCAAACAAAAGGCGCAGGTTCGGACCAATACAACGCGGGGCTCGGTGTGCAAGATCGACGTGCCAGCGGTGAAGTTTTCCGACCTTTGGGACAACTACGTCACGGGCGAGCCCTATCGGGATGCCAAGACCGGCGGCGTGCCACCCGGCTTCGGAAACCAGTGCGCGATTCGGATGAGTGTGACGTTGCACAAGGTCGGCATAGAAATGAAGTCGTTCACGCCTGCGAATGTGTCAGTCAAGCCCGGTCACCAATTTGGGCGCATTCTGATGGAGGGTAGGTACACGGCTGTCCTTGCGGATCAGATGGGGTCTTGGTTGAGCAAGCACCCGTTTTGTGGACTGCGTAGAACGGAAGACATTACAGGCAGGGATTGGGAATCGAAGGTCAAGGGGAGAACCGGCATCATCATGTTCGACAGCTACTGGTCTCGCAGCAGCGATTCTGCCGGCGACGCCAGCGGTGGCCATATTGATCTTTGGAACGGCTCGCGGTTGACAATCAGCGGGCCAATTAACTCAATCGCAACCGTCGGCCGAATGTTCGGAATGAATTCGCTCTTCCCTAGATCATCGTTTGGCTTCTCTGATTTGGGTGACTCCAAGAAAATTCTCTTTTGGGAGGTTAAGTGAAGCGCGTGATGATGCTAATGGGTTTCGTACTTGCCGGTTTCGTAACTGCCGCGATCGTCATACGCATCATGACCGCCTTTGACAACAACCCCGGGTGCGGATTGGATTGCGCAAGCCCCGAACTCGAAGCCGCCTTGCTGTCGGGTCTCGCAACTGTTCTCGCATTCCCGATTCTCGGATTTTTCTTGACACGCAAAAGAAACTCTACGACACGTCGAATAGCCGCCACTTTGTCGACATTAATGCTAGTGGCCATTCTTTTAGCCTTTGTTCACTACGTCTTTAATTTACACACACGGTATCTCAGAGCAGAGGCAGCAAGGCCCGTACAGCCGGACTTGGACTTCATGTATATGGCGATTGCGACCCGCGATGTTCAGACGTACACAGAACTCAAGAAGGGCCAACCTCAATCTGTCGGCATGATTGCTCAATGGCAACGTTGTGCAATTGGCGGTGCTTCATGCGGAAAACAACCAAGGCAGGCACACATGCTATGCAAGAGCGGAGAGGTTTTCGTCAATGAAACCGACTGGAAATACTTCTCCCTGATTCCAAAAGAGAATGTCTTTGGAGCAATTCCCTTGAAATCAATGAAGCTATGCGCTCCAGACAATTGGGTTGAACCATAAGGCCGCAGCGGGCTCATCGGTTCGATAAAACAAAAACCCCGCCAACCGGCGGGGGTCCCCAAATCCTTTTGAGCCTGCAAGCAATCAAGCCTGCGGCGCAGCCCCATCTTCCGGAGCGGCCTCGGCGCCTTCGGCCTTGGCTTCGTCCTTCTTTTCGATCATCTCTTCCAGCGCGCCCGCGCCCTTGAAACCGGCGACGGCGGCGACGGCCTTGGTCAGCAGGCCGGCATCCGGATCGACTTTCTCGGCGGCTTCAACCGCGGCGACGGCGCCGGCGATCTTGCCCACTTCATCCAACAGTCCCATGGTCACCTCCGCGTGATTGAACGGGAGAGCCATCTTCCCACCGGCAAGGGGCGCAAGTGCAAGCAAAGTTAAAAATTTTCTGCGGGCGTTCGTTTGCGTACAGCGCGCGTCACTCCGCTTCAGCGCCGGCGGGGGTGGCGGTAAGCGCAGCCAAACGCTGGCGGGCGCTGTCGGTAATGGGGCTTGATTGGCGCGTGGCAACGTCGATCTGCACGATCACCGATTGCGACGTGGCGGCGCACTGGCCGTTCTGGAAGATGGCCTGCTCGAGCTTGACCGAGCTGCGGCCGACGCTCGCCACGCGCGTGCCGATCTGCACGGAACCGGGCCAGAGGATTTCGTTGCGGAAGTCGAGCACGAGCTGCGCGATGACGAACTCGCAGCCCGGCGCCGCCAGCGGGTTGTCGGGCGTGAACAGCATCTCGACGCGGCCCGTTTCCAGGTACGTGGCGAAGACGGCGTTGTTGATGTGGCCCTGGCGGTCGGTGTCGCCGTAGCGGAGCTTGTCGGTCGACTGCAGCGGGTAATCGGAAAGGGATGGCGTGGTTGTCATGTGGGGCGCGGCGTCTGGGTCAACTTGCGCATTTTGCCTGCCTTCCTGTGCAAGCGCTGACCGCGCCGCCGCACCATGGCGCTTCCGTTGACGCGTATCAACGCGCGGCTTTCAGCAGCGCTTACGTTGGAAGCAGACACCCACCGCGCACGGGCGCGGCCCCCAGACATGGCAAGGAGGCCACATGAAAACCCTAGTGCTGGCAACGGACGGATCGAACTACTCCGATGCGGCCGCCCGCTGCATTGCCGACAAGACGCTCTTCGGCAGCGACGTGACGGTGCACGTCGTGCATTGCATGCCGGACCTCTCCGGCGACATCAAATCGCTCGTCGGCAAGGCAGAGGTTGATGCGTGGTACGCGGAGGAAAGCACCGGCGCCATGGCCTCGGTCTGCGCGATCCTGGGTGCGGCAGGCGTGCCGTTCGAGCGGCACGCGCTGGTGGGTTTTCCGCCGGAGCGCATCGTGCATCACGCTCAAAGCGCGGGGGCGGCGGCCATCGTCATGGGCTCGCACGGGCGCGGCGTGTTCGTCGAGGCGCTGATGGGCTCGGTGGCGGGCCGGGTGCTCGCCCATGCCGAATGCCCGGTGGTGCTCGTGAAGGCGCCCAAGGCTTGACGGCGGCGGGGCGGTCGCAGCTACGCTCCGCTGCGCGCACCCCCACAGCCCGACGCGGCATGGTTTAGGATGAAGGCACCTTTTTCTTCACATCCTGGGGGACCCCATGTCGCATCGTCGCCGTCTTGCGCTCGCCTTCGCGGGCGCTGCACTGTTTGCTGCTGCCACGCCGTCGTTTGCCTATTTCCGCAACGTGCTGGCCAGCACCATCATCGGCTCGATGAGCCCGACGGAGTTGAAGTCGTTCACCAAGGCCATCGGCGACGTGCTGAGGAGCACCGCCGACAACACGCCCGCACAATGGACGTCTGCGGCGACGGGCAAGCAGCCCGCCATCGACGCGACCATCACACCGCTGGAATCCAAGACCGACGCCGGCCAATCATGCCGCCGCCTGCAGAGCGAACTCGCGCGCGGCAGCAGCAAAGAGCAGTGGACCGCGTGGCTGTGCAAACAGCCAAGCGGGGAATGGAAGTTGCGGCAGGTGGCGCAGTAAGGCATCGGCCATCGGGCGGCTATGGCTCGTCTAAGTCTGCCTCGCCAGACTGGTGCGGAATCTCCCTCCATCGCTCTGGAGAATCCGCCGAGTTGGCAGGCCCGGCGCGGTGCGCTGCAATCGGTCTGACCGTTCACCCGACACTGAATGCGAGTCCTCCTAGTTGAAGACGACCCGATGATTGGCGCGGCCGTGGAAGCCGCGCTGCAGGACGCCGCCTACGCGGTGGACTGGGTGCGTAACGGCCAGACCGCGTTGGATGTGGCCGCGCACCAACACTACGACCTGCTGCTGCTCGATCTCGGCCTGCCCGGAAAGGACGGCCATGCAGTGCTCGGCAGCCTGCGCGCCCGCGACAATCCTGTCCCGGTGCTGATCCTGACCGCGCGCGATGCGGTGGATGAGCGCGTACGCGGTCTCGACGGCGGCGCGGATGACTACATCCTCAAGCCCTTCGAGATGGTTGAACTGCTCGCCCGCATGCGCGCCGTCCTGCGCCGCAAGGGTGGGGCAGCGAGCCCCGTGCTCACCAATGGCGTGCTGACGCTCGATCCCGCCGCGCACGAAGCGCGCATGGGCGATGCCGAGCCGGTACGCCTGTCCGCGCGCGAGTTTGCATTGCTGCAGGCGCTCATGCTGCGGCCGGGCGCCATCCTTTCGCGCACGGAGCTGGAAGAGCGCATCTACGGCTGGGGCCACGAGGTGGCGAGCAACGCGGTCGAATTCCTCATCCACGCCCTGCGCAAGAAGCTCGGCGCGCAGGCCATCAAGAACGTCAGGGGAGTGGGATGGATGGTGCCGAGGGGCCAATGACAGCGGCTACATCTGCGGCTGCATCCGTGCAGCGGCGGCTGTCGGTGTGGCTGTCGGTGATCATCGTGGCGGTGGCGATGTTGGCCGGCGGCTTTGCGTTTGCCTCGGCTTTTCGCGAAGCGCATGAATTGCAGGACGACGTCTTGCGCCAGGTGGGGGCGATGTTCGACCCCGGCCATCTGCCAGCCCCAGGCGACCCAGCCGACGCGCCCAAGGTCTCGGACACGGAGGCGCGCGTGATCGTGCAGGTGTTGCCGCCGGCTGGCGCGGTGCCTGCGGCCAACCTGCCCGTGCTGACCGACGGCATGCAGACCGCACGCCTGGGCAAGCGCGACTACCGCGTGTGGGTCCGCACGCTCGCCAACGGCCAGCGCATCGCTGTGGCGCAGGAAACCGCCGTGCGAGACGAAACCGCCCGCGACAGCGCGCTGCGCACGTTGATGCCGTTCCTGATACTTGTGCCGATCCTGCTGCTGGCCGTCGCCCACGTGTTGCGCAAGATGTTCGCGCCCATCAAGCGGCTGGCGCATGAGGTGGACCAACGCGACGAGCGCCAACTGCACGCCATCGCGCCCGAAGCCGTGCCCGACGAGGTGCGCCCGTTCGTGGTGGCGATCAACCGCCTGCTCGCGCGCGTGCAACAGTCCATGGACGCCCAGCACCGCTTTGTCGCCGATGCCGCGCACGAACTGCGCACGCCCCTCTCCGCACTGTCGCTGCAGGCCGAGCGGCTCGGGCAGGCTGCGATGTCAACCGACGCGCAGGCGCGTCTTGGCACGCTGCGCCAGGGCATCGAGCGTAGCCGCGGGCTGCTCGAACAACTCCTCACCCTGGCGCGCGCGCAAGAGGCCACCGGCGTGCCAACTGGCACCGTCTCCGTCCAGAGCGTGTTCCGCAGCGTGCTGGAAGACCTCATGCCGCTTGCCGACGCCAAGCAGCTCGACATGGGCGTCACCACCGAAGCCGATGCACGCGTCCATGCCAGCGAACTCGACCTTTTCGTCGTAGTGCGCAACCTGGTGGACAACGCGATTCGCTACACGCCGGAAGGCGGACGTATCGACCTGTCGGTGGCCAATGACGCGCACGTCGTGTCGATTGCCGTGCAGGACACCGGGCCCGGCATCCCCATCGAAGAGCGCGCGCGCGTGTTCGACCCGTTCTATCGTGTGCTCGGCAATGAGGCGACCGGCTCGGGGCTCGGGTTGTCGATCGTGAGTACGGTGGTGCGGCGACTCGGCGGGGAAGTGGAACTCGGCGAGGCGGATGATCGTGCCAGCGGGTTGCGGGTGACGGTGCGGTTGCCAGCCGCCTAATGCAATGGCAACCGCACACCAATCTACCGCCGCACCCGGAATACCACCGCCAACCCCAGCAGAATCATTGCCATCCCCGCCACTGCAACGGGCGCAAGGCGATGCCCCAGCACAAGATCATCCAGCAGCGCCGTGACAACCGGCACGAGGTAGAACAAGCTCGTGACGTTGACGAGGTTGCCGCGCTGCATGAGCCGGTAGAACAGCAACTGCGCACCCACCGACATCACCACGCCCATCCACAACAAGGCAGCGATGCCGGGCAGGCTGGGCGTGAACGCCAGCGATTGCGCGGGATGCGCGATGGCAAACCCCATGCACAGCACGAGACTCACCGCGCTCTGCAGCGGCAGCGTATCGATGGGCGACTGGTTCAGCCGCTTCTGGCCGATGGCGCCCAGCGTCATGCTGAGGAGCGCGGCGAACGCATAGCCGAAGCCGGCCATTGGCACTTGGCGCGCGTCGGCCCCACCCACTACAAGCGAGAGGCCGCCCAGCGCGAGCACGAGGCCGGCCATCCGCCGTGCAGACCACGCGCGCTCGGTCACCAGCAGCGTGAGCAGCGGCTGCACGCCGAGCACCGTGGCCAGGAGCCCGGGCGTGAGGCCGCGGTCCAGCGCGAGCAGGTAGCAGATCGAATAGCCGCCGGTCAGCAATGCACCGGTGGCGGCTACCTTCAGCCGTGATCCGGGCGCCGGCCACCACCGCCCCCGCCCGAGGCCAAGCCCCGCCAGCACCAAAGACGCGAGCGCAAAGCGCCCTACCAGAAACGCGAACGCGGGGACATGCTGCACCCCGATCTCCGCAAAGATTGCACCGCTGCTCCACAGCAGCACGAATAGAACCGTCGCGCCGGACCCTGCCAGCGCGGCTTGCATGGAACGCATTCCACTCACCTGTCGAAAAGAGATGTCGGGTTCCGGCGCGCAGGCAAGCGCCTGCCTCGGGCGTGTGCCCGAGCCTCGTTCAGGTCAACCGGAAACGAAGCGGCTGAGAGTCAGCCGAATGCGGGCAGATGTGGCGGCGGCGGCGCGCCGACGTCGTAGCCCGAAGAGACGACAGGAGGAGGGAAGGGCCCGGGCTGCACGCATGGGTCATCCACGCGGGCGCGATGGCCGGCAACGAGGAGGGTGGCGTGAAGTCGGGGCATGAAGACGAAGATTCGGAAAGCTTCAGCGAATCGGAATTGGCCGATGGCGTTTGCGCAGCCTATCGGGATCGCGCGCATGGTGCAAGGGCGGCTCGCTACTTGAGATACGACTTGATCACTTGCATCACCGCGTCGAGATCTTGCTGGCGCTGCGCCTCGGCGGGCTCCTTCACCACGTGATCTGTCAGGTGGCCCTCGATGACCGCCGCCATCAGCCCGTTCACCGCGCCGCGAATGGCGGCAATCTGCTGGAGGATGGCCGTGCAATCCCCCTCTTCGGCGAGTTGTTTTTCAAGCGCGGCGGCCTGTCCCTGAATACGCCGGACGCGCGCCTGCAGCTTGGCTTTGTCGCGAATGGTATGGGCCATGGGTCGGATATCGAGGTGATGTGAATGATGCGCGAGGGTAGCATCCCGGTGGGTTCCACGTCGGGTGGCTGGGCCTGCACAGCCTGATGCAGCTGCCGTAACAACAGCAACGTCCACACGTTTTTCGCAAGAGCCGCATCCACTGCCGCACGGGCTGCGTATCTGCAGGTACAGGCTGGTGCGGCATTTTTTTCGTCGATGCAGTGTCAGGTTTGCATGTGCACCGCGACCAACCTGTGGGACGCAAGCGGCCACGCGCCGCCGGCGATCCGATGGGATGCCGCCTCCGGCGGCACGTTCACTGTACGAGGAGTTCACCATGCATACCCGCCGCATTACTCTGGCCTTGCTCGCCACGCTTTCCGCTTCTGCCGCACTGTTCATCGCGCAACCGGCTGCCGCCGCGCAGGCCAAGTTCGATCCGTATACGCAAGGCGCCGTCGATAAGACGGACCCGTTCACGCAAGGTGCGGATCGCCAAGCCGACACCTATGGCTATCTGTCGTGGAAGTACGATCGCTTCGATCCGTATGCGCAAGGCGCGGATCGGCAAGCCAGTGCACACGATGTGTTGGCATGGCGCGGCGATACGAGCTACCCCGGCGGCACCGACGGCTCGCGTGCGTGAATGGCTGCGGTTGCATGAGCGGGGCGCTGGACGACACGCCCCCTCTGCGCCAGCATCAGGCCGCCGGCGTTGCCCCCCGACGATGCGGTCGTATAGGGCACGCGCCGCAGGCGACAGCTGCGCCGACTTGCGCGTGACGAGCACCAGCGCGCGCGACACTTCCGGCTCGACCAGCTCGACCGTGCGGATCATCGGATACGCATTCTTCTGAATGGCGAGCCGCGGCACCACCGCCGCGCCCAGCCCTTCCGCCACCAACCCGAGCGCCGTTGAGCTGCGCTGTACTTCGTAGAACGAATGCAGCGTCACGCCACTCGCCTTGAGCGCGCCGTCGAGCAGGCTACGGTTGCCGCTGACCTCACCGGCAAAGATGAGGGGGTGGGACTGCAAGGCTTGCCATCGGATGCGGCGGCGCTTGGCCAACGGATGATCGTCGCGGCAGACGAGGACTTACGGATCGTTCGTCAGCGGCCGAAGCTGATCGGCAAGCTGGCGGCGGCTGGCCACCTGGCTGTGCAGATGCCGGACAACCTTGACGAACCGGCGCACCGCCTGATGCGCGAAGTGGCCGCTGTGGGGCCGTGGGCCGGCAAGCTCAAGGGGGTGGAACGGACGGAGCGCTTCGATGCGCGTCGCTATTACGCGCTGCTCGCGCCGCTGTGCTCGCGCGTCGACGTGTGGCGCACCACGTACATGCACCCGCTGCAAGGCAGTACCGATGCGGTGGTCGAATGGTTCAACGGGAGCGCGCTGCGGCTCTTCCTCGCAGCGCTGAGCGAGGACGAGCGCCCCGTATTCCTCACGCGCTATCGCGACATGATTGCCCAGGCCTATCCGGCACTCGACGATGGCACGGTGCTGCTGCCGTTTCCGCGCCTGTTCATCGTGGCGACACGCAAGTAGGCGCAATCGCAGAGGCAGAAACGCCGGCCGTGAAAAAAAGCCCCGACGGCAAATATCGGCGGGCTTTTATCGGACCTCTGCGTCGCTTAACGCGACGGATTCAGCGTCAGGTTCATGTGACGGTTCACATCCTTGTACAGCAGGTAACGGAAGCGGCCAGGACCACCCGAATAGCAGGCCTGCGGGCAGAACGCGCGCAGCCACATGAAATCACCGGCTTCCACCTCGACCCAATCCTGGTTCAGGCGATAGACAGCCTTGCCTTCAAGCACGTACAGACCGTGCTCCATCACGTGGGTCTCGGCAAACGGAATCACACCGCCCGGCTCGAACGTGACGATGTTGACGTGCATGTCGTGGCGCATGTCGCTCATGTCGACAAAGCGCGTCGTCACCCAGGCGCCGTTGGTGCCCGGCATCGGGATCGGCTCGACGTCCTGTTCGTTGGTCACGAAGGCTTCCGGCAGGGGAATGCCATCGACGACCTGGTAGTGCTTGCGGATCCAGTGGAAGCGCACCGGGGCGTCGCTCACGTTATGCAGCGTCCAGTCGGCGCCCGGCGGAATGAACGCGTAGCCGCCCGGCGTGAGCGTGTGCTTCTTGCCTTGCAGCGTCAGCTCGGCTTCGCCTTCAACGACGAACAGCACGGCTTCGGCGTTCTTGTCTTGCTCGGGCTTGTCGCTGCCGCCGCCCGGGTTCACTTCAACGATGTACTGCGAGAAGGTCTCGGCAAAACCCGACAGCGGGCGGGCGATCACCCACAGGCGCGTCTGGGTCCAGAACGGCAGCCAGCTCGTGACGATGTCGCGCATCACCCCCTTGGGGATCACCGCGTACGCCTCGGTGAACATCGCGCGATCGGTCAGCAGATCCGTCTGCGGCGGATGGCCGCCATGCGGCGCGTAATACGTGGTTTTAGACATGTTGCATTCAGGCAATGGGTTGGTCCGGCCCCGGGCGCAAACAGCAACAGGCGGTTCGTACGCGGGCGGCGTTGACGATAGCGAAGTCGCCCACAATCGACCAATTAAATGTTGCGATGCCTTCCATTCGATTTGCCACTACTGCGCCAGCATCAGATCGAGGTTCTGCACCGCCGCGCCGGAGGCGCCCTTGCCGAGGTTGTCGAACACCGCCGTGAGCAAGACCTGACCGTGGTCGTTGGCGAACACGCCCAGGCGCATGTCGTTGGTGCCGTTGAGCGCTTGCGGATCGAGATGCGGCAAGGCAGACGGTGCCTGCAGCGGCATCACGTCCACATGCGGCGCGCCAGCGTAGTGGTCAGCCAGACATGCGTGCAGCGCAGTCGCATCAACGCCGGCGTTAAGCCGACGCAGCTCCAGCGGCACCGTCAGCACAATGCCCTGGCGATACGCGCCGTAGGCCGGGACGAACATCGGCCGCTGCGTGAGCCCGGCGTGCAGTTGGATCTCGGGCGTGTGCTTGTGCGCCAGACCCAGCCCGTACACCTGGAACGGCAGGGCGTTTGCTGCCTCCGGCCCCTCGTAGGTTTCCACCGCGGCGCGGCCGCCGCCCGAATAGCCGGACACGGCATGAATGCTGATCGGGTAATCCGCCGGCACAAGGCCCGCCTGCACGAGCGGGCGCAGCAGCCCGATCGCGCCGGTCGGGTAGCAGCCCGGGTTGGTCACGCGCGACGCGCCCGCAACACGTTGAGCTTGCTCGTCGCTCATCTCCGGAAAGCCGTAGACCCAGCCCGGCGTGGTGCGATGCGCGGAGCTGGCGTCGATCACGCGCACGCGCGGGTTGACGATGGCCGCGACCGCCTCGCGCGCGGCCGCATCGGGCAGGCACAGGATGGCGATGTCGCAGGCGTTGATGGCTTCGGCACGGCGTTGCGCGTCTTTGCGGGCGTCGGCGGGAAGCGTCAGCAGTTTCAGGTCTTGCTGCTCGACGCGGCCGCGCAGACGCTCGTGGATTTGCAGGCCGGTGGTGCCTTGGTCGCCGTCGATGAAGACGAGGGGCGTGGACATGGCGGGGCGCTCCCAGGGAAAGAAGATGGTGGTGAACACGAACCCCCATCTTCGAGCGTGACCTAGAATATGAAAAGTTGAATTTCACAACTGTCACATTCAGTTTTTCTGAATCATGCGAGAGATCAGCCTGGACCGCCTGCGCACCCTCGTGGAAGTCGCCGGCCGCGGATCGTTTGCCGAGGCGGCGCGAGCCCTGCATCTGGCAGCGCCCACCGTGAGCCTGCATATCGCCGAGCTGGAAGATCGCGTGGGCGCGCAACTTCTGTCACGCAAGCGCGGGCAGGTGCAGCCCACCGCCATCGGCGAGGTGATGGTGGAGCGCGCGCGCAAGCTGCTCGCCGATGCCGAGCAAGCGCTGGACGATATCCAGCGGCAAGTGCAGGGCCTGAGCGGGCGCGTGCGGCTGGGCGCCTCCACCGGCGCCATCGCCCACTTGCTGCCGCAGGCGCTGGAGGTGCTGCGGCAAGACCACCCCGGCATCGACGTGCAGGTGGCGGTGCTGACGTCGCAGGAAACGCTGGTCGGTCTGGCCGATGGCGCGCTCGACATTGGTCTCGTGGCGCTGCCGCAATCGCAGGTGGCGGGGCTCGCCATCAAGCCGTGGCGGCGCGATCCCGTGATGGCCTTCCTGCCTTCGCACTGGTCGAACCCGGCGCGCATCACGCCTGCGTGGCTTGCCGCGCAGCCGCTGATCCTGAACGACGCCACCACACGTCTCTCGCGCCAGACGACCGAGTGGTTCGCCACGGACGGTTATCACCCCGTGCCGCGCATCCAGCTCAACTACAACGACGCTATCAAAAGCCTCGTTGCCGCCGGTTATGGCGCCACGCTGCTCCCGCACGAGGCGTCCGCCGTACCGTCGGATGTGCGCATCACCATGCGGCCGCTGCGGCCGGCGTTGTGGCGTGAACTTGGCATCGCGCACCGCGCCGGCCACGTCGAGCGATCGACGCAACACGTGCTCGACGTGTTGTGGCGGTTGCGGGCGAAATAGTCCATTGCGCGCGTAGGCAGGGACGACACGCAGAATTCCGCTGAATAAAGTTTGACTTCTTGTGTCACGACAACTATCGTAAGATATGTTTTTCGACACAACACGGCGTGCCGGCCGTCTGGCTCCTGTTGCCAGCCGCGTGCGCCGCTTCCTCCCTTTCTTCGATCGCCCTCATGCCTTTACTTGATCCCTCGCGCGAGCGCCGGCTGCTCTGGCTGCTCGCGCTCACGCAGTTCACCGTCATCATGGATTTCATGGTGATGATGCCGCTTGGTCCGCAGATCATGCACACGTTTGGCATCGGTCCGGCGGCGTTCGCCACGGCCGTGTCGGTGTATTCGCTGTGCTCGGGTGCCTCCGGCTTGCTGGCCGCCACCTATGTCGACCGCTTTGACCGGCGCCGCCTGCTGCTGACCGTCTACGGCCTCTTCACGCTGGCCAACCTGGCCTGCGCGCTGTCGGGCAGTTACAGCATGCTGCTGTTCGCCCGTGCGTTTGCGGGCGTCACGGGCGGTGTGCTCGGGTCGATCATCATGGCCGTGCTGTCGGACGTGATTCCGCCCGCGCGGCGCGGCGCGGCCACCGGCGTAGTGATGTCGTCGTTTGCGCTGGCGGCCATGGCGGGCGTGCCTGTGGGCATTGCCATTGGCGCGCACTTCGGCTGGTCGGCGCCGTTCTTCCTGCTGACGGCGCTCACGGTGCTGATCTGGCTGGGCGCGCGGCGGACCATTCCGCCGCTGGCCGAACATCTGGCAGGCAATCGCAGCCAGACGCTGGGCGAAGTGCTCTCGGGCCTGTGGCGGTTGCTCACCAACCCGCGCCATCTGCGTGCCTTCGTGCTGACTTTCGTGATGATGGGCTCGCACATGCTGGTGATTCCGTTCATCTCGCCGGTGCTGGTGGCCAACCACGGCGTGGCGCCTGAAAACCTGTCGTGGCTGTATGTGGCGGGCGGTGCGGCGTCGTTCTTCAGCTCGCGCGCCGTCGGCAAGCTGGCCGACCGCTACGGCCGTCGCCGCGTGTTCGTGGGCGCGGCCCTGCTGGCGTTCATCCCGGTGCTGGTGATGACGCATCTGCCCGACTGGCCCTTCATCGGCATGCTGCTGTTCTTCCCGTTCTTCATGGTGATCCTCTCCAGCCGCATGGTGCCGATGCAGGCGCTGATGACGACGGTGCCCGCCCCGCAGGTGCGCGGCGCGTTCCTCTCGGCCAACAGCGCGGTGATGTCGGTGGGCACTGGCGTGGGGGCGTGGCTTGGCGGGCTGCTGCTGTCCGGTGGCGCCAGCGGCCGCATCGAGGGCTATGGCCTCAACGGCTGGCTGGCCGTGGCGGCGGGGCTCTTCTGCGTGTTCTGGGTGAGCCAGGTGAAGGGATCGGATGCGCAGGGCGACCCATCGCTCGCTGCATCCGCTGGATCCGCCGGCGCGTCCGGTCCGCAAACAGTGCCGCAAGCACCGCGCGCGGAAAAGGCCTGAGCGGTTATTCGGCTTCCAGCACCGTCTTCAGCTTCACGAGGTCCCGCTGCACCCATTCGGCATCGGCGTCGAACTGCGCGTCGTCCATGTTCGGTTGCTGAAACAGCGTGAGCGAGACAGTGGTGCCCGCGCCGTTGCGCACCACGCGCAGCGGCACGTAGATGATCGATCCGTCTGGCAGACGGACCCAGTGATCGGCAATGCCAAAGGTGTTGGGCGGGCTGAAGCGGATGAACACGCTGCCTTCGTCGCTGCTGGGCGCGGCCTTGGCAATCCATTCATCGGGGGCCGCGCCCGAGCCCTGCGTAGCGGGGGCGAGCCCTTCCGACAGCCCGGTCGCCCAGATCGGAAAGTTCAGCGGCTCGGCCAGGAACATGGCCACGTCATCGAAGTGGCGCTCGATGTTGATGCTCAGGGTGCGGACGTTGTGCAACATGTGGCCTCCGGGTGCGGCGCTTGCCGTGCGAGGCAGTATATGCGCCGCTCAGGCGGGCAGCTTGCGAAAGCTGACCGCCAGGCGATTCCACGTGTTGATGGTGCTGACCAGCAGCGTGAGGTCAACCAGCTCGGCATCGGAGAACTGTGCGCGCACGGCCTGCCAGACGTCGTCGGGCACGCGCGTTTCTGCGACAAGCGTGACGGCTTCCGTCCACGCCAGCGCGGCGCGTTCGCGGTCGGTGAAGAAGGGCGTTTCATGCCAGACGGACACGGTGGCCAGGCGGCGGTCGTCTTCGCCGCCCTTGCGGGCATCGGCGGTGTGCAGGTCGACGCAATAGGCGCAGCCGTTGATTTGCGAGGCGCGCAGGCGCACGAGTTCAGTCAGCGATTTTTCCAGCGTGCTTTTGGCGAGCGCTTTTTCCAGGCCCATGACCGCCTGGATGGCGGCGGGATTGCTTTGATAGAAGTCGAGGCGGGGTTCCATGAGAGGGCTCCTGTGCTTGAGAACTGAAGCCAGTGTAGGCACCGCAGTGGCACCTTGGAATCGCCAATCTGCGCGAATATCAGGTAGCCACCTTGGCCAGCACTTCCGCCAGCTTGCCGAGGCCCGCGTCGATCTCCGCAACGTTCACGTGGCCGTAGCCGATCAGCAGCCCCGGCTGCGGCGGCCGCGCCACAAACATCCTCGCGGTGCCGTATAGCCCGACACCCACGCTCTCTGCCAGCTTGACGAGTTCGGCTTCCGCCAGCGGCGTCTGCACCTGGGCCGCCATGTGAATGCCCGCCGCCGACGGCACGGGCACCAGCCACGGGGCCAGCGGGCCACGCAGATGCCGCAGCAGCGCATTGCGGCGCGCCGCGTATTCCTTGTGCATGCGGCGCAGGTACTTGGCGAAATCGCCGTCGAGCATGAATTTGGCGAGCGCCGCCTGCATAAGCGATTCACTGTGCCAGTCGGCCACCTGCTTGGCGTGCCGCAGCGGCGCCACCAGCGACGCCGGCGGCACCACATAGCCGATACGCAACTCCGGAAAGATCGTCTTCGAAAACGTACCCACGTACGCCACGCAACCGGCAGCGTCCAGGCTTTTGAGTGATTCCATCGGACGGCCGTCGAAGCGGAATTCGCTGTCGTAATCGTCTTCGATGATCAGCGCGTCATGGCGCTGCGCCCAGTCGAGCAGTTGCGCTCGGCGCGCCAGGCTCATCGGCATGCCCAGCGGAAACTGGTGCGACGGCGTTACGTAGACGAGCTTGGCGCGCTTGGGCAGCGCATCGACGACCAGGCCTTCCGCATCGACCGGCACCAGCACGACCTTGGCACCGAGGGCCTGCAGCGCAATGCGCGCGGGCGGGTAACCCGGGTCTTCAATCGCCACCGTATCCCCGGGGCGCACGAGCACGCGAGCGATCAGGTCGATGGCCTGCTGCGCGCCCTGCGTGACGACAATATCGGCCCAAGCGCACACCACCGCGCGGCTGAATGCGAGATACCGCGAGATGGCCAGGCGCAGCGCCTGGTCGCCCGCAGGGTCCTGATAGCCGCCACGCCCGCGTGCCTGCTGGCGCAGCGCATGCGCAACACAACGGCGCCACACGTCGAACGGAAACTGGCGCTTCTCCGTCACGCCACCCACAAAGTCGTAGACGAGATTCGCGCGCGGCAGGGGCAGCACCGCGGGCATGTTGTTCCAGGGCGTGTCGAAGGTGCGTACGGCGGGCGTGGGCGACGCAAGTTGCGCCGCAGGCGAGGCGGCCGGCGTGCGGGCGCGCAATCCTTCGGTGGCTTCGGCCACAAACGTGCCGGAGCCGGCGCGCGGCTGTAGATAGCCTTCCGCAATGAGGCGCTCGAATACGTCGAGCGTGGTCTTGCGCGACACACCGATCTGCAGCGCGAGGTCGCGCGTGGAGGGCAGGCGCTCGCCCGGCACGAGCCGACCATCGAGGATGGCGGTGCGGAGTTGTCGATAGAGTTGGCCGGCAAGGTCGTGCCGGCCGTGGATCGTCAAATGGACATCCATCGTGGGCGCAGTGTGCAAAGGGGCTGCGCCATTCTACGGAAGCCGCCGGGGGCGGGAAGGGCAGGGTGAGGCTCAGCCCTCCCGGCCGTCGGCCCGCGGCGCCATCAGCCACGGCGTGTAGCGCCACAGGTACGTCGCGAACGCCGCCACCCACAGCAGGCTCGCCCCGCCGATCCACACCTCGCGCGGCAGCAACGCCGGGCCTGCCACGCGCACGAGTGCGGCCAGCGCGACGGCAGCGTAGGCGAAATGCTCTGCCCGGCCCGTGCGCAGCATCCGGCCGGTGTGGCCCAGCGCGGTGCGCGTGATCATTGCGATGATGGCGCCGCCGATGGCTCCTGCCGTGAGCGCATGCAGCGCGGTGGAACGGTCGCCCCAACCGAGCGCTGCGGCAGCCAACATGGCAAAGCCGATGGGCAGGAAGGCATACGCCACATGCAGGATGGAGACGATGGGCGTGCGCAGCGTGCGGCGCGTGTCCCAGCCGGCCCAGCGGACGGCCTGCACGACTGCTGCCGCCGCAAACACGATGGCCGGAACGATGCCTTGAAGCGGCGTCGCCAACATGGCAACGGCGAGCGCCGTCGCCGGCACGATAGCGCGCTCGGCCCACACTACGCGGCGCACGTGCACGCCAGGGACCGCGTTTGACGTGAATATCGGGATGACGCGCCCGCCAATGACCGTGACAAACAGGCACACCAGCCCAGCGGCTGCGTCGAGGCAGCGCAATGCAGCCAGCGGCGCGTCCCAAGCCAGCGCCGCATGGAACGCCGCGTTGATGGCACCGAGCACAAGCAGCGCGATCGCCAGGCCGTAGTTGCGTGCGCTTTTTGCGCGCCGCAGAACGCGCAGGAACGCCACGCCGCATGCCGGCAGGAACGCTACATCCGCCGCCACCGCAAGCGGCACGGGGCCCGTCCACATCAGCACACGCGCCGCCAGCCACAGCGCCGCCAGCCCAGCGAGTTGCGCGCCTTGTGGCGTCTGCAGGCCCGTCCAGTTTTTGCCCGCCGTGAAGAGGAAACCCACCACCACTGCCGCCGCAAAGCCGAACACCATCTCGTGCGCATGCCAGAACAGCGGCGCCATGGTGGCGGGGCCCTGCGCCGACGGCAGCACCCCCAGCAGCAACGCTGCCCACAACGCCATCCCCAGCGCGGCAAAGGCGGCTGCCAACAGGTAAAACGGCCGGAAGCCGAGCGCGAAGACGGCCCGCCCCGTGTAAGGCAAACGGCTTGCCGGGTCGGGCTGGCCGATGGTGAGCAACGGGGCTTGGCGGGGCATGGTGATTTCCGTGGTTCAGGTCAGAGGATGTCGTCCAGCAGATCGGGGCCGAACACTTCGCGGTGGATGCGCTCCGACGGCACACCGCTGGCGAGCAGCGCCGCACGCTGTGCCTGCATGAACGGCAGCGGGCCGCAGAGATAGAAGTCCGCTTCCGTCCCGTGGTCGCGCACGAACGTGTCGACCGTCATGCGGCCGGGGTGGGCCGGGCGCTGCGCGAATTCCGCGTCTTCGCCGGACTCCAGGAATACGTGCGCCTCGAATGCAGGCAGCGCTTGTGCGGCACGCTCCAGATCGTCGGCGTGGGCAACATGCGAGGCCGCGCGACTGGCGTGGCTGAATACGATCTTGCGCGCGCTGTTCTGCTGCGCGAGCGTGTTGAGCGCCGAGATCATGGGCGTGATGCCAACACCGGCCGACATCAGCACGATCGGGTTGCTGGTCGCCAGTTGCGGCACGAAGTCGCCGTAGGGTTGGCTGACCAGCAGGACGTCGCCTTCGCGCGCATTGGCGTGCAGCCAGCTCGACACGGTGCCCGCAGGGCGATCGGCGTCACCCGCATCACGCTTGACGGAGATGCGCCACGTGCGGCCATTCGGCGCATCCGACAGGCTGTACTGACGCTGCTGCAGTGCGCCCGGCGCCAGCTCCACCTGCACCGAGATGTATTGGCCCGGCAGGAAATCAGCCAACGGCGCATCCCCCACCGCTTCGAGCGTGAGCGACACCACATCTTCGGCCTGTTGGCGGCGGCTGACAATGCGCACCGGCTGACGATGGTCGGGCCCGCTGCCGGTGTGCTGATACAGGCGCGCTTCAGCCGCGATCAGCTCGGCGGCGAGCAGCCAGTAGGCTTCGTCCCAGGCGGCGAGCAGGTCTGGTGTGGCGGCGTCGCCCAGCACTTCGGCAATTGCGCCCAGCAGGTGGCGCGCGACAATCGGGTAGTGGCTCGGCTTGATGCCCACAGCGGCATGCTTGTGCACGATGCGGTTGACCACGGGCGCCAGCGCCGCGTTGTTGCCATGGTTGGCGGCGTACGCAAACACCGCCGAAGCCAGCGACTGCTGCTGCGACCCATTGGCCTGGTTGCCCATGTTGAACACGTTGGTCAGCTCGGGGTGGCTGGCGAACATGTTGCGATAGAAGGTCTGGGTGATGGTCAAGCCATGCTCGCGCAGCACCGGAACGCTGGCATCGATGTAGGGCTTGGACTTGTCGGACAGCATGCTGGACTCCAAATATGCGTGAAATATGCAACAAATAAGACGGGGGGCGCCGTCACGCTTTTTTCTGGATGGCCTGGTGCTCAGGCAACCGCTTGCATTGAATTCTATTAAACGTATATTTGTGATGCAACAAATTGACCTGCGGCAAACCGGCGCATCTTGTGCGCAACTTCCCGATAAGATGTGCCTCTCATGAATGTTTCTACCTGCGGCAACGCCGCACGCCCGCCATGCGACTGACCGACTACACCGACTACGCCCTGCGCACGCTGATCTACGTGGCCGTGCACCCGGACGAGCTCGTCACGATCCAGCGCATTGCAGATGCCTTCGACATTCCCAAGAACCACCTCATCAAGATCGTCCAGCAGCTTGGGCAGGACGGCTTCCTGCATACCGTGCGGGGGCGCGCGGGGGGCATCACGCTCGGCCGCCCGGCCGCCGAAATCAACCTCGGCGACGTGGTCCGCGCCACCGAGCCCGACTTCCGCATGGTCGAGTGCTTCCACGGCGACGACAACCACTGCGTCATCACGCGCGTGTGCGGCCTGCGTGGCGTGCTGCACGCGGCGTTGCGGGCGTACTTTGAGGTGCTCGACGGCTATACGCTGCAGGATCTGGTCGACAAACCGAATGCGGTCAGCCGCGCATTGGGCGAGGCACCGCTGCCGATGCCGCGTGCGGCCCGGCGCAAAGGCGTTGCAGCGTAGGCGCTCGTCGGAGTTGCCGTAGCACAGCACTGAAGCACGATGTCGGGCCTACGTAACTCAGCTGTCGCCCGCCCCAAGCTCTTTCCACCCCGCCGCACCGCAGGCATGTTCACTGCTGCGAAACGGTCGTTGGCCGCGCCATTTCCGGTGACGGCCCGATCAACCCGACCAGCGGAGGTGTCATGAAACCCACGCGCGACAAGAGCAAGTACGCGTCGTATTCGAAATCGACGTCGCAGAGCAATCGCAGCAGCGCATCGGCCAAGGAGCGCGGCGAGCACGCCAGCCACGGCAGCGCCGGCAAATCCTCCGAACGCGCCGGTGCCAAGTCGCATGAGCGCGGCGGCCACGGCGGCGGGGATGAACACGCAACGCACTCGCCGATCGGCATTCAAAAGGCCCTGAAGGGCGCGTCCTACCCGGCGAAGAAGCAGGCGCTGGTGAAGACCGCGCAGGCCAACGGCGCAGTTGACAGCACACTGAAGACGCTGCGCGACATGCCCGACGACGAATACGACACGCCGGCCGCTGTTTCGAAGGCCGTCAGCAACGAAAAGTGATGCGCATGCGAGCAAGAGGACGACTCATGAACAGATCGACACAGCCTATTGGAGTGCAGCGCGTTGCCGCGTTGTTTCTGGCAGCTGCACTTGGCTTTGGCGGTGGGCTGAGCGTGGCGCGGGCGGCGGTGGACAAGTCCGACACCACCTTCGTCACCAAGGCTGCGGCCGCCGGGATGCTAGAGGTGCAGGCGAGCCAGGCGGCGATTACACGCGCAGGTAATCCCGACGTACGCGCCTTTGCACAAAGGATGGTGAAGGACCACACCACCGTTGGCGACGAACTCAAGACGCTGGCCGGCAAAAAGGGCATCGCAGTGCCGGAGAGCCTACCCGCCGACGAGCGTGCGAAGGTGGACAAGCTCAATGCACTGGAGGGCGCCAAATTCGACAAGGCCTACGCCGACGAGGTGGGCGTGAAGGCCCACAAGGAAGCCGTCTCTTTGTTCGACAAGGCCTCGAAGGACGCGAAGGACCCCGACATCAAGGCATTTTTCGCGCACAACCTGCCGGCCCTGCGTGAGCATCTGCAGATGGCGGAGCAGTTGAAAACCGCAGCGAAATAATTCCGCGGGTTGAACCCTTCGTTGATCGAGGTGACCATGAATGGCCGACACCTTCCTGGCCGATGGCTTCGAGACCGATGCCCGACCAGAAGACCGTGGTGACAGAAAACGCCGCGCGCTTCAACGCCATCAACGGTCGCAACTACAACGATCTGTGGTTCTACTCGAACCCGGTGTTTGTGTCGGTGCAGCAAGTGCGGAAGCCGTAAGGCAGGGGCGGTGATTTACCCTGCAGCGGGCGCGCTCGTCCGCCGCAGCCAGACCGTCACCGCCAGCCCGATGCCACCGGGCCCGGGCGCCAGCGCAATCTGGCCGCCCATGCGATCGACGATCTGCCGCACGATCGCCAGGCCCAGGCCAGTGCCCTGGGTCTGCGTGCCGTCCAGACGCGTAAAGCGCTCGAACACGCGTGTGTACGCCTCGGGGGGAATGCCGGGGCCGTTGTCGGTCACGGTCAGCATCGCCCAACCGTAGTCCGCCGACACCTGCACCGTCACGTGGCCGCCTTCCTGCGTGTAACGCACAGCGTTGTCGACCAAGTTGAACAACAGGGCGGCAATCAGCGTGCGGTTGCCCGACGTCCACACGGGCAGGTCTGCAAGCTCGATGCCCAGGTCGATCCGGCGGCCATCGGCCAGCAGTGCGAGGTCTTCCAGCACGGTGCGCGCCACCTGAGAGAGGTCCACCACCTCGCTCGTCGCGGCCGAGGATTCGGCCTGAGACAGCAGCAACAAGTCGTTGATGAGATCCGCCAGGTTGCGCGTGCTGGTGCGCGCGGCCCTCAGGACTTCATGCAGCGCGGCATCTGCGTTGGTTTGCGCCGCCACCTGCATCTGCGTATCGAGAATCGCCAGCGGCGTGCGCATCTGGTGCGCGGCATCGGCAATGAAGCGCTTCTGCGTGAGCGCGTTGTCGGCAATGCGCTGCAGGTACTGGTTGAACGCGCCGGCAATCGGCTGCAACTCGTGCTGCAGGCCGTCGGGGTCGAGCGGCGCGAGGTCGGTGGGGGCGCGTGCCGACACATTGCCGGCCAGCCGCAAGATCGGCCGCAACTCCAGCGTCAGGCCGATGAGGATCATTGCCAGCGCCAGCCCCACGAGCGCGAGCTGGCGCACGGTGGCGGGCCACCACAACTGGCGGATCATCGCGTCGCGCCCGTTCATGGTTTGCGCGACGCGCGTGACGACGCGTTCGGTGCGTCCGGCGTCGTACATGGTGCGCACCACGGCGGCCACGTGCACGGGCTGGCCCTCCACGGTATCGGTGTAGGTGCCGGCATCGGCGAGGCCCGCCGCGTCAAACGCGGGGCGCGTGCCGAAGTCGAGCCGCCCGGCCAGCAGGCGGCCGTGCTCGGTGCTGACCTGGTACGTCACCTGGTCGCGCACCGGGGTTTCGGGCGCGGCAAACACGGCCAGCGCAGCCGGCGGCACCGACACGCGCAGGCGGCCTTCATCCCACTCGATCTGCCCGCTGATCATCTGGGCGGCCGTGTCCAGCGCATGAAAGTGCACGAGATCGGCGTTGTGGCGCGCGGCGGCGAGGTCGAGCCAGCCATCGGCCGCCACATAGACGACCAGCGGCAACGCCAGCCATAGCACCAGCCGCGCACGCAGGCTGCGGGCACGCGCCGGAGCGGACTGCGCCGGCGCTTGATCAGGACTGCGCGGCGGAGGCATCGCGCAGCAGGTAACCAAGACCGCGCAGCGTGACGATGGTAGCGGCGGAATGCTCCAGCTTCTTGCGCAGACGGTGGATATAGATTTCGATGGCCTCGGGGCTGGCTTCATCGTCCATACCGAACACGCCGTTCACCAGCGCCGGTTTGGACACCGTGCGACCCAGCTTGAGCATCAGAATTTCAAGCACCGTATGCTCGCGTGCGGGCAGCACCAGGGGCTGGCCGGCCAGATTGAAGGTACGGCTGCCGGTGTGGTACGTCAGGTCGCCGCATTGCAGCTCGACGGATTGGTCCGGCGTGCTGCGCCGCACCAGCACCTGGATCCGCGCAATCAGCTCGCGAATCTCGAACGGCTTGACGAGGTAGTCATCGGCGCCGGCACCCAGGCAGGCGACCTTGTCGTCGATCCCGCCGCTGGCTGTCAGGATGAGCACCGGCACCGGGTTGCGCCGGCCGCGCAAACGTTGCAATACACCTTGCCCCGACAACGTGGGCAATTGCAGATCGAGCAGCACGACGTCGTAGTGTTGCGTCAGCAACAGGGTATCGGCGGATTCGCCATCGCTGGCGTGATCCACGGTGAATTGGGCGCGGCGCAGGGCTTCCGACAGCCAGTGCGCCAGCGGGGCGTTGTCTTCGATCAGGAGCAGCTTCATGCGAAAACAGCGCGTCCGAAAAATGAAAGCGATTTGTGGGTTGCCGCTTCCTAGAATGGTGGCGGCTGCCTACGCGCGCCGGAGGCATCACTCGCCAGACCCGGACCGCGCGATACCGATATCTACAAAAGAGCCGGAGACAACTCAATGGGTGTTTTTACCTGCAGGACCGCCCGCGCACGCGGGGTCCGGGGCTGGATCACGCCGTGGCTCGCTGCCCTTCTGGCAGTGGCAACTTCGCATGCCCTCGCACAAGACCCGACGCGCTTGACGCTCATGGTCAGCGGCACCGCCAAGATGATCTACCTGCCGGCCACGCTGGCGCAACGTCTGGGCTATTTCCGCGACGAAGGGCTCGATGTGGAACTGCTCTCGCAGCCCGCCGGCGTTGATGCGGAAAGCGAACTGCTCACCGGCTTTGCGCAAGGCGTGGTCGGCTTCTATGACCACACCATCGACCTCCAGGCCAAGGGCAAGGAAGTGCGCGCCATTGTCGTATTCAGCCAGGTGCCGGGCGAAGCGGAAGTCGTGTCGACACGCTTGCCGGCGACGGTGCAGTCGATGCGTGACTTGCGCGGCCGCACGCTGGGCGTGACGGGGCTGGGCGCATCCACGAGCTTTCTCACGCGCTACCTGATGGTGCAGCAGGGGCTCTCGGCCGGCGACTACACCATGCTGCCGGTTGGCGCGGAACGCAGTTTCGTCACTGCGCTGCGCAACGGCCGCATCGATGCCGGCATGACCACCGACCCGACGGTCTCGCGCCTCTTGCACGGCGGCGAAGCGCGCGTGCTGCTCGACTTGCGTACGCTCGAGAGCACACGAGCGGCGCTCGGCGGTTCGTACCCGGCCGCGTGCCTGTACCTGCAGACCGCATGGCTGGAAGCGCATCCGGACATCGCTGCCAAACTGGCCCGCGCATTCGTGCGTACCCTGCATTACCTGCACACGCATGGTGCAGAAGACATCGCCGCCCGCATGCCGCCTGAATTCCGGCGCGATCATCCCGAGCTGTACACAAGAGCGCTTGCCGCCGCGTTGCCCACCTTCAGCACCGACGGACGCATGCCGGACGACGGCCCACCCACCGTCCTGCGCGTCCTTGCCGCCAGCAATGCCAACGCGCGCGACAAGCACATCGACCTCTCGCGCACCTACACCAACAGGTTTGTCGATCAGGTGCGCGAGCGCCGCTAGCTCAAGCCAAACAGGCGCTTAGAAGCGCGTGCGCATACCGACGGCGAACTCCGTCTGGCTGTTGTGGCCGTTGGTGCCGCCCACGATGTACTGATCTTTCAGCTTCATGTAGTCAGCCGCGACGTAGAACTCCGTGCGCTTGGACACGTGGTAGAACACCGAACCGTACAGCGTGTTCTTGCGGCCGCTGCCCGCTGCCGTGGCACCCGCGACGTTGGCATAAGCGTTGAGCGTGTTGCCATCGGCGCTGAACGCGGCGTTGCCGGCCTTCATGATCTGGTAGCCGATTTCGTAGTCGAAGGCGCCTTGCGGAGCGATCTTCAGCGACACGGTGTAGGCGTCGTCCTTGCGGTTGCCCAGTGCGGCCGGTTGCTCGCCGGTGTAGTGGAAGTAGCCGGCGTTCACGCGGAACATGCCGAAGATCACGTTGCCGCCCACCGAGTACGAGCGGTCCATGAAGCCGTTGACCTTCGCTTGTTGCGCGAAGCCTGCGAGGTGGAAGTTGTCGCCGTTGTAGCCCAGCGCCAACGATTCGGTGGTGCCTTGCGTGAACTGGCCCGGCACTTCGCCAAACTGATAGGCCAAGCCGGTAAAGAAGCGGCCATCCCACAGCTTCTTCCACACTACGCCGTTGTTCAGACGTGTGCCCGTTGCGCTGCCTGCGTAGAAGATCAGTTGCTTGAAGTTGTTGACGTTGGTGTAGCCGCCTTCATCCAGCGTGACGCTAGCGCTGCCGTACGGGTCGCCGTAGATGCCAGAGATGTCACGCGCAATCGCGTTCTGGCGGCCGAAGGTCAGCTTGCCCAGCGATTCGCTCGACAGACCCACCCAGGCGTCGCGGTTGAACAACACGCCCGGGGTGTCCATGTTGCCGGTCGGCGTTTCGAATTCCGATTCCAGCTTGAAGATGGCCGACGTACCGCCGCCCAGGTTTTCCTTGCCGGTCAGGCCCCAGCGGCTGCCCGAGAACCAAGGCACCTGGAAACCGGTGGTGCGTGCGCCCGCGGCGTTGGTGTTGTTGACGGTGCTGATGGTGGTGTCGATCAGGCCGTAAAGCGTCACGTTTGACTGGGCATGGGCGGCGCTGGCGGCCAGCGTGGCCGCGGCAGCTGCAGTTGCCGCAAGGGCAAACTTGATGCGGGACATTGAAGTCTCCTTCCTTTGTGGGTGATGGTGTCCGGTCGTGATGCCGGCTTCGGGAAACGCGCAACGGCAGTGGGTCAGGCCGCCGATGCAATCGCTGGGCGAGCGTAGAAGGGGGCACCTTTCTGGAGCCTTTCGCGTCGGCGTGCGCGCAACGCTAGGGTCTACCCGTATTGGGGCATGCGCAGACGCGCGGTTGTTGCGTCGCCCAATGCAATGCATTGCAGCCCCGGCAATCGGCCTCGCGGTAGAGTCTTGAGTCACCTCGTCTCATCTCACCTCCACCAGACCCCGCCCATGCATCCGTCCCAAATGACCGGCCTGCAACTGCTGCAGGCCATGTCGCACGGTGATCTCCCGCGCGCGTCCATCAGCGAAACCATCCCGATGACGATGGATGTCATCGAAGCAGGCACCGTGCACTTCGGTGCCCAGGCCGACAAGCGCCACCTCAATCCGCTGGGCGGTGTGCACGGTGGCTTTGCGGCGACGGTGCTCGACTCCGTGACCGGCTGCGCCGTGCATTCGATGCTGGAAGCCGGCGTCGGCTACGGCACGGTTGACCTGAACGTGAAGATGGTAAAGGCCGTGCCGGTGGATACGCCGCTGGTGGCCGTTGGGCGCGTGCTGCATCTCTCGCGCACGATCGGCGTGTCGGAGGGCACGCTCAAGACGCAGGACGGCACATTGCTCGCGCATGCCACGGCAACGTGTGTCATCCGCCGCCCGTAACCCCATTCACCTGGAGCATCTGATGCCTGAACCGCTGCAAACCCTGTCTGCCTTGTCTGCGAAAACCAGCGCGCTGGTGTTGATCGACCTGCAACGCGGCATCCTGCCGTTTGCCCAGGGGCCGCACTCGGCCGAGCAGGTATTGAGTGCGTCCGCCAGGCTCGCCAAGCGCTTTCGCGAGCTGGCTGCGCCCGTGGTGCTGGTGCGCGTGGGGTGGGCGCCGGACTACGCCGATGCGCCGCGCCAGCCCGTCGACCGGCCCGCGCCTACACAGCCGGGCGGTCTGCCGCCGCAATGGTGGGAACAGCCCGCCGAGCTGGAAGTCGCACCCACTGACATCCAGATCACCAAGCGCCAGTGGGGCGCGTTCTACGGCACCGAGCTGGATCTGCAACTGCGCCGTCGCGGCATCACCACGATCGTGCTGGGCGGTATCTCGACGCATGTGGGCGTGGAATCGACCGCGCGCGCCGCGTGGGAGCACGGCTACGCGCTGGTGCTGGCCGAAGATGCGATGAGTTCGAACGATGCGGCGATGCATCGGTCGTCGGTGGAGAACGTATTCCCGCGACTGGGCCGCGTGCGCGATACCAGCACCATCCTCTCGGCCTTGACGGCCTGAGCGTTCAGGCCCCGTCCTCGACGGGCACGTACAGCACCATGCGCAGGCGCGGGTCTTCCATTACCGGCAGGCCGATGTAGTCGTAGCGGACGACCTGGCCGCCGGGCGTGCGGATCAGCTTATGTTCTGCACGCTGGGCGCGCACTTCGTGCTGGCGCCACCAGGTATCGAACTCGCGGCTGCAGGTGCGCAGCCGGTCGACCAGCGCCACGAGCACCGGGTCATCTGCATGCGGGTCGTACACCGCGCGAAACTTCGCCAGCATCCTGCGCGCCTCGTTTTCCCACTCGACAAAACGCTCGCGCGCGTTGGCGTACAGAAACATGTAGACCAGCGAGTTGCGGTCTTCCGGCGGCATCGTGCCGAAATCCATGAAGAGCTGCGAGGTCGCCTCGTTCCAGCACAGCAGTTCGGTGCGGTAGCTGCGCACGTGGGCGGGCAGCGCCATGCCGGCGACGGCGCGCCGCAAGACATCCGGCACCGCCTCGGCCGTGGAACGCCCGGCCGCTCCCGCGCCGGCGCCCGTCAAAACGGATTCGGCACGCGCCAGGCCCCGCATGTGCGCGCGCTCGTCCGAAGACAGCTTCAGCGCCCGCCCGATCGCCTCGATGGTCGCCACGGAAGGCCGCACGTCGCGCCCCTGCTCGATACGCACATACCAGTCGATGCTGATGTTGGCGAGTTGCGCGACTTCTTCGCGGCGCAGGCCCGCGGTGCGGCGGCGCCCGCTGCCCTCGGGCAGCCCCACGTCCTGCGGGCGCAGATGGCTGCGGCGGCTGCGCAGGAACTCGCCCAGCTCGTTGCGGGGCGCGGCGGGTAAGGGCGCAAGGTCGGCGGTGAAATCGTCCATGGCGGTATTACACACGCTGGCATGTGCGGGTGGGAGGGACAAGCTAATCCTAGGTTAATCCTAGCTCTGCATCGAATCGGCTCGCGCACCTACGCTGCGTTCATCCCACTTTCCGGAGCCGATCGTGACTCACCCTTCTTCTGCTTCCTCCGTATCGGAACCCCGCCGCTGGCTCGCCTTTGGAGTGATGGTGACGGCGCAATTCATGTTCATCGTCGATGCGTTCATTGCCAATGTGGCGATCCCGAGTATCCGCACGAGCCTGCATGCCACACCCGCACAACTCGAGGCCGTGCTGGCGGTGTACCAGCTTGGCTACGCGATTCTGCTCATCACTGGCGGCCGTCTGGGCGATCTGTTCGGGCGCAGGCGCGTGTTCCTGCTCGGTCTCGTCGCTTTTACCGCCACCTCGGCCGGTTGTGGGCTGGCGGGCAGCGCGGCGGCGCTGATCGCATGGCGTTTCGCGCAGGGCCTGTCCGCCGCGATGATGGTGCCGCAGGTGCTGGCGAGCGTGCAGGCGCTCTTTGCCGGCGCCGAGCGCGACCGCGCGCTGTCGATTTTCGGCCTGGTGATGGGTACCGGCGGGGCGGCCGGGTTGCTGGTGGGCGGCGCACTCACCAGCGCCGACATCGCCGGGCTGGGCTGGCGCGCGGCCTTCCTGATCAACGTACCGGTCGGGCTGACGGCCGCGCTGCTGGGCGGGCGCTGGATCCCGCACCCAAGCCCCGACGCGGCAAAGGTGCATCTCGATACCGTCGGCGTGGCGTGGATGGCCGTCAGCGTGGCCGCCGTGCTGCTGCCGCTGCTGTTCGGCCGCGAGCTGCACTGGCCGGTGTGGACCCTGGCACTGCTGGTCGTAGGCGTACTGGGCATGGCAACGTTCCAGCAGCTCGAGGCCCGTGTCGACCGCGCCGGCGGGACGCCGCTGCTGCCGCCCTCCTTGCTGCAGCATCGCGCCTTCATGACGGGCCTGACGGCGTCGGCGCTGCACTACATCGGGATGATGGCGTTCTTCCTGGTGCTGACGCTGTATCTGCAGAACGGGCGGCAGCTGTCAGCCGTGCGCATGGGTGTGGCCATCCTGCCGCTGGCCATCACCTTCCTGATCACGTCGCGGGTGGCCAATGCGCTGGTGCGGCGCTATGGCGTTCGCGCGCTGCTGGCGGGCCTCGGCCTGATGGCGTTGGGGCTGCTGGTGCTGCTGGCGGGATTCGGGACGGAATGGGCGCACCCCGCCGCGCCGAGCATGATGCGCATCGGGATTGCCGTGGCGCTGTACGGGGCAGGGCAAGGCCTGGTCGTCGTCCCGCTGATCGGCCTGGTGCTGACGGGCGTTGCGCGTACGCAGGCCGGCGCAGCGGCGGGGCTGCTGATTACCGCGCAGCAGTTGGCAGGCGCACTGGGCGTCGCCTGTATCGGCGGGCTGTATTTCACCTTTGCCGCTGCCGGCGGTGCCAACGGCATGGCGCGCGGCACGATGGCGGGATGCATCGCCATGCTGGCAGCGCTCGGCGCAGCGGCCGTGGGCTTTGCGCGGCTCGGGGCACAGCAGCGGCAACTGGCGGCCGCTAGCGCGGCAAGTCCGGCCTGAGCCGCACCATCAAACCACTTCCACCATTCGATACTCGGGCGCGCGACACAAGCGCGCCCGTGTGCATTGATCGGCCGCAGCGGTGATTCCACACTCCCGCGCGATGCGCTTGGCATTGCTCGCCTCCTTCCCGCATGGCCACTGTTTCCCACCTTCGTACCGCGGCTTCGGCCATGTCTGCTACACCGTCCCTGGCTCGCCGCATCGTCGCGGAAGGGCTTGGTACGGCCTTGCTGATTGCGGTGGTGATCGGCACGGGCATCCACGCAAGCCGGCTCTCCGGCGGCGATGCCACCTGGACGCTGCTGGCGCAATCGCTGGCCGGCGGCGCCGGTTTGCTGGCGCTGCTGACGGTGTTCGCGCCAGTGTCGGGGGCGCACCTGAACCCGGCGGTCACGCTTTCCGCGTTGCTGCGGGGCGGTCTGCGTGGGCATGAGGCGCTGGCCTATCTGGCTGCACAGGCCGTGGGCGCCGCGCTGGGTGTGGCAGCCGCGCATGCCATGTTCGGCATGCCGGCGTGGGCAGCAGGCACGCACGCCGCTACAGGGCCCGCGCTGTGGTGGAGCGAAGCGCTGGCAACGTTCGGACTGATCGGGGTTGGCATGGCATGCGGCCGTCATGCGCCACAGCAATTGCCGCTGGTGGTGGCCGCCTATATCGCGGCCGGATACTGGTTCACGTCGTCGTCATCGCTGGCCAACCCCGCGTTGGCCCTTGCCTGCGCGCTGACCGACGGCCCCTCCGGCATCCGCCCCGGCGATGTCCCGGGCTACATGCTGGCGCAACTGGTCGGTGCGTTGCTGGCAACGCCGTTGTTCAATTGGCTGATGGGTGTGGACGCAGCACCCGCGCAAGCATCCGGCACCACCATCGCACCGGCGCAAGCCGTGCCGAGGCATCGCCAGGCAAGTTGATGACCGGCGCTCAGCGGGGCGCTGTCAGCCCGCTGGCGCGGGCGTACTGAAAGAGATCGATTTCGCGCACCAGGCCCAGCTTGCGCAAGGCCACGGCCTTCTGCGTGCTGACGGTCTTCACGCTCGAACCGAGCATCTGTGCGATGTCCGACACGGCCGTGCCCGCGGCATACAGGCGAAGCACTTCCCGCTCACGTGCGCTCAGCCGCTCGAACCCATTCCGGTCGTTGGAACCGAGGCCCAGCTCTTCCAGAATGCGCGGGCTGTCATAGCGCACGCCGCGCGCGGCCGCCATGACGGCGTGTCCGGCATGAACAAAGTCATCGTTCTTGCTGACGATGCAAGCCACGCCAATCTGCCGCATGGCGCGTAACAGCGCCGGATTGCGGACCATCGTGCAGACGACGATGCCGCACCTGGGATGCTGCTGACGCAGGCGCGCCAGCAGTTGCATGCCATCGAAGGCAGGTTCGCCACCCAGGTTGTAGTCCGTAACGATGACGTTGCAGTCGATGTGCGCAAGCACCTGCATCAGCTCGCGCCCGTCGTGTGCCTGTGCGACGACCTGCTGCTGTGGAAACTGCCCAATGGCCGCCGCCAGCCCCATGAGAATCACCGGATGATCGTCTGCCAGCACGATCGAGAGGACAGGGCACATGCGCACGCCGTCAGGTCAGGCGCGTCGCCGTGGAGGACATGGCCGGCGCGGCGAGCAACAGGGTGGAAGAGATCGGAGCCGTCATGGAAGTCAGGAGCGCCGCTGAAAGGAGCCGGTACCTTACTCACCGGATATGCCCTGCGGGATCAGACTTTTCTTACTTTGGCTCCGCGTAACCTTTCGGGGCAGAAGCTGCTTTTATCTGGGTTGAGGAAAACTGAATGACGCGGTGGCGTTCGCCCTTAAGCCGCCGCCTGCACGTGCGCAAGAAACGCGGTCACGGACAGTGGTGCCGCCCACAGATAGCCTTGCCCGGTCGCACAGCCCAAAGCGCGCAGCGTCTGGCGCTGCGCTTCGGTTTCCACCCCTTCGGCAATGCACTCGAGATGCAGCGCGCGCGCCAGCTCGATCATCGTGCGGCAGATCACGCCGCGCTGGCTGGCCTGGTCCACCGCGGCTGTAAACGAGCGATCGATCTTGAGGATGGTGAAAGGCAGATCGGCCAGCAGCTTGAGCGTGGCAATGCCCACGCCAAAATCGTCGATGGCCAGAGGATGGCCCAGCAGGCGCAAGCGGTTGAGCGCGATGGTGAGCTGCGCGGCATCAGGCACGGGCGAGTCTTCCGTCAGTTCGATGGCGATCGCCGTCGGCGCAATGCGCGCCCCGCGCACGATCGCTTCGATGCGGTCTACGGTGCCGGCCCGGCTCAGCGTCTGCGCAGACGCATTCACGCCAATCGAAACGGGGTACGCATGCGCGGACAGCGCGTGCTGCACGCGCACGCAATGCTCCAACACGTGGAAGAACAGGCCGTCCGCCAGCCCCAGCGCTTCCAGGCGCGGCACGAACGCAGCGGGCGACACGCGCCCATGCACCGGGTGCATCCAGCGGCAGAGCGCCTCGGCGCCGGCGATCTGGTTGCTGGCCAGATCGTGCTGGGGCTGGAATACGACCTCGATCTGCTCGGGCGTTTCGTGGATAAGCGCGGCAAGTTCGTCGTCAGAAAACTGCGGCAAGCCGGCGGTTGCGGCAGGCGCCCGGTCCCGTTCGCGCGCGGCTGCTTCTTCCAGCAGCGGCAGCACGTGTGCAGGCCGCAGCGGCTTCTGCACGCCGCGCGTGCGCGTCAACCCGATCGCATCGGCCAGGCTGACATGCGACTCGACGATTGGCGCATCCATCGCACTGACCCACGCCCACACGGGAGCCTGTCGCGGAAAGATGCGGCCGCCGCGCAAGTGCATCTGCTCCATCAGTTCGGGACCGTTCATCGCGGGCATGTCGATGTCGCACAGCACCAGATCGACGTGGCAAAGCTGCAGGAGGTAGAGCGCCTCGCGGCCGTCGCACGCGGTCAGGATCTGCTGCACGCCCAGCGTATGGAGCAGTTGCCGGGCGGCAGCCCGTTGCACGGGGTGGTCATCCACCACCAGCACGGCGAGTTGCGCGAAACCTTCCATCGGCTAGTCCTTGTTGTTGTCGGTATCGGGCCGAGGCGCATCCCGTTTGCGCTGTGTGCCGGCACCATCAGCCGCCATTGAATCACCGCCCGGGGGCCTTGTCAGGCGAAGTCAGCACGCGGCGCCAGAAAAAACAAAGCCCGCGCAGCTTTTTAACTGCGCGGGCCTTGAGAGATTCCCCCAACCTTTTGAGCTTCCGGCGCCGGTGTCGACAGCGTCGGGATGCAAGAAATCGTGCCCGAAAAAAATGAAGCCCGCAACAGGGGCGGGCTCAAAAGGGGGGGAGTGCTCTCTAAAGAGAGAGCAAGGTGAAGTTTAGTGGAGGGGGTGCTGTCAGACTGTCCGGGGTTCGCCGAAAGGCTTGTAGGACAAAAACTGACGCAATTTCGCGATGTTAGCTGCACAAAGCACACCGTTACGCGCACATTCGCAGCAACAAGGTGATTCAAACAACGCTTTGGATAGACATCGCTCTGACGCGCTTTGGCGATCGAAGCGCGGTTCGAAGTGCACGCTTGAAAAAGCTGCGCTCGTTGCTATCGGGCAACGTCGCCGAGCAAAACGCGCAGAAAAATCAAGAATTCAGGGTAGCCGGAACCGGCCGAGATGCAAGGCGACCGGAAAAAGAACAAAAGCCGCGCGCCAAAGAAAAAAGCCCGAGCACCAGGTGCTCGGGCCACAATCCACCAAGGAGGGTGGAGGAGACAGTTCCTACTATAGCGAATCGTTTGTTGCGTTGCAATAACGTAGAACTACTTAATGTAACGAGAAGCTACAAGCGTTGCCAGCGCACCACGTGTGACGGAAACGATTGCAACCGTCACACACTGCTGCATCGCAGCAAATGACTTGGCGCACCGCCGGCTAAGCTGAGCCAGCGGCGCGCCGCGCTTCAATCTCGGGTCAGTTCGCGAAAGTAACCGCTGACTTAGCGTGGGAACTTAAAACGCCGGCAGGATCGCGCCCTTGAACTGCGTGTCGATGAACTTGCGTACGTCTTCAGATTGGTAGGCGCGCACCAGCGTCTTCACCCACGGCTGATCCTTGTCTTTTTCACGCACGGCGATCAGGTTGGCGTACGGCCCCTGGCGATCTTCCAGTGCGATGGCGTCCTTGGTGGGCGTCAGGCCGTTCTTGACCGCGTAGTCGGTGTTGATCGAAGCGGCGTCCAGATCATCCAGCGAGCGCGGCAGTTGCGCCGAATCCAGCTCGATCAGCTTGATCTTCTTCGGGTTCTCGACCACATCACGCGGGGTCGCATTGTTGCCGTTCGTGCCGGCACCCGCCTTCAGCTTGATCACGCCTACCTTTTGCAGCAGCAGCAGCGCGCGGTTGCCGTTGGACGGATCGTTCTGGATACCGACCTTGGCACCTTCCTTGAGCTGCGCGAGCGACTTGACCTTCTTCGAGTAAAAGCCCATCGGCGCCACATACGTCAGGCCCACATTGACAATCTTGTAGTGGCGCGCCTGGATCTGGCTGTCGAGGAAGGGCTGATGCTGAAAGCCGTTGGCGTCCAGGTCGCCCGAATCGAGCGCGGGGTTGGGTTGGGCGTAGTCGTTGAACTCGATGATCTTGACGTCGAGGCCGTCCTTCTTGGCGACCTTCTGAACGACTTCCCAGATTTGCGCATCGGGGCCGCTCATGGTGCCGAGCTTGATCTGCTTGGTGTCGGCGTTGGCGGCGGTGGCGACGGCAAAGGCGATGGCCGGTACGGCCACGCGCGCAAGGCGGGAGAACAGGGACATGGAGAAACCTCGTGGATCTTGTCGTGAATGAAATCCGCCCGCGGATAGCGGGCGTGTGACGTGATCCTGTCATAGCGGCGTATGTAACCGAACGACTTTTTCGGCATGTCCATATGCCCTGCAACGGTGCAGCCAGGCTAGGCGATGGGCTCGGCGTCTTCCACAGGCGGCGGCTCGGCGGCGGGCAGGGCGACGACGAAGCACGCGCCGCCATCGGCCGGCGCCTCCACCCAGATGCGGCCGTGATGCGCGCTGACGATCGCCTCGCACACCGCCAAGCCCAGGCCGACGCCCGTGGTGGCCGATTCCTTTTCGCCGCGCGTGAACTTCTCGAAGATGGTGCGCACCGAACCGGCGGGCACACCCGGCCCGTGGTCGCGCACCCGCAGGCGCAGTTCGTTGCCGCGCGCTTCGTCGTGGACGATCTCGCCGGAGACGCGGACCTCGGTACCTGCCGGCGCAAACTTGCCCGCGTTCTCCAGCAGATTCGACAGCACGCGCTCCATCAACGGCCCATCGCAGCGGATGAGCGGCAAGGCTGCGAGGTGATCCACCACCACACGATGATCGGGAAGCGGATTCGCCTGAAGCGCCGCACCCACCAGCTCTTCGATCGATTGCCACTCGAGCCGCAGCTTGACGTCCTGGTTCTGCAGGCGCGCCATGTCGAGCAGGTTGGTGACCATCGTACGCATGCGCTGAGCCTGCTGCCCGATGGCGGCCGCGGCTTCGGCCTGCAGCGCGGGCAAGGGCGGCTGCGCTCGTAGCAGCGTCTCGGCCATTCCCACCAGGCCTGTGAGCGGCGTGCGCAAGTCGTGCGACACGGCGGCCAGCAGCGAATTGCGCAGCCGCTCCGATTCAATCCGCACCAAGGCGTCGCGGGCGACTTCGACGTAATGCACGCGCTCGATGGCAATCGCGATAAGCGTGGCGCAGGCGTCGATCTGGCGGCGGTTGTCGGGTTGGGCGAGAACCTGGAAGGTTTCGGGCTCCACGGCCAGCACACCGCGAATGGCCATCGGCGCCTTCAAGGGCAGATACAGCACCGAGCCCGACGGCAGCGTATGCGTGCCCGTACCGGCAGGCTGGCCGTGCTGATACGTCCAATCGGCCAGCACGCGGTCCAGGTTGGGCATGCCGGACGGCGCATCGGTGCTGCCTTCCGGCTTGGCGACTTGCGGTGCGCCGAGCCGCCCATCGAGCCCGACGAAGAAGAATGCACAGCGCCCGCCAAACGTTGCGTTGACGAAGCGTCCGCCGATGCTGACGATCTGGTCCAGCGTGAGCGCGGCAGACAACTCCCGCGCGGCCTCATACAGCGCATGTGCCGCCGCCTCGCGCTGCACCGCTACCTCCGCTTGTTCACGCAAGCCTGCCGTCAACTGGCCCACCAGCATGCCGACCGCCAGCATCACCCCAAAGGTCAGCAGGTACTGTACGTCACTCACGGCGAAGGAAAAACGTGGCGGCACGAAGAAGAAATCGAACAGCGCCACCGACAGCACCGAAGCCAGCGCTGCCGGACCCCGCCCATGGCGCATCGCCACCGCCACCACCGCCGCCAGGAACAGCATGACGATGTTGGCCAGGTCGAACACCGGCCGCACGAGGCTGGACAACGCTGTCGCCACGCCCACATACACGCACGCGGCCACGTAAGCCGGCTTGAGCCAACCGGCCTGCGCATCGGCCGCGCGCTGGGCTTCGCTGCGCACATCAGCACGGCCGACCTCTGCAGCACGCGGCTGGAGCTGGATATGCGCCGGGTCCGCCGCGGCGCGAATCACGTCGACCTCGGGGCAGTGCCGCGCCAGCGCCTCGGCAAAGTCACCGCTGGGCAACCGGCGCTCCAGCCCGATCGCCAGCCGCAGCGCAACGACGACCGCGCGCGCCGATCGCCAGCGCTTCTCCGGCGGCCGCCCGATCACCGCCTTGGTGATGTTGTGGCGGCGGATATAACCAGTGATCGCCTCGACGGCGTTGGTGCCGGCCAGCGTCTCCACCTTGGCGCCGGCATCTTCGGCCAGCTTGAGCAGGGCATGCAAACGCTCGGTGCGTGCATCGGCGGCGCGCAGATGCGGCATCACCACGGCCACGGCATGCCAATCGCATTCAAGCTGGGCCGCGAGGCGCGCAGCGCTGCGGATGACCTGTTCGCCATCGCCCTGCGGGTCCAGGCAGGCGACGACGGTTTCTCGCGTGCGCCAGACGTTTTCAATGCGGCGCGCGCGGCGGTAGGCCTGCACGTCGTCGTCGACGCGATCGGCGGTGCGGCGCAGGGCGAGTTCGCGCAGCGCGATGAGGTTGCCCTTGCGAAAGAAATTGCGCGCCGCATGCTGCGCCTGCTCGGGCATGTAGACCTTGCCCTCGGCCAGGCGGCGCAGCAGTTCATCGGCCGGCAGGTCGACGAGGATGACTTCGTTGGCCGCATCGAACACCGCGTCCGGCACGGTTTCCCACACGCGGATGCCGGTGATGCTGCCGACGGCCTCGTTCAGGCTGTCGAGATGCTGGACGTTGACGGTGGTCCAGACATCGATGCCGGCGGCGAGCAGGTCTTCAATGTCCTGCCAGCGCTTTGGGTGGCGCGAGCCCGCCACGTTGGAGTGCGCCAGTTCATCGACGAGGATGAGTGCGGGCTTTCGCGCCAGCGCGGCATCGAGATCAAACTCGGGCAGCGTGCGGCCCTTGTATTCGATCTGGCGAGTGGGAAGGTGTTCGAGGTCGGCGACCAGCGCGGCGGTTTCGGCGCGGCCGTGGGTTTCGACCAGGCCGATGATGGCGTCGATGCCGGCTGCGCGCGCGGCCTTGGCTGCTGCCAGCATCGCGTAGGTTTTGCCTACACCAGCCGAGGCGCCGAAGTAGATGCGGAGTTTGCCGCGGGCGGACTGTTCCTTGCCGGATTGAAGTTCGGCTAGGAGTTGGTCGGGGTTCGGGCGCTGGTCGGCTGGCATGGTTTGTATTTTGGGTGCTTTTTGTTCTTGTGGTGCATCCCTTGTTTCATCCCCTGCCGGGGCTGACTCACTTTCTTTGTCTTGCTGTATGGACCGGGGACATAGGTGACAGGTGTGCGAGGACATGGTTGACACTTTGAGCGGCACATTCGCTCGGAGGTCAGGCCATGCCCTGGAGCACACGAGACACCATGAGCCTTCGTCAGGAATTCGTTCTATTGGCCCGGCAGGAAGGCTGTAACCGGCGCGAGCTGTGTCGGCGGTTCGGCATCAGCCCGCAAACCGGCTACAAGTGGCTGGCTCGTTACGTTGAGTCGGGGGACGCCGGACTGGCTGACCGGACGCGCCGTCCCTCGCACAGCCCGATGCGTACCGAGGCCGAGCTTGAACAGGCCGTCATCGCGTTACGCCAGCAGCATCCTGCGTGGGGCGGGCGCAAGATCAGCCGCCGCTTGGCCGACTTGGGCTGGAGTGATGTACCGGCGCCCAGCACCGTGACCTCCATCCTGCATCGGTATGGGTTGATTGCACCCGAAGCCTCAGACGCCTCCACGCCCTGGCAGCGCTTTGAGCACGCTGAACCGAACCAACTCTGGCAGATGGATTTCAAGGGCGGGTTCGCGTTGGCCGACGGCCAGCGCTGCTCGCCGCTGACCGTGATCGACGATCACTCCCGCTTCAACCTGGTGCTGGCGGCCTGCACGCAGACGCAGAGCGCGGTCGTGCAGCGTCACTTGCGCCAGGCCTTCGAGCGCTATGGGCTGCCGCTGCGCATCAACGCCGATAACGGCGCACCTTGGGGCAGTCCCACCCGGCCGGGGCAACTCACGGGCCTGGGCGTCTGGCTCATCCGCCTCGGTGTGCGCCTGAGCTACAGCCGCCCCGCCCACCCGCAGACCAACGGCAAGGACGAGCGCTTCCACCGCACGCTCAAGGCCGAGGCCCTGGCCGGGCGCTACTTCGCCTCTTGCGACGCGGTCCAGCACGCGCTGGATGCTTGGCGCACCGTCTATAACTGCGAGCGCCCGCACCAGGCCATCGACCTGGCCACGCCCATCACACGCTACCGGCCCAGCCCGCGACCGTATCCGTCTACGTTGGCACCGATCGAGTACAGCCCGCAGGACATCGTCCTCAACGTCGGATGGAATGGGGAGCTACGCTTCAGGAGTTGGCGCTTCAAGCTCTCCAATGCCCTGCACGGCTTGCCGGTGGCATTGCGCCCCGACCCTAAACACAGGGATCAATTCGATCTGTACTTCGTTCACCAACACCTTGGCCGTATCGATCTGAACCTGCCCGATGACTGCTGACATGTGTCAACCATGTCCTCGCACACCTGTCACCTATGTCCCCGGTCCATACATCTTGCCAAAGAAAGTGAGTCGGGCCCGGCAGGGCACGAAAACCGGGGACATACCATCAAGGCCCGACTCAAAACCCTCACTTCAAATCATCCAACGCCAGATTCAGCTCCAACACGTTGACGACCGGCTCGCCAAACACCCCAAGCACCGGCCCCTTGGTGTTCTCAGCCACCACCTTCTTCACCAGATCAGGCGACATGTGGCGAGCCTTGGCCACACGCTCTACTTGGTACGCCGCAGCAGCAGGACTGATCTCCGGGTCCAGCCCGCTAGCGGATGCCGTCACAAGATCCGCCGGAATCGGCGCAGTGTTCGTCGGGTCCGCTTCCTTGAGCGCCGCAATCCGCGCCTTGGCCGCCTCCGTCAGCGCCGGGTTGCTCGGCCCCAGGTTGGAGCCGCTTGACGCCTGCGCGTTATAGGGGTTCGGCGCCGTCGCCGAGATCCGCCCCCAGAAATACTCCGGCGTATCAAAGTTCTGCCCGATCAACGACGAGCCAACGGCCTTGCCATGACGCTCGATGATCGAGCCGCCGGCCTGCGCCGGAAACAGCGCCTTGCCAACCCCCGTCACCACCACCGGATACAGCACGCCGGTAATGAGCGACAGCCCAACAAACACCACCAGCGCCGCACGCAGCAGCCCACCTTGTTGCGGCACGTCGGCCTGAACAGGTTGACGCGCTTGAGTTGTGGTTGCCATGAATGCACTCCTTCCTTAAACCCAGCCCATCGCGGCCAGGAACATGTCGATGATCTTGATGCCCGGGAAGGGCAGCAGCAGGCCGCCCAGGCCGTAGATCAAGAGGTTGCGGCGCAGCAGCGTGGCGGCCCCCAGCGCGCGGTACTTCACGCCCTTGAGCGCCAGCGGAATCAGGAACACGATGATCAGCGCATTGAAGATCACCGCGCTCATTACGGCCGATGCGGGCGTCGCCAGGTGCATCACGTTCAGCGCGGCGAGTTGCGGGTACGTGGTCGCAAACGCGGCCGGGATGATCGCGAAATACTTCGCCACGTCATTGGCGATCGAGAACGTGGTGAGCGAGCCGCGCGTCATCAGCATCTGCTTGCCGATCTCGACAATCTGGATCAGCTTGGTCGGGCTGGAATCCAGGTCGACCATGTTGCCGGCCTCCTTGGCGGCCTGCGTGCCGCTATTCATGGCGACGGCCACGTCAGCCTGTGCCAAGGCAGGCGCATCGTTGGTGCCGTCACCAGTCATGGCAACGAGCCGGCCCTGCGCCTGCTGTTCGCGGATGAGCGCCAGCTTGGTCTCGGGCGTGGCTTCGGCAATGAAGTCGTCGACGCCCGCTTCCGCCGCGATGGACGCGGCGGTCAAGCGGTTGTCGCCGGTGATCATCACCGTCTTGATGCCCATCTGGCGCAGCTCGGCAAAGCGCTCGCGAATGCCGGCCTTCACGATGTCCTTCAGCTCCACCACGCCGAGCACGCGGTCGTTGTCGGACACCACCAGCGGCGTGCCGCCTTGGCGCGCGACGTCATCGACGGCAGTCGACACGGCATCGGGAAACTTGCCAGCCAACAGCGTCACGTGCGTGCGAATCGCATCGGCCGCCCCTTTGCGGATCTGACGGGCCTCCCCGTTGTGCCCAACGTTGATACCGCTCATGCGCGTTTGCGCAGAGAAGGCGACGTACACGGGCTGCGTCTTCGCAAGGGCAGCTTCATCGATGGACGCCTCGCCCAGGTTGCGCGCGAGCGTGACGATGCTGCGGCCTTCCGGCGTTTCATCGGCCAGCGACGACAGCCATGCCGCCTCGGCCAACTGCTTGGCCGTCACGCCCGGCGCCGGGATGAAGCGCGATGCCTGACGGTTGCCGTGTGTGATCGTGCCGGTCTTGTCGAGCAGCAGCACATCCACATCACCAGCCGCCTCTACGGCGCGGCCCGACGTGGCGATCACGTTGGCCTGCATCATGCGGCTCATGCCGGCCACGCCGATGGCGGAGAGCAGCCCGCCGATGGTGGTCGGGATCAGACACACCAGCAGCGCCACGAGCACGGTAATCGTGATCGGTGAGCCTGCCTTCATCGCTTCCACCGAGAAGATCGAGTACGGCAGCAGCGTGACGGTCGCCAGCATCAGGATGATGGTCAGGCTCACCAGCAGAATCGTCAGCGCCAGCTCGTTCGGCGTCTTCTGGCGCTTGGCGCCTTCCACCATCGAGATCATCCGATCCAGGAAGCTCTCGCCGGGGTTGGCGGTGATGCGCACGATGATCCAGTCCGAGAGCACGCGCGTGCCACCGGTCACGGACGAGAAATCCCCGCCCGATTCGCGGATGACCGGTGCCGATTCGCCGGTGATGGCGCTTTCGTCCACCGAGGCCACGCCTTCGATGACCTCGCCGTCGCCGGGCACCATGTCGCCGGCTTCGATGAGCACGATGTCGCCACGGCGCAGGGCGGTGGCGGCGCGTGCTTCCACACGGTCACGGCGGCCTGCATCCGCCAGCACCTTGGCCTGCACCGTGGTCTTGATGCCGCGCAGCGATGCCGCCTGCTGCTTGCTGCGGCCCTCGGCCAGCGCTTCGGCAAAGTTGGCGAACAACACCGTGAACCACAGCCACACCGACACGGCGAGGATGAAGCCCGCCGGCGCTTCGGCCTGGCCGCGCAGCGCCATCACCCACAGGATGGTGGTGAGGATGCTGCCGACGTAGACGACAAACATCACCGGGTTCTTGGCCTGCGCGCGCGGCGACAGCTTGCGGAAGCTATCGACAATGGCGGGCTTGACCAGCGCCGACGAGAACATCGACAGCTTGCGCACCTCCTTGGCAGACAGCGTCTTGTGCGTGCCGTGCGCCTGCGGCTCGGTGGCTGCAGCAGTACCAGTACCAGCGGTGGGCTCAAGCTTGTGCTTGACCGTACGCACAGCCGGTTCGGATTCGGGATAACGGATAGCCATAAGGCACCTGTTGATATTGGGTAGACGACTCGCCGTGCGCTTAGCGTGCGAGGTGTTCTGCGATTGGACCGAGCGCGAGGGCCGGGATGTACGTGAGCGCGCCCACCAGCAGCACCGAGCCGATCAGCAGCACCACAAACAGCGGCCCATGCGTGGGCAGCGTGCCGGCCGTCACGGGCAGACGCTTCTTGGCGGCAAACGTGCCTGCCATGGCCAGCACCGGCACGATGATCCAGAAGCGGCCCAGCCACATGCAGATGCCCAGCGCCACGTTGTAGAACGGCGTGTTGGCAGACAGGCCCGCAAACGCGCTGCCGTTGTTGTTGGCGGCCGACGAGAAGGCGTACAGCACTTCAGAGAAGCCGTGCGTGCCCGGGTTGAAGATGCCCGCCTTGCCCTGCGTGACCACCACGGCCACGGCCGTGCCCACCAGCACCAGCAGCGGCGTGACGAGGATGGCGATCGACGTCATCTTCATCTCGAACACCTCGATCTTCTTGCCGAGGTATTCCGGCGTGCGGCCGATCATCAGGCCCGCGATGAACACGGCCAGGATGGCGTACACCAGCATGCCGTACAGGCCCGAGCCCACACCGCCAAACACCACTTCGCCCAGTTGCATCAGGAACATCGGCACGAAGCCGCCCAGCGCGGTCAGCGAGTCATGCATGGCATTGACCGCCCCGCACGACGCTGCCGTGGTGATGGTGGCAAACAGCGACGAGGCCACGATGCCGAAGCGCGTTTCCTTGCCCTCCATATTGCCCACGGTCTGGTCGATGCCAAGGTTGGTGAGCATCGGGTTGGCGTGCAGCTCAGCCCATGCCAGGAAGACGGCGAGCACCACAAACAGCACCGTCATCGCAGCCAGCACGGCCCAGCCTTGCCGGCCATCGCCCACCATGCCGCCAAACGTAAAGCACAGCGCCGCCGGGATGATGAAGATGCACAGCATCTGCACGAAGTTCGTCAGCGCGTTGGGGTTCTCATACGGGTGCGCGGAGTTGGCATTGAACGGGCCGCCGCCATTGGTGCCGATCATCTTGATGGCTTCTTGCGAGGCGATCGGACCCATCGGCAGGGTCTGCGTTTGCGTGGTGGCCTTTTCCGTGACGGGGTTGCCTTGGGCATCCTTGATCGGCTGGCCGCTGGCATCCATCTTCGGGTTGTCGTACGTGGTGGCGGTGACGGTGGTCACCTCCTTGTAGCCATCGAAGTTCTGGATAACGCCCTGGCTGACAAAGAACACCGACACGATGATCGACAACGGCAGCAGCACATAGACCGTCGAGCGCGTGAAGTCGACCCAGAAGTTGCCGATGGTGTTGGCCGAGTGGCGCGCAAAACCGCGGATGAGCGCAATCACCACCGCAATGCCCGTCGCCGCAGACAGGAAGTTCTGCACCGCCAGCCCGAGCATCTGCGTGAGATAGCTCATCGTGCTTTCGCCCGAATAGCCTTGCCAGTTGGTGTTGGTGACAAAGCTGACCGCCGTGTTGAACGACGAATCCGGCGTGACCGCACCAAAGCCCTGCGGGTTGAGCGGCAGCCACTGCTGCGCGCGCTGCAGCGCATACACCGCCAGCGCGCCCAGCACGTTGACGACGATGACGGCCAGTGCGTAGTGCTTCCAGCCCATCTCGGCCTTCGGGTTGACGCCGGCCACGCGATAGAACAGCCGCTCGACGGGGCCGAGCCAGTGCGTGCGCGATGGCTTGTCACCAAACACGCCGGTCATATACGCGCCCAGCGGTTTGGCCAAAACCAGCAGCACGACCAGATAGATCGCCAGCTGGAGGAGGAACGCATTCATGGTGTGCCTCGCAGTGTTGTTAGAAACGTTCGGGCCAGAGCAAGGCCACGAACAAGTAGACGAGCAGAACCACCGTGATGGCCCCGGACAGCACATAGAGCCAGGTCATTGCTGTTTCTCCATCGCGTGCGTGGTGGGTTGGTCTTTGGTGGCGAGCCGGCCGGAGAGGGCGAGCAATCCGCCCACTGCCAGGGCCAGCACCGCTAGGCCGGCGAGATAAACGAGGTCCATATGCGCTCCCCTTTCCTTCGGGTGGTGGTCGTTAGAACGTCTTGGTCACGGCGAGCAGGGCGGTTGCCTTGCCCATGTAGCTGTTACGTGTGTTGGTGTAGGCCAGACGCGATGCATTCGTGTCGATGTAGCTCAAAGAAGCTGTCCAGCCCGAACCAAAATCCTTCGTCACGCCCACTTTCCAGTCGGCATAGGACGTGCGCACCACTTGGTGCGGCACTTGTTGATAGCCCACGTGCAGGTTCAGCGTCAGGCCCCAGAAACCGGTGTCGAAGTTGCCCGACAGATCGAAGTACTGGCTGTGGTGGCTATCTGCAAAACCGAACAGGTTGGAGAACGCATGCGAATACTTGAACGTGACGGGCCCGTAGCCGATCTGCGCATAGCCCTCGGTGGTGTGCGGGCGGGTGTAGCCGTCGGGGTAGCTGCCCGGGTAGTAGTACTGCAGCACGCCCGCATCAATGGGCACATCCTTCATCAGCTCGGTCTTGTAGCCGCCGTAGAAATCCATCTCGATGGGGGCAGACACGTTGGGGTTGGAATCCCCCAGCCAGCTGATCGACGAGTTCCAGTTGCCCACGTAGAAGCCGTTGGGCAGCGCGTAATCCACGCCGCCTTGGATGGCAGGCTTGTTGTTGGTCTGCATGAGACCGCGATAGCGGTACTGGCTGGCCAGCGTGACGTTGGCCGTCAACGGGCTGGCAGGTGCAGCCGGGGCGGCAACAGGTGCCGGGGCAGCGTCAGTGGACTGCGCAAATGCGGCCGCGCTCGACAGTGCTGCGGCACAGAAGACAACGCCACCCATGACGGTGGCGCGCAAAGAAACGTTGGCTTGCATGGACCTTTCCCTTGTTGTTTTAGGTGCCGCCCGGCCCGGCGCAGATGCGCGTGAACTGGGGCCGGATGCGGCGTGCAGGCAGGCTCCCGTCACAGGGCCTGCGTGCAGTGCAACATTAGGGAAGCGGGGATAAAAACGGGATAAAGCTTCAGGGGAGGGGTGTAAACGCCGTGTAAAAACGGTCGATTGCCCGGGCGATCACTGCCCCAGTTGTATCAGGGGTGCCCGCGAGCCAGACACACCGGGCCCCGATACAGCTCCGAGCAAAGGCGGGACATCCCGTAGCGGATAGCGCCGGTCTTGGTTGTCGGATTTCGGGGAATACGGCCACGCGCATTGCGGCGGGCTCCGGCGCGGTCGACTTTGATGGCTACGCACGTGTTGGCCGGCACCCCGCGCGGATGGCGGCAACGCTGCGTCATGACGACGAGCGTCCTGCGTACGGGCGCACTGGTTAGCGAACCAGCGTCACCGGAATGCGAGACAGGCGCATCAACCGGTTGGACAGCCGGGCGGCCATGAGGGAGCCCAGCGGTGAGCGGGCAGCCGAGCCCATGACGATCATGTCGCATTGGTTGGCGGCAGCGGTTTGCGCGATCGTTTCGGCCACGCGACCGATCCGCACCTGGGCAACGTAGTGGGCGCCGGCATCGTCCAAGATGGCGCGCGCCCGCCGCAGGGCCTCTTCACCGCTTTGTTCCTCAATCTCGCGCAGGGCCTGCAGCGAGTGATAGGCGCTGGCGCGTCCCCCTTCAATCGGCGTCTGTACGTTGAGCAGCACGATGTCCGACGCGCAACGGTCCTGGCAGAGAAAGGCTGCATGGCGAACCGCGTCGAGCGCGTGGCGAGAACCGTTGACGGGGACGAGAAGCTTGAGCATTGCGTAACCCTGATCACGTTGGTCGACCGGCGGCAGGGTGAGTCGGGTCGTTGCCTGCACAGTGCCGGGGTTATGGCCGTTTGAACAGCGTGACGGCCTGTCGGTGTTATACGAACGCCGCCGCAAAGACGGTGTAAAGACTGCGGCCCGTGCCCATAAAAAAGGTGTAAAGGGACGCGCGTACCGCATGCGCCGTGGGCGCGGCGTCGGCTGACGTCGGCCCAGCAGGATCAGCGGCAGCGGCAGTCTTCACGAGGGATCCCCGGGGTTCGAGAACCCTTTCTCATGGTGCTCGATTGCGCGCCCATAGCGCCGGGACGCGCTTCGCTCATCCAGGTAAAGCACCACGAACAACATCACGAGGGCGAGCACGGCACCGGCGCCGAGTAGCCATCTGGCGGCCAAAGTCATGATGATTGAGCGCGCTGCGCCCCCATAGTCCAGTCAATGCAAGGGTAGTGAGGCGGCCATTAAAAACGTGTAGAGACTTGGCGTGGCTGTAAAAAAATCCTGTAAACGCTTTGCCCGCGCGTTTGCGGGTGACCATCACAGCAAGCCAGCCCAGGCATGCATCTGTGGCGTTGCGAAGGGTGTTGTTTTAGATTGCCGACTAGAACGCCATCCAACTCGGCGCGCACGCGTGGGAATGACCCTTCTCGCGACGACGACGCGCGCATCGATATCGTCTGCTGCAGGGGAGACACCATGGCACGCTTCGCCAAGATGTGGCAGTTGCTGTTCGGCAAGCCATTGGACCCGCTGGACCCGCGCACGCGACACGCCATTGCCGTGACGCCGCTGCTGGCGTGGGTCGGCCTGGGTGCGGATGGTCTCTCATCCTCCTGCTACGGCCCGGAAGAAGCCTTCCTGGCGCTGGGCCAGCACACGCCGCTTGCCTTGTTCCTTGCGTTGGCCACCGCTGCCACGGTGTTCATCATCGCGCTGGGCTACAACCAGGTCATCGAGCTGTTTCCTACTGGCGGAGGCGGTTACCGCGTAGCCACGGCGCTGCTCGGGCCCGGGCCCGGGCTCGTATCGGGCGCCGCACTCCTCGTCGACTACGTGCTGACGGTTGCAACGTCGCTTGCCAGCGGCGTCGACGCATTCTTCAGCCTGCTGCCCGTGAGCGCGCAAGCATTCAAGCTGGGCACCGAGATCGTGCTGGTTGTACTGATGACCGGGCTCAACTTTCGGGGCATGCGCGAATCCATCCTCGTGCTGCTGCCCATCTTCATCGGCTTCGTGGTGCTGCACCTCGGTCTGATCATCTATGGCGTCGCCGTACACGGCCAGCACCTTGCGGCTGTCGTGCCCGAGGCCGTCGGCGAGGCGCATGGCATGTCGCAAGCCTTCGGGCCACTGGTGATAATCGGGCTGCTGATGCGCGCGTTCTCGATGGGCGGCGGTACCTATACCGGCCTGGAGGCCGTCTCCAACAACGTCAACATGCTGGCCGAACCGCGTGTTCCCGCAGGCAAGCGGACCATGGTGTACATGGCAACGTCGCTGGCCTTTACGGCAGGCGGCATCATCCTGCTCTACATGCTGTGGCAGGCCAAGCCGGTGGAAGGGCAAACCCTGAACGCCGTGGTGTTCGGCAGCGTGATCGACCACATGGGCCTGGACTCCGCCTTCGCACGCAGTGCGCTGCTGGCCGCCGTGCTTGCGTTCGAGGCCGGCCTGCTGCTGGTGGGCGCGCAAACCGGTTTCCTGGATGGCCCCGCTGTGCTGTCGAACATGGCGCAGGACTCATGGGTGCCACGTCATTTCCGTGATCTGTCGACGCGACTCGTGCGGCAGAACGGCATCATCGTGATGGGCGTGGCCAGCGTCATCATCCTGCTGTGGACGCACGGCCAAGTGGCGGTATTGGTGGTGCTCTACAGCATCAACGTGTTCTTGACGTTCAGCCTGTCATTGCTGGGCCTGTGCACCTATTGGTGGCGCCGCCGCCGCGATGGCGGCAACTGGTACACGCACTTCGGTCTGTCCGCGCTTGGGCTTTCGGTCACCAGTACGGTGCTCGTCATTACGCTGGTCGAGAAATTCATGGCCGGCGGTTGGTTGACCGTGGTCGTCACCAGCGCGGTGGTCGCACTCTGCTTCCTGATCCGGCGGCATTACGACGAAACGCGCGCACTGATCGCCAAGGAAGACGCCTTGTTTGCGGGCCAGCCTCCGGTAGTGGACCCAGCCACGGCGCCGGCAACACCTGACCCGTCGCAGCCGACCGCCATCCTGCTGGTGGGCAAGCATCGCGGCGCCAGCATGCACGCGCTGCTCTGGGTCAACCGGCTGTTTCCTGGCCACTTCAAGAACGTCATCTTCCTGGCCGTGGGCGAAGTGGATGCACAGAGCTACGAGGGCGCGGAACACCTGGACCACCTGCGCCAGACCATCGGCGCATCGCTGGAGTACTACGTCGCGCATTGCCGGCGGCACGGCATGGCGGCCGACTACCGCATCGCCTTCGGCACCCACCCGATTGCCGAATTCACCCGACTGGCCGAAACCACGATGGACGCCTTTCCGAACAGCGTGTGCTTTGCCAGCAAGCTGATCTTCAAACAAGTCAACTTCCTGACCGCATGGCTGCATAACCAGACGCCGCTCGAGATTCAGACACGCCTGCATGTGCAGGGCAAGCAGATGGTGCTGCTGCCGATGAATGTGGGGTAGGTGGAGTTGATGTGCGGGGGAGTGTAAAGGCGCTGCAGAAAGGTAGGCGCCACATGCTGCGACGCCCGGGTTTCTCTGCTGGACTGTTTACCTGTACTCCCAGGTGTCGTCGATTTTGATGATCTTCCAGGTCGCATCCACTCGCTTGAGAAACACCAGCACATGCACTGGGTCTTGCGAGCCAAAAGAGACCGGCACCACTGCAACATCGCCCAGCATCAGCGCGCGTTGCACTTGAATATGGGCAAGCCAGTCGCGGCTATCGTAGTCCTGCACCTTGAGAAAATAGTCCACGCCATTTGGCGGGCCGGCGTGTGCGTAGTCGTTGCGCAACCGGCCAACGGTATCTGTGGCGACATAGCGCTCGATATCCGGCTCGCTCAGCGGATACGTTTGATCCGAATCATGCTGAATGAACCAGGTGTAGAACGAGATGGCTGCGGCCTCCGGCGAGTTTTGCGAGACGGCGGCCTGTGCAGCGGATGCCGACCCAACCGCGAGGGCGCATACCGCCGCAACGAGCAGGGAAAGGAAGCGGGTCATGAGCTTGCCTCAGTGATAACGGTAGGTCTTGTAGGCCGGTTTGGCGCTTCTGTACGCCGGGCCAGGATAGAAACCATGAAGCTGCTTGAAGTCTGATATCCAGTGGGAGCCATCGTAGATCGCCATGTGTCCGTGAGGGTGCCCGGGGGCGGGTTGAATCACGATCACGTCTCCCTTCATCGGCGAGCCTATCGCCTCATGGAACCCGGCGGCCAGCAATGATGGGCCGTAGTCCTTTGCCGAGCGGGTGCGCTGCAAAGAAATACCGCCCCATTCAATCGCCTTGCGCACGTATTCTGCGCAGCGGCCCACACTATTCGGCTCGATATTGCTTGCTGCATAGTTTGCAGCTGAGATGCCGTCATACATTGCGTGCTCCTGAGAAAGTTGGCAGAGGAGCCTGCTTTCTACACGGTGCACGACCGCAAATGCATGAGCCGTTTCTGAAAATCCAACCGACCTGTTGTCCATCTTGGTGGCCGTGCTGCATTGCTCGATCACGAGCCTTTGCGGCTCAAGTGTCGGCCTCCAATAGTCGAGCTTGAACCTCTGAGGGGCTGGCGCCACTGTTCGACGGTGGCGTGTAGCCCTCCGGCTGCCGAGATCGAAAGTTTGAGGTCGACAGACGCGCCTGAAACTGTGGCGCTCGGGCGTTGGAGCCCGTGGGCTCGGTGCACAGAATCGGAAGATGGAAGCAGCGCCCATCGCTATAATTCTCTCGCTGCCGCACCAACGGCAGCCTGGTTTAGCGACCTGAAACACCAAGGCGGACGATTGCTGCATGCAGTCGCACTGCTGCTTCCGTTCGCGCCTACTTTGGCGGGCCGGATGGTGAGACCTCCGGGTCTACCGGTTTCCTTGGGACCGGGTCGCTAACACCATCGTCAGGCCCGCCACCCTCGTTTAGCGCCGAGATGGTGGGGCTCCTTCAATCCCAAGGAGGCTCCATGCCTATTGCAGACGGGACGCGCCCAGCGTCGTACCCGTCCCCGCCAGCACCGTCGCCTAGTCCACCGCACACGTCATCGGACACAGGCAGGCTGACCAAGAACCGCACCTACCTGAACGGCGCCATCGCGGCACAGGCGTATCTCAAGCGAACTCGCACCGCCATGTGCACGCACGGCCAATGCCGGCCGGGCATGCTGCGCGAACAGCTTCAAGTGTTCTCTACGCAGTCGTTCCCGCCGGCGTTCATCAAAGGCTTTGTGGATGCGATTGACGCGTACGTTTCGATGTCGCTTGGGGGACGCGAGATCGATCCGCAGACGTGGGATGTGTTAGCCGCCATAGAGCGGCGTGGTTACAGCCAATAACAACAGGTTGACGCATTCCCGTGACGGGCGGGAATGCCAGGGCAGCGACAAACCCTCAAACCTTCGCCACCGGCTTCAACTCCCACATCGGCAGGTAATTCATGATCGGCCGCTCGAACGTGCCGCCCTTGTCGAGAAAGGGCTTGGCCGAATCCAACATCGGGCGAAACGTGTCCAGCTGCTTGGCCGCGTCCAGGTCAGTCCACAGGCTCACGTTCGACAGCGACGATGTCGCCTCGTCGTCGCCCACATAGAACGCGACCAACCCGCGCATGGCCTCGATACCGGGCCGGAGCAGGGCTTCGAGGTCGTTCATCATCTGGCGCATCTCGGCGAACTTGTCTGGCGGACACCGCAGAATCGAAACTCGGACGACTGGCTGCATTGGAGACTCCATTCGTTGAGATGCGTTGAAAGACCAATGAGGAAGACCGACGCTACTGCGCCAGAAATTTAACGACGGCACCCACCGTAACCTGCGTCTGCTCCTCCATCAACCAATGCCCCGCATCCGGAATCACCAGCGCCTGCACGTTGGTGGCGGCATTGCGCATGACGATGGCCTCGTTCTCGCCGAAGGACTTGGCGCCCCCAATGGCGAGCACCGGCATGGGCAGCTTGGTGGCGATGGCTTTCTGGTTGTCTTCCGCGTCTTGCGGGATCGACAGGAATTGCGCAAACGCTGAATGCATGGCGCCCGGTTTGGCGTAAAGGCGGGCGTAGTGGACGCGGGTGGCTTCGTCGATCTTGGAGGGGTTGCCGGCAAACTCATTCCAGAACCGGTCGAGGTAGATGCGCTCGCGGCCTTTGACGAGCCGCTCGGCATCGGGGCCGCCGAACGAGAAGTGCCAGAGCTTGGGCGAGCGGACGATCTGCTCCCACGGCGGCACACCGGGCACGGGCGCATCCATCACGACCAGCCGCGTGGTCTTGTCCGGGTAGCGCGCCGCATAAGCAAACGCCACTATGGTGCCGATGTCGTGGCCCACCACATCGGCCTGGTCGATGTTCAGTTTGGTGAGCACCGCGCGGATGTCGCCGGCCTGGGTGCGCTTGTCATAGCTGCCCTCGGGGTGCGACGACAAACCCATGCCGCGCAGATCCGGCACCACCACGGTATGCGTGCGCGCCAGCTCGGCGGCGAGCGGTGCCCACATGTCACCCGTATCGCCAAAGCCATGCAGCAACACCACCGCCGGGCCGCTGCCGCCCACGCGCACAAACAGCGTCGCCCCGTCGGTCTGGATGTTCTGGTGCCGAAAGCCCGGCGGATAGGGCTTCACCTGCGCTTGCACAAGGGGCGTCATGGCGAGCATGAGCGCGACGGCTGCAAACAGTTTTCGCATGGCTGTTCTCTTGGGGGAGTGGGGCGGCTGGCCAAGCCGGAAGCAGCCTGCAGATCGGGCCGTACACCGCAGGACACGCGCGATGCAGGGCCTCGACAAGAGTAGTACGCGCCACGCGGGGCGCAAGCGTGAAGGAGAGGGGAGGCGGGCGGGCGCCTTGGGTGTTACGTGTGCGGCGGGTGCTCGCCGGACGATTCAATGACGTTGGGATGGCCGGTTGCCGCAAAGCGCGGCTCAAGCAGGTTGTGCAGCAGCACGCCCAGCACGGCGCCTGCGCATTCGGCCAGCACAAACCCCGGCACGCTGCCGGGCGCGATGCCGGCAAAGCTGTTGCTGAACATGCGCCCGAACGCGGCCGCCGGGTTGGCGAACGATGTCGACGCCGTGAACCAGTACGCCGCGCCGATGTACGCCGCCACCATCGACGCAGCCCGCCCGTTGGGCGCCCGCAGGATGACGAGCAGCAGGCCGGCGGTGGCCACCGCTTCGGCAATCCACTGCCCCGTGCCGCTGCGCACCTTGGTGGAGAACTGCAGCAGGGTCATGTCGAACATGGCGTGCGCCAGCCATGCGCCCAGCACCGCGCCCAGCATTTGCGCCACGATGTACGGCAGCAGGGCGGCGCCGTGCAACTCGCCGCGCACCGCCATCACAGCGCTCACCACCGGATTGAAGTGCGCGCCGCTGATGGGCCCCAAGGCTTCGATCAGCACGTAGAGGCCGCCCACCGTGGCGGCCGTATTGGCGAGCAACGCGATCGCGGCGTTTCCGCCCGCCAGGCGCTCGGCCATGATTCCGGAGCCGATCACGATGGCCAGCAGTAGCGCCGTACCCAGTGCTTCGGCGGTGAGCCGGCTGCGCAGTTCGACCATGGTGCTCAGGCCTGCGCAATGCGTTCCAGCGCCGCCTGCAGTTCGGCGTTGCTGAGTGTGTCCAGCGGCAGGGCCAGCAACTGCAACATGCGGTAGCCGATGGCCTGGCGTGTCAGTTCAAAAGCTTGCCGCTTGCCCTCGTCACCACCCGGCGCGTTGGAGGGATCGGCATAGCCCCAATGCACCTTGACGGGACTGCCGGGCCAGTAGGGGCAGGCTTCCGCTGCGGCGCTGTCGCACACGGTGATGACGATGCGCATCTGCGCGGCGCCGTCGCCCACGAATTCGTCCCAGCTCTTGCTACGGTAGCCGGCGGTGTCGATGCCTGCGTTGGTGAGGGCTTCCAGTGCGAACGGGTTGAGGCGGCCACTGGGTGCGCTGCCGGCGCTGTAGGCGCGCACGTCTTTGCCCAGCTGTTTGGCCCAGTGGTTGAGCATCCCTTCGCTCAGCACGCTGCGTGCGGAGTTGTGGGTGCAGAGGATCAGGACGTTGGTGGTGCGGGCGACGGTGGGGGTGGTCAGCATTGGCAGTCGGTGCGGGCGCTCAGGCAGGCGTTGCCCTGGCAGCAGTTGTCGGTCAGGAAGCCCAGCAGGGCATTCATGTGGTCATACGCCGCGCGGTAGATCAGGTTGCGGCCGTCGCGCTCTTGCGTCACGAGGCGCGCGGCTGTCAGTTCCTTGAGGTGGAACGACAACGTCGCGCCCGGCACCTCAAGCTGTTCGGCAATCGCGCCCGGCGTGAGGCCGGTTGGGCCGGCCACCACCAGCATGCGAAACACCTGCAGGCGAATGCCGTGAGCCAGCGCGGCGAGGGATCGGATGGCGTCGGTCTCTTCCATAATTCCAACATATTGAAACTATTGAATGACAGCCGCGTGTCAATCAACCGACTGCGTCGTCCATGGCGAACCCCCGCATGCCGCTTTGCCCACAACCCTGCCACGGCCTCGATGCCCCACAGAGGGTTTATAGGTTTACTTCTTTATGTATACAGATAGTAGTAGTAGATAACGGTGGATAAGTCCTGTGGATAAGCAACAAAACTGCTTTGACATCAACGACTTGCAGAACGGACAACCCATCGGACAGCGTGTGCCGTTGCGTGGATGACTGCGGGGGATCGCGTCGGGGCCCGTCGCCACGGTGGGAAGTTATTCCCGTGCTGTTTGCACGGTGACCCCGGAGAACCAACACGCTTGTCCCTGGAGTTATTCACAGGGGGAGGGAAGGTTATCCACAGTGGCATCTCTCCCACCCGGCTAGTGCGGGTAGTACTCCAGCTCTGCAATGCGCGCCCGGATTGCCTCCACGTTCAGCCCTTCGATATCGGGGCTCGCCACCGAACCGGCGTCTGCCCGCCATGGCGCGTTGTCGGCGGCCTTCTGGGCAGTCCGATAGGCTAGCCACGCACGTTGTGCGTTACGGATGGCCTCGCGCGATACGGGGTCGGTTTTGCTCATCACGGCCTGGTACAGCGTGTTCATCTGCCGGTCGTAGGCCTGATACGCGGCGTGCGTGCATTCGGTCATGCCGGCCGTGGTCTCGCCGCGCGGGGTTTTCAGGCATTGCTCCAGCGCGTCGTCGATAGGGTCGGCGGCCCATGCGGCCAGGGGCAGCAGCAGCGCGGTAGCGACGGATAGTGTGCGTGCGACACCACGCGCGGCCCGGATGGCTGGGCGGCGGGTCGGACGGATCTGCTGGTCGAGCATCGGAAAGGCCATCGCATACCTCATCGTTTTCATTGCGGGGGTGGTTGCCATGGTAGGAAAAGTCTTTCCGTGCCGGAGTGGGCGCATTGGCTGCGCGCCCTCATCCTCGCCTCTACGCCATCTCGGCTAACCGACGGCTGATAACGCAAACACGACGGCCGTCCTATACCTGTGGTGTTCGGCCATGCGCGGGCGTGGCGGCCGTGGTGGCCTTGGTGACCTCGTTGCGGCGCTTGCCCTGGCCATCATCCAGGAGGCAGATCATGCGCATGCTCGTCAACGTGCGGATTCCGCACGAACCCTTCAACACCTATGTGCGCGACGGCTCCATCGCCGAGCGGATCCCGCGCGTGTTGGCCGAAAGCAAGCCCGAGGCAGTCTACTTTACCGAGCAGAGCGGCCATCGCGGCGCGGTGCTCATCGTGAATGTGGAATCGGCCTCGCACATTCCTGCGTTGGCCGAGCCGTGGTTCCTGCAGTTCAACGCAGACTGCGAATTCCGCATCGTGATGAGCGCGGAGGATTTGCAGAAGGCGGGGTTGGCGGAGATTGGTGCCAAGTGGAAGTGAAGTCGCCGCTGCTGGCGTGGTGTTACCGATGCAGCAGCGGATACAGCGCCAGGCCAAGCAATGCGGCGCCTGCCACGATCACCGGTTCGGGCAGCTTCTTGAACTTCACGAGCAGCAACACCGTCGCCACGGCCAGCAGCGCCGTCGGTACATCGACGATGGAGCGCTTGGCCAGCACGATGACCGCGCCGGTAATGGCGCCCACGGCGGCCGCTGTTACGCCATCAACAAAGGCCAGAATGGCCGGCAGCTTGCCGTATTTCTTGAAGTACGGCGCCGGCAGGATGGTGAACAGGTAGCACGGCAGGAACGTGCCGAGCGCGGCCACGCACGCACCGGGCAGGCCCGCCACCAGGTAGCCGATAAAGCCGACAGTGATGACCACCGGGCCGGGCGTGATCATTGCCACGGCCACCGCGTCGACGAACTGCTTTTCGTTGAGCCAGTGGTGCTCCGTGACCACGCCGCCGTAGAGGAACGGCACGATGGCCAGCCCCGAACCGAACACGAACGCACCAGCCTTGGCGAAGAACGCGCTAAGCTGCGAGAGCAGCGAAGAATCCATCGTGCCGAGCAGGCTGCTGGCCGCTGCGACCGGGGCAACGGCTACGGCGTTCATGCGGCCCTGGCGCAGCCACCGGGGCGGTGCGCGCCAGAACCACACCAGCACACCCGCCGCCAGAAACAGCCAGGCCACTTCGGATTCCGTCACGACCGTCACCGCCGCCAGCAAGAGATAGACGGCCCACAGCAGCTTGTCCTTGCCGACGCTCTTGGTGGTGAGCTTGTGCGCGCTGATGGCGATGATGCCGATCACTGCGGCACCCACGCCGTAGAACACCGATTGCATCCAGGTCAGCCCGCCAAAGCGTACATAAGCCCAGCCCAGCGCCACCACCATCAGGAACGAAGGCAGCACGAACGCAAGGCAGACCAGCGTGGCGCCGACGATTCGGTAGTGCACATAGCCCAGGTAGATGGCCAGTTGCGCGGCCAGCGGCCCCGGTGCGAGCTGGGCGAGCGCAAGGCCTTCCTTGTAGTCCGCTTCGGTAATCCACTGGCGGGTATCGACCAGATCGCGGCGCATGTAGCCGGCCAGCGCGACCGGGCCGCCGAAGCCCAGTGCGCCAAGCCGGAGAAAATACAGCAGCAGTTGCCGCAGCGTGTAGGTGGGGCGTTCGGGGGCAAGGTTCATGCGTTACCTGCGATGGGTGACTGCGGTTAAGTTCTCCGGCTGCCGGAAAAATGCACGTACAGCGAGTCGAGCACGGTGCCGATCTCTGCGAGCAAGGCATCGTCATCGGCCAGCCGTTTGCGGGCGCCCGCCAGGATCGCTTCGAACCCGCCGGCTTCAGGCGTGGCCGCGCCGCCCACATCGAGCGCATGCACCATGGCGCCCAGACGCGCGAGCCCCGGGTTGTCATCGAGCCCAAAGCTGGCGATGAGCACCTCGAACGAAACGCGCTCGCCAACATGCGTAAATGTGGCACCGTCAAAGTCGAAACCTAGCGCTTCTGCTGGGCAATCCGCCGGGCTGTCGAGCCACAGGAACCGGGCGTGCGGGTCGATGAAGCGCTGGATGAGCCAAGCGCTGGCAACGCGGTCCACCCACAGGTGCCGGCGGGTTGCCCACAGGCGGCCCTGGTGCTGCGTGGGATCACGCCGGGGGATGCCGCCCGCCGCGGCACGCGGTTCGCCCGGCGAGTGTGTGGCTTCGGCCGCCGCAGCAAAGTCGCGCCATTGCGCATCGGCACGCACGGTCGCTTCATTGGAGAAAAAGTCGATCTTGCGGATGGCTTCGTAGGCGCGTGCATGGCGGCGCAGAAGCCGGTTGCGCTCGGCGGTGGGCAGGTCGGGGAGCGTCTTGCGCGCCTCAGACAGCTCGGCCAGCCATTCGGCGTAGTCTGGCGTGCGGTCGAACAGGGCGCGGTAGGCCGCGTCTTCCGCCGCATCGGCGGCTTGCACGCGCAGCACCCATGCCTGGCCGTTTTCCTGCAGCGTCTCGTCTGCCAACTCGTTGAGCTGTGCCGCATGCTCGGCACGCGCAGGCAGCAGGTAGACGCCATCGCGCAACGCCGCACAGCCGATCGCCTTGATGGCGCGCCAGATACGCATGCGCGCGGTGGCTCGGGCAGTGGGTAGGCTGACGATCAGCAACAACCAGGAATCGGGGGAGGCGGTCATGACGGCAGCATAGGCGTGCGTCACAACCGCTGCAATGTTGTAGAGATTGCTACATTAGCGCGGCGACAGGCCCATGGCTTTCACCAGGAACGCGTTGACGTCGGCCTCGGCGCGTTTGGCTTGCTCCAGGTTGGCGCCAGTGGAGACACCCCGGGTGGTGCAGCGCGTGTAATCGGCCTGCATGGCCTGGAGGTTGGCGTACTTCTCGCCGTCTGGCAGCCGGTAGTACGCATCGTGCTGCACGTCGATCAGGGTCTGCGGGCAATCGCGCGCCGTAGTCGCACCTGGGAAGTACTTGAAGTACGCACGCGTGTTGTCGAAGTCGTGATACGCGCCGGGGTACACGTGCACCTCGACGGTCTGCCCATCACGCTGCATGATCTCCGCGGCGTTGCGGCATAGCTGCGCGGGTGTGTAGTCGTCTTTCTCGCCCAGCGCGAGCATGAGCGGGGCGCCGGTCAGCGGTGGCGGCGGGATCTCCCACCAGAGCGCCGAGCACCCGGGGTAGAAGCCGATGAGCGCTGCAAACCGCGTGTCGTCATCGATGACGCCTTTACGGAACGCGTCGAGCGTCATGTCCAGTGACACACCACCGCCGCGCGAGAACCCGATCTGGCCGATGCGCTTCGGGTCGATGCGCGGGTCGGTGCTCAGCAGCTTGAGCGCGAACAGGGCATCGGCGTCGTTGGCGGCGGGGTTCAACTGCGATTGGTTGTCCATCGTATTGGCAATGCCGCGTGGGCCAAACGAATCCACCACGAACGCGGCCATGCCGATCTGGTTGAACAGCCGCACCCACCGGTCGACGTCTTTCTGCTGCGGCCCGGCCGAGCCGTGCGAGATCACCATCGCTGGCACCGGGCCCTGCAGGTTCTCGGGCAGGTACAACGTGCCCCAGACGGGCGTGGGCGTCTTGTCGAACTTGCGATGCACCAGCTCCCATTTGCTCTTGGGGGTGACGCTGTTGAAGTGGATGCGGCCGGTGGGTTGTGCCGAGAGATCGCTGACGATTTGCTGCGCCGATGCGGGCGCGGAGATCAGCGCCATGACGGAAACAACGCGGAACAGGCGGCGCAACAAGCCGACGGTCGAGAGCCTTCTCATGAGGGATCCTGGCGGTGGGGCGGAGGTGGTGATTGTGCGCTTGTGGGAAGCGGGATTCCACACAACACCGGCCCCTCTCAATGGCCGGACAGCTCCGCACTCCACGCCGCCGTAACGTTGCCGCCGAGCCTCCATTCAGAGAATGGGCGGCGCGGCGCAATCAACGCAGGCAGCCTCGGGTCTCGCACGTGGGCGTAGTAGGGCTCCATCCAGCACAACTCATCCTGGAGGGTCCATGGAAACAGCGCCTGCTTGATCGGCGTGATTTTTTCGAAGCTCGCCGGGTCGATCACCGCATCGATCACCAGGTTCGCCAGGCGGCCGATGGCGTGGTTGTTCTCGCGGTACAGGTCGATATGGCGCCGCTGCACCAGCTCTGCCGCAAACACCAGCGGGATCAACGCGAACGTGTGGTAGTGCAGCGCGCGATCGCCGCGCTTGACCTCGCGTGCCAGCGCGCCGTCGGGGCCGATATCGCGAATGCCCTCGCGAACGCGCAGGAGTCCGGAGTCGATCAGGTCGCTGTTGTCCGTCGCAGTGCCGATGGCAATCAGATTGAGGCCGGCCCAGTACACCAGGTTGTTATGCAGATGGTTGATCGCCTCGGCGTTGCGGGTGGCGATCGCAATGCGTTCGAGCCACGGTGCAATCGCATCGAGCTGCGCCTGGTTGCGCTTGCGGATGTCGCTTGGCATGCGCAGCAGCACCATGGCGAAATCCGTTCCGGCCCACGACCGTTCGTACTGGCCCTGATAGCCGGAAATCTTGCCCATCAGTGCATCCGCATCGGCCCAGGTTCGAAGCTGGCTCAGCGCGCACGTCCAATCACCCTTGTCGGCGGAAGCGTTGAGTTGCGCGATGAAATTGCGCATCGGTTTTACGTCACGCGCGTAGCCCGCGGCGTCGTCGTAAAAGCCGGGTGGATCGATCGTCTGGACGGGTGCGGGAATCTCACAGGCGCGGGCCGCATGCACCAAGCCGAAGCCTGCGCCGACGGCCAGCGAAAGAGCGAACAACGCTCGAAGGTAAGCACGATGCATTTCAACCTCCGGAGCGGGGCGGCAAAGGACGGCAGACGGGGGAAGACCGGAGCGGGCGGGCTTGCGAGAGTCGATGCCCGCACACGCAAAACGGCGTGGTTCGCGGTTGCGTTGACGGGGGTTACAAACGGTAGCGACTATGAAAAAGAGCCGCATCGAGCGGCTCTTCTGACATCAGCGGCAACGTGTCCTTACTGCGCGTTATCCCCACCGTCCTGCGCCTCACGCTCTTCGCGTTCCTCGCGCTCTTCACGGGGCAGGGTGAGCATGCCGGTGTTGTACACGTACTCGTACACCTCGCCGTAGCGGCCCCATTCGATGCCGATCTTGAGCACGCGCTCGGCTTCTTCGGGCTTGAGGTACGCCTCAAGTTCGCGCAGCACATGCTCTTCGCGGATCTCGCCGTCTTCGTTGGCTTCCAGCTCGGCGCGGATGTGCGCGGCCAGGGCCACGCGTTCCAGCAGCTTTTGGCCGAACAGCACCTTGCGCTCGGGCGGTTCGGTTTCCATGTAGGTCTTGCCGAACGGCGTGACGATGATGTCGCCGCGCTCGATGGTGGCCAGTTGCAGCAGCGCCAGCGCTTCGCAGGCGGGCAGCAGGTCGTCGTCGGTCACGCCGGCTTCTTCTGCCAGGTGTGGCAGGTCGGCGCGGCCGTTGAACGGCGCTTCGACCAGCAGGTCCAGGATGGCCTCCATCTGGCCGATCTCGGCATCGGGCAGGCGGTAGGCAAGCTGCTCGGCAGCGGGCTCCACGCCCACATGCACGCCCACGCGCTCCGGCGATGTCATCAGCCCATACACTTCGTCGATAAGGTTGCGCACCGCGGCGGAATCTCGGTTGCGGGGGCGCGGGAACGGCACACGCACCTCGGCGCGGATACGCCCCGGATCGCTCGAGAGGATGACGATGCGGTCCGCCATCATCACCGCCTCTTCAATGTTGTGCGAGACGATCAGGATGCTCTTGATATTGGTGCGGCGGTCTTCCCACAGATCGAGCATTTCGTCGCGCAGGTTTTCGCCGGTCAGCACGTCGAGCGCCGAGAACGCTTCGTCCATCAGCAGCAGGTCGGGTTCGGTCACCAGCGCGCGCGCAATGCCCACTCGCTGGCGCATGCCGCCAGAGAGTTCGCGCGGCAGGGCGCTGTTGAAGCCCGACAGGCCGATGAGGTCGATGGCCTGTTCGGCCCGCTCCTCACGCTCGGCCTTGGGCACACCTTGCGCCTCCAGGCCCAGCTCCACGTTCTGCTGCACCGTCAGCCACGGGAACAGCGCAAACGACTGGAACACCATCGCAATGCCCTGCACAGGGCCGCTGTACTCGCGCCCGCGAAACAGCACCTGGCCGCGATCGGCGCGCACCAGGCCCGCCATGATGCGCAGCAACGTCGATTTGCCCGAGCCCGACTTGCCGAGCATGGCGACGATCTCGCCCTGGCGCAGGTTGAGGTCCAGGCCTTCGAGCACGGCACGATCGGTGTGGTCTGCGGTGCGGAAGATCTTCGAGACGCCGCGCAGCTCCATGACGCTTTCAGCGCTCGGGCTATGGGTGCTGGTGGTAACCATGTGTGTTCTCAACTAAATAAGGTCGTCTTAGAACGCGCTCAAGATCGGGGTGCGCAGTAGGATCATGAGCCTGTTCTTACAGGCGGGTGCGCTCTTGGGCGATGTCGTACAGGCGGTTCCACAGCAGCCGGTTGAAGCCGACCACGAACAGGCTCATCACGACAATCCCGAGCGCAATGCGCGGGAAGTCGCCCTTGGCCGTCATCTCGGCGATGTAGCTGCCCAGGCCCGTTGCCACCAGCGTGCGGTCGCCCCAGGAAACGTATTCCGACACGATGCTGGCGTTCCATGAGCCGCCGGCGGCCGTCACCAGACCCGTGAGCAGGTTGGGGAACACCGCGGGGATGAGGAAGCGCTTCCACAGCAGCCAGCCGCGCAGGCCGAAGTTGCGGGCGGCCAGTTTCAGTTCGGTCGGGATGGCCGAGGCGCCGGCAATCACATTGAACAGGATGTACCACTGCGTGCCGAAAATCATTAGCGGGCTCAACCAGATCTCGGGGTTGAGCGCGAAGCGCGCGATGAGCATCACCGCCAGCGGGAACATCAGGTTGGCCGGGAACGCCGCCAGGAACTGCGCCACCGGCTGGGCGATGCGGGCCACGTTCGGGTTCAGGCCGATGCGGATGCCGATCGGCACCCAGACCAGCGCAGCCAGCGCAATCAGCAGGATCACGCGCACCATGGTCAGGAAGCCGAGCCAGAAGACGTGGCCGACCTCGGCCCAGCCCACCTCGGAGCGCACGAACTGCAGCACATGCGCCACCGCCACCAGCGCGGCCAGGATGATGATCACATCGGCCACGCGGTGCGACCACGGGAAGCGCGGCAGGAATCCGTTGCCGCCGGCCGCGGTGGGGCGCGTGCGCTCGGCACCCCAGGAAAGCGTGCGCTCGGCCAGCGCGGCGGTGCGCTCAAGCAGCGCCTTGACCCACTCGGAGCGGCGCAGCAGGTCAAGCAGCCACGATTGCGGCTCGCGCTCCGACGACATCGCGTCGAAGCGGAAACGGTCCGCCCAGGCAATCAGCGGGCGGAACAGCAGTTGGTCGTACAGGATGATGCCGATCAGCATCGCCAGGATGGCCCAGCCGATGGCCGGCAGGTTCTGTTGCTGGATCGCCAGTGAGATGTACGAACCGATGCCCGGCAGCTTGATGTCGTGGCCCGACACTGAGATGGCTTCCGACGCGACCACGAAGAACCAGCCGCCCGACATCGACATCATCATGTTCCACAGCAGGCCCGGCATGGCGAACGGCACTTCCAGGCGCCAGAACCGCTGCCACTTCGACAGGCGGAACACCGTGGCCGCCTCTTCCAGGTCGATCGGGATGGTGCGAAACGATTGGTACAACGAGAACGCCATGTTCCACGCCTGCGACGTGAAGATGGCGAAGATGGCCGCGCACTCCACGCCCACCAGGTTGCCCGGAAACAGCGCAATGAAGCCCGTGACCGTGATCGACAGGAAACCCAGCACCGGAATCGATTGCAGGATGTCCAGCGCCGGGACCATCACCTTCTCGGCCGTGCGGTTCTTGGAGGCGATGGCCGCAAACGCGAACGAGAACGCCAGCGACGCGCCCAGCGCCAGCAGCATCCGGATGCTGGTGCGCAGCAGGTAATAAGGCAGTTCAATGACGTCGAGGCTGACGTCCAGATGTTCGCCGGGCGTGTAGGGCACGTTCATCTGCTTGGCGGCATACGCCACGAGCACGATGGCGGCCAGGATGATCGGCAGCAGCGCCAGGTCAAACCGGTTGGGCGGCGCCGTCAGCAGGTTGCCGAAATTGACGCCAAGGTTGGTACCGAAGGTGGTACCCAAGCGGCCCCGGATGGTGGTTTCGTTGTCGTTCTGCTGCATCTTGGATAACCGGGACGGAAACCGCGGACGAAATTTGGGCGCCTCAAGGCCTGGGCCGAGGCGCAATACATGGCCGTGCGGGGCTGGGCGCGGTGCTTTGCGAAAGCGTTGCTTGGCACCCGGCGGCAAGCCGCCTAGTTTACCTTGCGTAACGTCAGAGCCCGCCGCGCGGTTGTCAGTCTGACGACGTCACATTCCAGAAATGTGACAGAGATACGACAGCGCCGGTTTGTCATGTTTTATCCAACACATCGCCCGGTTGCTTCGGAGACCCGCCATGGCCGTCATTGCGCAAGTGATCATTACCGTACAGGGCCGTGTGCAGGGCGTGGGCTATCGCGCCGCGTGTGTCCAGCGCGCCCGCCTGCTGGGTCTGCGCGGCTGGGTACGCAATCGCCGCGACGGCGCCGTCGAGGCCTTCCTGGCCGGCCCCGAGGCCAATGTGCTGAGCATGCGGGAATGGATGTGGGAAGGGCCGGACAGCGCCCAGGTCACGCAACTGGACGTAATCACGGGCGATCATGAGGCGCCCGTACCGGGTTTTGAGATCCGTCCGACGGTGTAATTCTGGGCAATCAACGGACACGGAGTCGACACGAAACGAGGGCAGCCAATGGCTCCAGGACGCAATGAAAACCGCGCGCAGCCTGGGTGGCGTTGCCCGCATCGATCGCGCTGGCAGGCGGCTTGCACTGGCTGTTCCGCGCGCTCTTCTGAACGTTTGAACGCGCATTGACGGAAAAAGGGCGACCGCGCAGGCCGCCCTTTCTTTCGCTGACGGAGGTACCGGCTGATCAGTACACGTTCGGCACGATCATCTCTTCCGGCACCGGGTGGCGGATGTACTCCGCATGGTGCACGCGCTCGGGCAACAGCACCGGCGAATGCGGCACCGGGTGGTAAGGCACCTGGCCCAAAAGATGGTGGATGCAGTTCAGGCGGGCGCGCTTCTTGTCGTCGGCCAGCACCACCCACCACGGCGATTCGGGAATGTGCGATCGCTCGAGCATCACTTCCTTGGCACGCGTATAGGCTTCCCAGCGGCGGCGGCTTTCCAGATCCATCGGGCTGAGCTTCCACTGCTTGAGCGGATCGTCGATGCGGCTCTGGAATCGCACTTCCTGCTCTTCGTCCGTGACCGAGAACCAGTACTTGACGATCTGGATGCCGGAGCGTGCCAGCATCTTTTCGAACTCGGGCACGGAGCGGAAGAACTCTTCGTATTCCTCGTCGGTGCAGAAACCCATCACGCGCTCGACGCCGGCGCGGTTGTACCAGCTGCGGTCGAACAGGACGATCTCGCCGGCGGCGGGCAGGTGCGCCACGTAGCGCTGGAAGTACCACTGCGTGCGTTCGCGGCTGGTGGGAGCGGGCAGCGCAGCCACGCGGCACACCCGCGGGTTCAGCCGTTGCGTGATGCGCTTGATGGCGCCGCCCTTGCCGGCGGCATCGCGCCCTTCGAAGATCACCACCAGCCGGTGGCCGGTCTCGATCACCCAGTCCTGCAGCTTGACGAGTTCGCCCTGCAGGCGGAACAGCTCGCGGAAGTACATGCGCCGCGTTTCGCGGGCCTCGTCGCTGATGCCCTCGCCGCCGCCGAGCAGGTGATCGTCGATTTCCATCTCCAGCTCTTCATCAAGCGTGTCGAGGAGGTCTTCCTGCAGGCGCGCCTGCCGGGCTGCGTCGCGTTCGCTCATAGTGTGTTGCTCCTGCCGATCTTGCGGATCGTGCCGATGTTGCCGAGAGGCGGCGCTGCGCTGGGGCAACGCAGTACAAGTCTAAGCCCGACTAGGTAGCACGGGCACGTGGCAGGGGAGTGACATGCGGGCGTCACGCCGCCCGAAGGCTTAACTGGATTCGCCTTCCAGCATGAACTTGGCGCCGTCGTCCTGGCCGAGCAGGCGCACCAGCGTGGGCATGGCTTCCTGCAGCTGCGCCTTCAACGTCCACGGCGGGTTGACGATGAACATGCCGCTGCCGTGCAGGCCCAGGCCGCCCTCGACCGGGTGCCGGACGGTGAGCGTGACGTGCAGCCAATCCTTGGGGCGCAACTGCTTCAGGCGCGAGGGAAATTGCGCGGCTTCCCGCCGCTGCACGAGCGGATACCAGACCGCATACATGCCGGTCGCAAAGCGCTGCAGGCTGTCTTGCAGCGATTGCACGGTGCGGGCGTAATCCTGCTTGTCTTCGAAGGACGGATCGATCAGCACCAGCGCACGGCGCGGTGGCGGCGGCAGGATCGCCTTGATGCCGGCAAAGCCGTCGCCGTCATACAGCATGACCTTGCGCCCGGCACCACGGAAGTTGTTGGACAGCACCTTGATTTCGGAGCTGTGCAGCTCGAACAGGCGCAGGCGATCGGCGTCGCGCAGCATCTGCCACGCCAGCCACGGCGAGCCAGGGTAGTGCCTGAGTTCGCCGTTCGGGTTCAGTTCGCGCACCTGGTCGAGGTAGGCATCGAGCAGCGGCGGCAGCGTTTCGCCGCTTTCGGCCGCGCGCCACAAGGGGCCGATGCCGGTATCGAATTCGGCCTTCTTCTGCGCCCATTCGTGGTCCAGCGCGTAGAGGCCGGCGCCGGCGTGCGTGTCGATGTACCAGAACGGCTTGTCCTTCTGCGTGAGGTAATCGAGCATCTGCACAAGCACGGCGTGCTTGAGGACATCGGCGTGATTGCCGGCGTGGAAGGCGTGGCGGTAACTGAGCATCGGCGGGCCATGTGCGCCCGGAGTATCAGGCGCGGGCAGAGAAAACGGTAGGCGCGAATGCTACCACCGCGCGGGATGCGTCCCCAGCGGCACGCTGGGCAGCGTCCAGTGCGGCGGCGTGTCGGAAAGCTGCCCCGCGTGACGCAGCGCAGTGAGCGCGCCAAAGCCGGAAGGCGCGGTATCCAGATACGCGCCGATATCTTCATAGCGCGGGTCAGCCGCATCGAAGCCGTGGGCAATTCGGCCGAAGCTGCGCAGCCAATGCGCCGTCTGCGCGAGCGACACACGCACGTGCCAGCTGCCGCCTTCCGTCATGCGGCGTGCGAGCGCCGTCATCGCGCCAGCCGCCATCAGATAGCCAGCGCCGTGGTCCAGCGCCTGTGCGGGTAGCGGACGCGGCTTGGCCTCACCGGCGGCTTGCGCTTCGGCCCAGTTGAAGCCGCTGGCGGTCTGCACGAGTGAATCGAAGCCTCGGCGATTGGCCCAGGGGCCTTCATAGCCGTAGGCGCACAGGCTCACGTAGACGATGCCCGGGCGCAGGGCCGCGACCTGCTCGGGGCCAAACTGCAGCGCTGCCACACCACCGGGCCGATACCCCTGCACAAAGATGTCGGCGTCGCGCAGCAGCGTGCGGAGTTGCGCGGCCCCGGCCGCATCGCGCAGGTCAAGCTGCGCGGAGCGCTTGCCACGCCCGGTGTCGATCACCAGCGGCGGAATGGCGGGCAGATGCGGCGCTGTAACGAGCAGCACGTCGGCCCCATGCGCCGCCAGCGTCCGGCCACAGACCGGCCCGGCAATCACGCGCGTGAGATCGAGGACGCGCACGCCCGAGAGCGGTCGGCCATCGGCGTGCGCCGCCAGCGGCTGCGGTGGCGCATCGCCAATACGCTCGATCGTCATCAGCGGCTGCCCCGCCACGGCAATGCCTTGGGGGTGCGCGTCCCACTCTTCAAATGTGCGTGCGGCCGTCACGACCATGCCCGCCTGCGCCGCCGCCTCTTCAAACGCTTCGGCCTTCCATTGGTTCAGCGCGGCGGCCACGGCGTCCCGGTCATACGCGCAGCCGAGCAGCTTCAGCACGCCGTCACGGTGATGCGGAAAGTTGGTGTGCAGGCGCACCCAGCGGCCATCGCCGCAGCGGTAGAGCCCGGCGATCTTGTCCCAGGGTTCGGGCGGCAACTGGCCATCGACCCGGAAATAGCGCTCGGAGCGGAATTCCAGCGCAGCGTGGCACATGTCGACTGACACCGTCTGCTGCCGCCCGCTGCGCAACGTGTCGACCTGCGCCGCTGCCAGCGCGGCGGCAGCGATGGTGCTCTGCGCGAGCGTGCCCACGGCAAACGACGACGGCAGCGCCGGCTCCGTGCCCGTGAGCGTGGCGCGCGACAGCACATTGGCCGGCTGGCCGAGCACGGTCCACAATTGGCTCAGTGCGTCGGTCGGGCTGACAGTCTGCATGGAAGGATCAACCACATCAGCAACAGGTGACGGGATAGCGGGGCTCCGCAAAGAAGGTGCGCCCATTACAGTCCCGCACCGCAGATAGCGTCAACATTGACTAGACTGATCAACCTCGATTGCCGCCCACTTCATCCGGCCCGATGACCACCTACCTCAATGCCGCCGAAGCCGCCGAGCGCCTGCATATTTCGCGCCCCACGCTGTACGCCTATGTGAGCCGCGGCCTGCTGGCGGCATACCCTTCGCCCGACGGCCGCGGCAGCCGCTACCGCGAGGCCGATGTGGCCCGGCTCGCCGATCAGCGTTCCGGCGGACGGCGCCCGCGCCAGGTGGTACGCCATGCGCTGGACTGGGGCCTACCGGTCATGGAATCGGCCATCACATTGATCGATCACGGGCAGTTGTTCTACCGCGGCACGCCTGCTGTGGGATTGGCCGAACGGGCCACGCTGGAGGCCGTTGCGGCGCACCTGTGGCAATACGAAGAAGCCGCCGCCTTCAACGCGCCCGCGCCGGTGTTGCCGAAGAGCTGGTACGCGGCGCTCACGTCGTTGGCAGACGCGGACATCCGCCAACGCTGCATGGCGCTGTGCACGCTTGCCTTGCCGGCACTCGACGAAGCTGCGTGGCGCCAGGATTCCGCACGCACGGCGCGCGATGCCGGTGCCCTCCTGCGGGTGGTGTTTGCCGCCATGCTCGGCCGCAAGCCAGACACCGCACCCGTGCATCTGCAATGCCAGCAGGCATGGAACCTTGACGCGCACGCCGCCGAGGCCATCCGCGTCGCATTGGTGCTATGCGCCGATCACGAACTCAATGCCTCGAGCTTTGCAGCACGCGTGGTGGCATCGACCGGCGCCAGCCTGGGCGCGGTGGTCAGTGCGGGGCTGGCTGCACTCACGGGTGGCCGGCATGGCGGCACCACGGCGCGTGTGGAGGCCTTGCTGAGCGAGCTGGAAAGCGAGCGCTCCGTGGCAACGGCACTGCGCCGCCGGCTGGATCGCGGCGATGCGCTGCCGGGCTTTGGCCACCCGCTGTATCGCCAGGCCGACCCTCGCGCGGGTGCAATCCTGGCGCACTTGCCGAAGACGGGCGCGGTGCGCAAGCGGCTGCAAACGGTGATGGACGCCGTGGCCGGGTTGACGGGCGATGGGCCATCGGTGGATTTCGCGCTGGTGGCGACCCGCCGCGTGCTGGGGCTACCGGAGGGTTCAGGCTTTGGCCTGTTTGCTGCGGGCCGTACGGCCGGTTGGATTGCGCACGCGCTGGAGCAGCGCGCGGCGGGGCAGTTGATCCGCCCGAGAGCCGCCTATGTGGGGCCGATGCCGGCCGCGCCGGAGGCACCGGTGGGCCGCATCATTCGCGTCAGGTAACGACGCAGGCCGAGATCAGGCCTGCGGAATCTCGATCTTCACCTCAAGCACTTCCAGGTTGTCCTGGCGCTCGAGGTTGACCTTGATGTCGTCGTTGCCGATCTTCACGTACTTCGAGATCACAGCCACCAGCTCGCGTTGCAGCGCGGGCAGGTAGTCGGCGGGCGCACCGCTGGCGGTACGTTCATGGGCGAGGATGATCTGCAGGCGCTCTTTGGCAACGCTTGCAGTCTTCTTCTTCTCGCCGAGCAGGAAAGACAGAATCGACATGGATGTGCGTCTCCTTATTTTCCGCCGCCGAACAGGCGCTGCAGGAAGCCCGGCTTGTTGTATTCGACGTAGCGCAGCTCCTTCTCCTTGCCCAGGAAGCGGTCGATCACATCGTGGTATGCGTTGGCGACGTCCGAGCCTTCCAGGTGGATGGCGGGCAGGCCCTGGTTGGACGCCTGCAGCACAGCTTCGGATTCCGGAATCACGCCAATCAGCTTGATGCGCAGGATTTCCTGGATGTCGGTCAGCGACAGCATCTCGCCTTCGGACACGCGCTTCGGGTTGTAGCGCGTGAGCAGCAGGTGCTCCTTGATCGGCTCCTTGCCTTCCACCGCGCGGCGCGACTTGGAGGACAGGATGCCCAGGATGCGATCGGAGTCACGCACCGAAGAGACTTCCGGATTCGTCACGACGATCGCCTCGTCGGCAAAGTACATCGCCATCAGCGCGCCCGATTCGATACCGGCCGGCGAATCGCAGACGATGTACTCGAAGCCCATTTCCTTCAGGCCTTCGATCACCTTCTCGACGCCTTCACGCGTGAGCGCATCCTTGTCGCGCGTTTGCGAGGCGGGGAGGATGAACAGGTTCTCGCACTTCTTGTCCTTGATGAGGGCCTGGTTCAGGTTGGCCTCACCGTGGATCACGTTGATCAGGTCGTACACGACGCGGCGCTCGCAGCCCATGATGAGGTCGAGGTTGCGCAGGCCGACGTCGAAATCGATGACGGCGGTCTTGTGGCCGCGCAGCGCAAGGCCGGCGGAAAACGCCGCACTGGTGGTCGTCTTGCCGACACCGCCCTTGCCGGAGGTGACTACGATGATCTTGGTCATGGCTCGTAACTCTGTAAGTTAAATCGCTCGGCGCACGGGGTGCGTCACTTCATCCGCAACGGTTCGAAAACCAGCGTGTTGTCCGCGAGCCGGACCTGCGCAGGCTTGCTGGCGTAGGCGTCGGGCCACGGGGTTTCGCCGGTGCGGTAGATCCCGGCGATGGAAATCAGTTGGGGCTCCAGGCACGTGCAGAAGATGCGCGCGTCCAGGTTGCCCTTCACACCTGCCAGCGCACGGCCGCGCAGCGAGGCATACACGTAGATGTTGCCCTCGGCGATCACCTCGGCGCCGTCGCTCACCAGGTCGAGCACGACGAGGTCGCCGCGCGCATAAATGCGCTGGCCGGAGCGCAGCGGGCGATCGACGATCATCGTGCCCGGCTGCATTGCCACGGCATCGGCGGCAGGAACGGCAGGGGTGGAGGCGGGGGCTTCAGCGGCTTGGGCGTGCTCGGGCGCATCCGGTGCGTCCTGCGCGTCATTGCGGTCGGCATCTTTGGCGTCATTCCCGCCGCGCGGGCGGCGGCCGTGGCTGTCGAGCAGCGGCAGGCCGAAAGCCTGGGCCCATTCGGCCTGTTCGGGGCTGGCGACCACGCCGATCGCGCGGGCACGCAGCGCGGTCAGGGTCTCCACCAAACGGTCGATGGGCAGACGCTCGTCTGCGGCCAGGCGGCGCACATCGATGGCAATCACGTCGTTGGAGAAAAACTCCGGCGTGTCGGCAAAGCGTCGCGTGAGTTCGGCGGCCAGGGCGTCCATGTCGGCGGTGCGCGGCGACAGCAGCAGGGCATCGACGGTGCCGCTGCGGATCTCGAACAGCGGCGCTTTCTTCTGGGACATAGAACGGCTACGCGGAAAAATGGGCTCATTCTAACGTTGTTGACGAAGCGCCTTGAATTTTTTGGGGCCGCCGATCCGCCACCCGGCTGAGACGCACAGCCGGCGCCGATCTCCGCATGGCGGGCGCCACGCGCAAATGTCATCCGACGGTCACGGCATCGTCATGCGCGCTTTCGATACTTCTCGGCTCCTGAGCCCCCCGGTCCAGTCTGTTGTCCTCTCGCGTTGCGCAAACGGTTCCCCCGATTCTGCGTGCGCGTCTGCGTGTCATTCGCTTCAGCAGCAATCGCATTTCGCAATCCGCAGTCCGTAGTTCGCATACCAAAAAATAGACTTCAGGGAGAAGTTCATGCGAGTCCGACCATTGTGTTCGGCGGCATTGCCGCTTGCTGTTTTCTTGTCGATGTCGCTGGCTGCCTGTGGCGGCAGCGACGATACTCCGACCACGCCTGCCGCCAGCGCTGCCCCCGCGGGCACCAAGGCCACGCTGGCCGTGCTGGAAACGACCGACCTGCACACGAACGTGCTGTCGTACGACTACTTCAAGCTTGCTGCCGACAATTCGCTCGGCTTCGAGCGCGTGGCGACGCTCATCAATCAGGCGCGCACGCAATTCCCGAATACGCTGCTGCTGGACAACGGCGACACCATCCAGGGCACCGCGCTGTCGGATTACCAGGCCATGGTGAGCCCCATCACCTGCGACCAGACGCTGGCGATCTACAAGGTAATGAACGCCGCCAAGTACGACGGCGGCGGTATCGGGAACCACGAGTTCAACTATGGCCTGCCGTATCTGTCGCAGGTTACGGGCAATACGTTCAACGTCGATGGTCTGCCCGATCCGGCCACGCAGAAGAAATGCGCAGGCCCGGCCTTCCCGCAGGTGCTGGCCAACGTGGTGAGCGCGAAGACCAACGCGCCGCTCTTCCAGCCGTACACGATCATCACCAAGACGGTAACCGCCACGGCGCCGGATGGCAGCACGATCAGCGCACCGGTCAAGGTCGGCATCATCAGCTTCACGCCGCCCACCATCACGAGCTGGGACAAGCGCTGGCTCGACGGCAAGGTCTATACGGTCGGCATCAAGGAAACGGCGGCCAAGTACATCCCCGAGATGCGCGCAAAGGGCGCCGACCTGGTGGTCGCGATTTCGCACGGCGGGCTGGATAACTCGACGTATTCGCCGACGATGGAAAACGGCAGCTGGTGGCTATCCACCGTGCCGGGCATCGACGCCATGTTGATCGGCCACTCGCACCAGCTCTTCCCGGATGCAAAGAGCACGGTCAGCCAGTTCAACCTGCCGGGTGTGGACAAGGTGGCCGGCACCGTGAACGGCGTGCCGACTGTAATGGCCAACTACTGGGGCAAGCACCTCGGCGTGATCAAGCTGGGCCTGACGTTCAACGGCACGAACTGGGCCGTGGACAAGACGCAGACCACGGTGGAAGCGCGCTCGATTCAGAACGCCGACAAGACGTACATTGCGGCCGACCCGACGGTCTCGGCCGCCATCGCCACCGAACACCAGGCGACGATCAACTACGTGAAGACGCCGGTGGGCAGTACCGACTTCAACATGAGCACGTACTTTGCCGATGTGGGCGACCCGGGTGCGATCGAGATCGTGAACCAGGCGCAGGCCGATTACGTGTCGGCGTACATCCAGGCGAACCTGCCGCAGTACGCGTCGCTGCCGGTGCTGTCGGTGAGCGCGCCGTTCAAGAGCGGCTTTGGCGGCGGTACGGATTTCACCGATGTTGCAGCCGGCCCGCTGGCGATCAACAACGCAGCCGACCTGTATCTGTATCCGAACACGGTCTACGCGGTGAAGGTGGCGGGCTCCGACATCAAGAACTGGCTGGAGACGGCAGCCAAGCGCTTCAACACCATCGACCCGACACAAGCGACGGTGCAGAAGCTGGTGAGTACGTTCCCGGGCTACAACTTCGACATGTTCACCACGCCGGACCTGACGTATGAGATTGACGTCACGCAGCCGGTCGGTAGCCGCATCAAGAACCTGATGTACAAAGGCGTGGCGCTCGACCCGGCAGCGCAGTTCATCGTGGCGACCAACAACTACCGCGCAAGCGGCGGCGGCAACTTCCCCGGCCTGGATGGCAGCAAGACGATCTATGCGTCGCCCGATGCCAACCGCGACGTGCTGATCAGCTACATCAAGAAGATCGGCAGCGTGAAGCGGGCGACGAACGGCTCGCAGCGCAGCTGGCGCTTCACGAAGCTGGCGAGCTCGGTGGCGCAGGTGCAGTTCACGTCTGCGCCCAACAAGCTGGCCAGCGCCACGGCCGCCGGCATCACCAACGTCACACAGGTGGCTGCGGATGACGGTTCGGGCAAGGGCTTGGCGGTGTACCAGATCGACCTGACGCAGTAAGCAGGAGCCGACGATGCCATCTCTTCGTTCCGCATGGGCGGGTGCACCGGCCATGGAATCTCCGCGACAGTCGGTGCCGATGCTCACCGTGGCCGCGGCGCTGGCGATCATCGTGGCGGCCGGCGGTTGGCTGTCGCATGCGCGCCAGGTACCCGCCGTCGATGCCACGCAGCTGGAATCGTGGCGCGCAATGGTCGTGCAAGCGATGGAGCCCGAGGCGCTGCAGCAATTGCGTCAGCGCGCACGCAGCGGCTCCGTGCCGGCGCAGTCAGCGTTGGGCGAAGCCTTGCTCAGCGCGCACGACGGCGCCTTGCGGAACGAGGGGATGCGCTGGCTGGAAACCGCTGCATCGAGCGATGCGCGTGCGCAGTTATCGCTGGGCAAGGCGCTGCTGCTCGGTACCGGCGGTGTGGAACGCGACTACCCGCGTGCGCTGCGCCTGCTGCGTCAATCCGCTGACAAGGGCGACGCGGCCGCGGCGTACTACCTGGGCGTGATGTATCGCAGCGGCTACGGCACGGCTGTCGACACAACGCAGGCTGCACACTGGTTTGATCGTGCTGCCCGCCACGAGATTCCGGCAGCGATGTTCATGCTGGCGAATGCCTACCGCGACGGTGATGGTGTGCCACGCGATGAAGCCCGCGCGCTGGCGTTGTACCAGGACGCCGCCGAACACGAATTGCCGGAGGCCGTGCAAGCCTTGGCGATGGCGTATCAGAACGGCGAACTGGGTCTCAAGCGCGACGATGCCGCGTATCACCAGCAGTGGATTGAAACGGCACATGCGCTGAAGCATCCTGCGCTCGCGCCGTAATACAGCGTTCTCCTCAGTAAAGCCCGCGGGTCTGGGCGTGCAGGCGCACCAGACCCAGCAGGGCATCAATCTGCGGCGTCGGCACGCCCACATGCTGGCCGATCTCTCGCACCGACGCCACCAGCGCATCGATCTCCAGCGGGCCGCGTCCGGCCTCTGCATCCTGCAGCATCGACGTCTTGAACGCGCCGAGTTGACGCGTCACCGCGCTGCGTTCTTCGCCGCTCTGCTCGATCGGGCAGCCGATGCGCGCACCAATTGCTTTGGCCTCTTCCATGACGCCGAGGCAAAACGCGCTGACCAGCGGATCATCGAGAATGCGATCGCACGTCGCGCCCGTGAGCACCGACACCGGGTTCATCGTCATGTTGCCCCACAGCTTGAACCAGATATCGCGTTGAATGGCTTCGCTGCGTTCGATCTGCAAACCAGCGCGTTCAAAGAGCGCACCGAGTGCACCCAGGCGCGGTGAGATGCCGCCTGTGGGTTCGCCAAGAATCAATCGTTTGCCGAACCCATGACGTACGTGTCCTGGTGCCGCCGTTGAACACGTCAGATGCACCACGCAACCCAGTACGTTCTTCGTTGGAATGGCTTGCGCGATGCGTCCGTGTGGATCCACCGATTGCAGGCGCAGGCCTTCCAGCGGCCCGTGCCGGTCAAAGAACCACCATGGCACGCCGTTCATCGCGACCACCACACAGGTCTCGGGGCCGATGAGCGGAGCAATGCCTTGCGCCACGCTTTCCATGGCGGGAGCTTTTACAGCAACGATCACGACGTCCTGCACACCGAACGCGTGCGCGTCGTCACTCGCGTGCACCGGCACAGAGCGTGTGTTGCCGTCTTCGGTCAGGCGCAGTCCTTCGGCTCGCAATGCCTGAAGCGTCGCACCGCGTGCCAGCACGTTGACCGGTTGATCTGCCAGCGCGAGCTTTGCGCCAAGATAGCCGCCGACCGCGCCGGCGCCCACGATGCAAATGCGTGTCATGTGATCAGGTTCGGTAGGAAGAATCGATGCGGTCGATGGTGCGGGTGAGGGCCGCAAACACATCTTCGCCTGCGCCAAAGTTTGGGTTGAACTGCAGCGAATCGCGCGTGCAGTTGCGCGCAATCGCTTCGGGAATCTCCAACACCGGGCCCATCGATGTGGAAGCGAGCTGGATCTCGCACGCGCGGTTGAGCAGCCACAGCACCGCAAACGCCCGCGCAATCGAATCACCCCAGGCCAGCAGTCCGTGGTTGCGCAAGATTACCGCGGGCTTGTCACCGATGTTCCTGACCAGGCGCGGCCCTTCATCGGCATGCACGGTGATGCCCTCGAAGTCGTGATACGCGACCTTGCCGTGCAGTTGCGCCGCGTAGAAATTGCTGATCGACAAGCCGTCGCGCGCGCACGCCACGGCCATGCCGGCGGTCGTGTGGGTGTGCATCACGCAGTGCGCGCCCGGGATACCGGCATGAATGGCGGCATGCACGGTAAAACCCGCCGGGTTGACCGGCCAGTCCGGCTGACCCGCTGTGCGCCGCACGTTGCCCTGCAGGTCGATCTTCACCAGGTTCGACGCGCAAACCTCGGCATAGGTCAGGCCAAACGGATTGATCAGAAAGGTCGGACCGTCATCGTCATCCGCACCGTCTTCCGGTTGCAGGCGCAGCGTGATGTGGTTGTAGATGAGTTCGGTCCAACCCAGCTGCGCAAAGATGCGATAGCACGCCGCCAGCTTCACGCGCGCGCCCCATTCTCTTGGGCCGCACCAAGTCGGGCGATGGGCCTGGATGTCCGAACCGGAATCGGGCGAAAGCGAAAGCACCGTCATGACCTGTCTCCTGATCGCAGGGGCCATGCGCCGGTCGGGTTGCCGGCGCTTAAGTGATTCACATGTTAATGAATTTGCGCCGGGCGTCAAACAACGTTACATCTGCCGTCTGCTAGGGCAACTGGTTGCGCAGCACCACCAACCACTGCATGACCGAATTCGTGTACGGATCGAGCTGGTTGGCGTCATTCAACTCGGTAATGCTCATCGATGCGGATTGCTGCACGTTGCCGCCAATCGATTTCACTTCATGGCGCACCGGGTCCATCTCGACGACGAGATCGCAATGCATGGGCGTTCTGCCGGCCTGGATTTCGGCCGGGTCCGTCATGAAGCGATCGGCGCCGCGTGCGGTGCAGATGAGGTCGCCCGGACGCGGCACGGCCGGTGTGCGCTCAAGGACAAAGGCGGGATGCCTGAGCAGATGATCGCGCGCGTCGGTCACATATTCCGCATGCGTAGCGCCGGTCAGGAATTGATCGTTCTGCAGGCCGGCCTTGCGCATGATCCACGAGATGAACACCGCAGACCACGCCCAGCCGCCGGTGGTCAACTGCTGGCAGGTCGGTGTCTTGCCGACAATGCCCCAGTAGCGCTTGGCCAGCATGCAGCCGCGCGCGGTGGCTTCGCCGCCCGTGCCGTCCGGATAACGCAGGCAAGGTGCCTGGGCAGGTGCGGCAGGCTCGGCAACTGCCTTGGGCAGCGGCATGTCGGTACCGCTTCCTTCATCAGACGGGGTGGGCATCGGGTCGTCGGGTGTCAGCCAACGGCCTTGCGGCTGGTCAGGAAAACCGCCGCCTGCTACGCAATACGTATCGTCGCGCCCCACGCGCACCACTTGGCGCCCCCACCGATCCCATTCGGTCAGGGCAATCTCGATCATCTTTTCGCGCGGTGTGGCACCCGGGCGCGTCTGCACGACTTCGTTGTCGGGTAGCGGTTCGGCTTGCGGGCGCGCAGGCGGCGTCGCACAACCGGCAAACCAGAAGACCGGTGCGATCAGGACAAGCGGCAGGGCAATGCGCAGAGCGAGCGAATTGCGCAGGAAAGGGCGGGACATGAAAGAGGGGAGAAGGGATGGCCTGACGGGGAGACAGGCCTTCCGACGTGGTATGCCAGTGCTGCGGTCGATTCACGCATGCAATGGCATGCCACGTCGTTGGCGCTCACCAGACAGGCTGGCTGCGCCGAGGGCTGTCATTGCATCAGGCGTTGACAGCGTCCTTGAACTTCTGGCCGGCCTTGAACTTGACCGTCTTGGCCGCTTCGACCTTGATTTCTTCGCCGGTGCGCGGGTTGCGAGCCATACGCTCCGCACGCTCACCTTGGCTGAAGGTACCAAAGCCGATAAGGCTGACCGCATCGCCCTTGCCAACGGATTCCATGATGGCTTGCAGCGTCACGTTCAGTGCCTGCTCGGCCTTGGCCTTGGTCAGACCGTCTACGCCGCTGGCGATGGCGTCGATCAGTTCGGTTTTCGTCATTGCTTGACTCCCTTCAAGAGTAGATAAAACACACAACAGAGCGTCCGGGGGATGGCTCCAAGGGCGACATGATACCGGCATGCGAACAGCGTCGGCACGTGAGCTTTGTAACGGCGCGTGGCATGTGGGTTCCGTAAACCCGCATGGGCGCTACGTTGCGAGGCGATCCCATCACATCAATATTGGCGCTCGATGGTCTGGTTCGCGGTTGGCTTGTCTGCTCGTTGATCGGTTCGACGCAGTCGACTGGTTGGTTTACCTTTTTTCTTATGTATACAGATAGTAGTAGTAGATAACGGTGGACAGTTTCTGTGGATAAGTGAAAAAAGCGCTTTGTGTTCAAGCACTTGTTGCAAGCAAAACAGCGGGTACCGCGTGTGCTCTCAGGTGGATAGCTTGCTGGTTTTTCCGATCGCCCGATTGGCAACCCCGTCACTTGTGCCCACACCGTCGACAGGGCAGCCACAGACAACCAACAGCCTTTGCCGGTAGTTATCCACAGCTGCAGGCGGAGTTATCCACACTGATGGGGCAGCATGGGGTTGCGGCGCGTGTCGAGATGCCATGCTTTTGGTGTAGGCTCACGGCTTCGTTGATCGACGTTTTTGTTTCGCTTTACAGCGCTATTTCCCAATGACACGCACGTCCCCTGATGCCACGCCGGCTCTGGCTGAGTCCTCGCCCGCGACGGAAGCGCCGGCCAAACTGCGCCGCCGCGATCGCATCGAGGTGCGCGAATCGGGCGTGCACGGACGCGGCGTGTATGCCGTGGTCGCCATCGCACGCGGCAAGAAGATCATCGAATACAAGGGCGAGCACATCACGTGGAAGGAAGCGCTGCGCCGCCATCCGCATGACCCCTCCGACCCGAATCACACCTTCTATTTCAGCCTGGAAGACGGCAGCGTGATCGACGCCAAGTACGGCGGCAACCGCGCGCGCTGGATCAACCATGCGTGCAAGCCGAACTGCGAAGCGCGGGAAGCAGATGGCCGCGTGTTCATTCACGCGCTGCGCGACATCGAAGCCGGCGAAGAACTGTTCTACGACTACGGCCTCGTCATCGAGGGCCGTCAGACCAAGGCACTGAAGGAACAGTTCGCGTGCCGCTGCGGCGCGAAGAAATGCCGCGGCACAATGCTGGCGCCGCCCGAGAAGACCAAGAAGAAGTAAGTCGAACGCTCGTCGTTCAGACGGCGTCGTCTGCCAGCGGCAGACGCAACACGAAGCGCATCACGCGACTGCCATCGCGCGCGGTTGCATCGTCGATGGCAACGGTGCCGCCGTGCAGACGCACGATGTCGTGCACGATGGCCAGGCCCAGGCCGCTGCCTTGCGGCTGCCCAGGGCGGTGGTCCGCATCCCCGCGGAAGAAGCGCTGGAACACTTCACCGCGCCGCTCGGGTGGAATGCCGGGGCCGTTGTCTTCCACGCTCACCACACCCCACCACTTGGATGCCGCGTCGGCCTCCATGCCGGCGCGCAAGGTTACGCGTCCGCCAGCCGGCACATATTTGATGGCGTTGTCGAGCAGGTTGTTGATGGCTTCGCGCAATAGCACTGCGTTGGCCAGCACCGGTGCCTGCAAGGAACCTGGCAGTGTGGCGTCGTGCGGCCAGGCCTCGAAGCCCAGGTCCAGCCCGCGCGCGAGCGCGCGCGGCACCCACTCGGCGCCGGTGTCGAACGCCAGCGAGACAAGATCGACGCGCATCGGCGTGCCGAGTTGGTCCAGCGTCATACCTGGCTCGGCACGCGCCAGCGTGAGCAACTGGTTGGATAGACGCACCGCGCGGTTCGCACCCGATTGCAGCTCGAGCAGCGCGGGGCGGGCATCGTCCAATGTCTTGGCGTCGACAGCGCGATCGGCGTGCAGCTTCAACGCCGTCAGCGGCGTGCGGAGTTGATGTGCCGCGTCTGCGATGAAGGTGCGCTGCGCTTCCAGTGCGTCGCGCAGCCGGGCCAGCAGCGCGTTCATCGCGTTGATGAGCGGCTGCAGTTCGGCCGGCACGCGTTCGGCCGATTCCGCCGGCAGCGGTGTCACCGAACGCGCGCTCTGCTTGTTGAGCGTATCGGCCAGCGTCTGCAACGGCTGCAATTCTTCCTTGAGCACGAGCGAAAGAATCAGCCCCCCAATTGCCAGCAGCACGATCAATGGAATCGACACCGACAGCAGCACTTCCTTGGCGGCCGTATCGCGATGGTCCAGCAGCTCCGCCACTTCCACGACGATGCCGCCCTCGGCCTGCATGGCATCGGGCGGGTTGGACGGGTTGAACGCCGGTGCCGTCTGCGCCAGCGTGGGCGCGAGCGCAGGGCGCGTGACATCGTCTTCGGGATCGGGCGGTACAGGTTGTCGCGGCGAGCGCGGCTTGGGCACCTCCGCGCTCACGCCCGGCACGAGCAGATGCACCGCACGTACCTGTTTGCCGTCGATCCAGCTGTAGAACACGCGCGCATCGCCAATGCGAACCTGGCCCGAGCCGTAGCCCAATGGCGTGTCGCGCCCAACGAGGGTGCCCGTAGGGCCGGAAATGCGCCAGTAGATGCGGTCTTCGCCGCTGTTCTGGACGAGCGTCTGGGCGGTGAGAGCAATGTCGTAGAGCTTGGCCGCCGACACATGCGGACCGGCGATGCGCAATTGCTCAGCCAGCGTGTTCGCCACCCCCACCAATGCGCGATCGAACACCTGCGCGGTGTAATGCGCCGCCAGCCAGTATGACAGCGCGCCGGTGCCCACAATCAGGCCGAACAGCGGTGTCGCCAGCGCACGCAACAGATGCAGGCGCAGGCTGATCGCACCGTTGCCGCCCTTGGCCGGTGCTGCTGAAGCCGACGACGAGGCGGGACGGTGGCGCTTGAACATGGACGAGACCTACGCTGCCGCGCGTGCCTGCAGCAAATAGCCGAAGCCGCGCACCGTGACGATCTCTGCCTCGGAATGTTCGATCTTGCGGCGCACGCGGTGCACATAGACTTCGATGGCCGTATCGCCCACCACGTCGTGGCTGGCTTCACCGATGGCATGCCCGAAGCTGGCAAGGTGGTCCTGCAACTGAACCTTGCTGACCACCCGGCCTTGGCGGAGCATCAGCAACTCCAGCACGGCAAATTCGCGCGGCGACAGTTCCAGCGGAGCGGCGTCGACAAAGATGCGCCGCTCCACGCCGCTCATGCGCAGCCGTCCGACCAGGATGTCAGGGCGCGCGGCGGGTTCGGTCGGATCCCCGCGACGGCGGAGCAATGCGCCCACGCGGGCCACGAGTTCGAGCATCTCGAACGGCTTGAGCAGGTAATCATCCGCGCCCGCGTTCAGGCCGTTCACCTTGTCGAGCAGGCCGTCGCGGGCGGTCAGGATCAGCACGGGTGTCACGCGATCGCGCGCCCGAAATTGCGAGAGCAGCGTCATGCCGTCGATGCCGGGCAGCCCGAGATCGAGGATCACCAGATCGTGGGTCTGCCGGGTGAGTTGTTCAGTGGCGAAGACACCGTCATGAACGACATGCACGCGGTGCCCGGCTTGCGTGAGCCCGGCATGGATGCCGCTGGCGATGGCACGGTCGTCTTCAATCAGCAGGATGCGCATTGACTCGATCCAGAGTGCGGGCGGAAAGGGCAAAAAGGGACAATCGGCGAGATTGGGCAGCGCTACAATGCGCGGATGACCGATGCCCTGCTCACCATCACCGATCTGGAGGCCGCCATCAATTTCTGGCGTGCCCGTTCGCCCGCCGAAGGCGAGGAACTGCGGCTGTGTGCCGAGGCGTCGGCGCTGGCCAAGCCGTATGCGCTGATGATTGTACAAGGCGCCACCCGCATCGCCCCTGAGCAATTGGGCGACAGGGCGCGGGCGGCGTACGAGGCGTGGCGCGCAGCCACACAGGGCTGAGCGCCAGCATTGCGGTGATTACTTCGCGCCGGTGGCGCCTGCGCCTTTCGCGGCCTGCTCGATAAAGCGCGCGAGATCGGCGTCACGGTGCGTGAGCCCGTTCGCATCATGCGTGGACAACGTGATGTCCACGCGATTCCACACGTTGAACCACTCGGGGTGGTGATTCATCTGCTCGGCTTTGATCGCCACGCGCGTCATGAAGCCGAACGCGGCGTTGAAGTCGGTAAAGGTGAAAGTTTTCTGGATGGCGTCGCGGTCGCTCTGCAGCGTCCAGCCGGGCACTTCGGCAAAGAGGGCCTTGCGTTGGTCGTCGTTCAGGGTCGGCATCATGATGGGGGCGAAGTTCTGTCTTGAATGCGCGCAGTATAGTCAGCGCGCCACGATCTGCGCTCAGATGTCCGCCGTGTCTGCCCAACCTTCGCGGTTTCCGACGTTCAGCACCACATCGCCATCCATCACATCCCCCGCACCGATAGTCGGTAGCGCGGCGAGTTCTTCATACAGCGGCGTGAAGTCCGGGCGCGTGGCATCGAACAGTTGCTCGAAGCTGTCGATGGTGAAGTAGGTCTTCTGGAACGTGTCGATGCGATAGCGCGTGCGCATGATGCGGCGCACGTCAAAGCCGATGCGGTTCGGGCTGGCCGAATCCAGCGCATATACCGATTCACTCTTGCTCGACACGATGCCCGCCCCGTAGATGCGCAGGCCGGCCGGCGTGCGGATCAGGCCGAATTCCACCGTGTACCAGTACAGGCGCGCCAGCATGTCGAGCTGGCCCAGGCGCGCGGCCTTCAGGCCACCCTTGCCGTAGGCTTCCATGTAGTCGGCAAAGATCGGGTTAATCAGCAGCGGCACGTGGCCGAAGATGTCGTGGAAGCAATCCGGCTCTTGCAGGTAATCGAGCTGATCGGGGCGGCGCATCCACCAGCTTGCGGGGAAGCGGCGGTTGGCGAGGTGATCGAAGAACACTTCGTCAGGCACCAGGCCTGGCACCGCGACGATCTGCCAGCCGGTGGCGCGCATCAGCGTTTCGTTGAGCTGGTCAAATGACGGCACAGCATCGCGGCTCATGCCCAGTGTCGACAGGCCTTGCAGGAATTCATCACAGACACGGCCCGGCAACAGCGCTTCCTGGCGGTCGTACAGCGTGCGCCACGTTGCATGGTCGGCGGCGGTGTAGCGGTGCACCGGCTGCTGCATGGTGAAATCAGCGCGCAGCGTCTGGCCGTCCAGGCCTTCGGCAAATTGTTCACGCAGCTTATCGGTCAGGGTGCCGTTGAAGCCGGCCGGGGCGGCGTTTTGCGCTGCATCGGGGGCGTTGGTTGCGATGGCCATTTGTAATGTCGATCTTGTGCAATCAGAGTCCGGCCAGTGTAGGGGCGCGTCGACGCGGGTTGGCCGCAAAACCGCCACACATTGCACGTTGTTTGCGGAAATCATGCAGAATGCAGCCTGTCAACGCAGGAGGTGTGCATGATTTCGCTTGATGCCTTCGATCTGGCCCTGTTAGCGGCGCTTCAGCGCGATGGGCGTGCGACGCATCAGCAGCTCTCGGAGCAAGTCCACCTGTCGGCCAGCCAAGTCGGGCGGCGCCTGGCGCGGCTTGAATCGGAAGGCGTGATCGAGGGCTACCGGGTGGTGCTCTCGCCGACCGGGCTGGGGCTGGGCGTGACGGTGTTCGCGAGCGTCAAGCTGGCGCACCACGGCGACGCCATCGTCGAACGCTTTCATGAAGAGATCAGCCTGCTCGATGCGGTGCAGGAATGCTATTCCGTGGCGGGCGACGCCGATTACATGCTGCGCGTGGTGGTGCCCGACCTGCCGGCGTTGTCGGAATTCGTCATGCGCAAGCTGATGCGCGTGCCGGGTGTGGATAACGTGCGTTCCAATATCGTACTGACAGCCCTGAAGAGGGATGGCGCGTTGCCGCTATCCCACCTTGGTGGGTAAATTCGCGCCTTGCGCCAGGGTGCTCGGCGTGTCACGCTGCAAGCCGACATGACTTTGCTGATATGAAACGCCTGTCTTGGGCGGGAGACCACGATGGTTGAAGGGCACACCACGCATCCGGCGCACGCGCCGGCGCATCTGTCAGGCGGCTACGGCATGCCGGCACGGGTTCGCGCGTGGTGGGTGGCTGCTGCCGTGGCAGGCGTGACCTACGGCGGCATGCTGACCATGGTGGCCGTAGATGTACCGCCCGGCACCCCGCTGGTCGGTCGCATCGTCGCGCAGCCGCTGTGGAAAATGCTGATGGCGCTGCTGCTGGCGCGGGCCGCATCGCTGCACGAGATTCCGCGCGAGCGGCGCTGGCTGATCGGCGCCATGATGTTTTCCGCACTCGGGGATCTGTGGCTCGTTCTGCCGGGGCTCGCGTTCTCGTTCATGGCCGGGCTGGGCTGCTTCCTGCTGGCGCATCTGTGCTATCTGCGGGTGCTGGTGGGGCTGCGTGGCGTGTCGTCGGCCATCCGCATGATCGGTGTCGGCGTGATGATCGGCGTGGCCATCGGCATGCTGCTGTGGTACTGGCCAGGGCTCGGCGAGCTCAAGGGGCCCGTCATTGCCTACATGGTCGTCCTCTCGGCGATGGTGTGCGCGGCATTGCTGGCGCGCCTGCCGGGGCCGCTGACGGCGTGGGGCGCACTCGCGTTTGCAGCTTCCGACGCGATGATCGGCATCAGCGTGTTCGTCTTTCCGTTCACCGACCACGAGCTGGCGATCTGGTGGAGTTACGCCGCTGCGCAGCTGCTCATCAGCGCGGGATTGCTCACGCGCCGCACACCGCCGCCGCGCCGCGCTGCTGCATAAGTCCGTCCGACGTTTCTTCCGCTGCGGGAGCCCGATGCTGGAGACCCTCGACGCTGCCACCACGGCAGCCCGCTTGCCGTATGCCGCCTTGGCCGATGCCATCGCCCAGGTGTTGCGCGACGCGCGCGCAGGCCGTGCCCTGGCGCCGGCCCGCCTTGTGATGCCCGTGGCGGGCGGGGGCAGTCTGTTGCTGATGCCCGCGTCCAACGCCGACATCGCCATCACCAAGATGATCACCGTGCATCCGCACAACCCTGGGCAGGGCTTGCCGGCGATCCACGGTGAGGTGGTGGTGATGGATGCCCGCACGGGTGTGCGCCGGCTGATGCTGGATGGCCCGACCGTTACCGCGCACCGTACCGCCGCTGTGTCGTTGCTGGCGGCGCGCTTGCTGGCACCTGAGCCGGCGGGAGATCTCCTGTTGATCGGCGCCGGTGCCCAGGCCCGCGCACATCTGGAGGCCTTCCGCTTCGGACTGGGCACGCGTCGCGTCACCATCATTGCGCGCACGGCTGCAAGCGCCGATGGGCTGGCGGACTACGCACGCGCGCTCGGCATGAACGCCACCGCGCTCGCGGGCGGCGATGCGGCAGGCGTGGCGGATGCGGCCCGCGCTGCATTGCCGCAGGCTTCTCTGGTGATCACCGCGACACCGTCATCGCAACCGGTGCTCCCGGATCTGGGGGATCCAAGCCAACCTGCGGGCTACGCGTGGGGAGCGCATCACTTCATCGCGGCTGTTGGCGCATTCCGGCCCGACATGGCGGAGCTGCCGCCACGCCTGTGCGTGCATGCCGCAGCGGTCGATCGGCTGTACGCCGATACGCTCGTCGACCTGGAAGCCGAAGCCGGTGACCTGCTGCAGGCTGGCGTGCCATGGTCCCGTGTGCGGCCCTTACAACAGTGCATCGATACGCCGCCCGACACGCTCACGCAGCCCGCGCCGGTGTCCCCGGTGGTGTTCAAAAGCGTCGGCAGTGCCCTGTGGGATCTAGCTGCTTGCGTGCTTGCGCTGACCAAGTCCACGGCTGTTTAAAAATTGGGCATGTGCTGCAGAAGCGCGCCGCAGGCCGATCGCGCGCACATGTTGTAACAGGAAACCTCTAGAAAAAGGGTTCTAGTCTAGGCAATCACACGGGATAATGGCCATCCCTTCCGCCTGGGAGGAGACGTAGAACGCACCGCAAACGAATCAACACATTTGTCGCGGATGCGTCTGACACAGGAGCACATACAGAGATGGCCTATAAAAAAGCACTGGCGGCCGCCGCCGGGATGATCCTCGCCACCGCCGCGCACGCACAGGCTGCCGGCAGCAATATCGTCAGCCTCGGCTGGTTCCGCGTGATGCCGAACAGCTCGAGCGATCCGCTGTTGGTCAAGAGCATCGGCGGCATGCCGGTGAACCAGTCGCAATCCGGCACGGGCGCCAAGATCCAGGAAGCCGATACCGTCGGTCTCGCCTTCACGCACTTCTTTACCGACAACATTGCCGTTGAGCTGGTCGGTGGCATTCCGCCGCGCCACAAGATCGAAGGGACGGGCTCACTGTCCGGTTACGGCGAAATCGGGTCGGCCAAGCAATGGAGCCCGGCCGTGCTGGCGAAGTGGTACTTCTTCAACGCCGACACCAAGTTCCGTCCGTACGTGGGTCTGGGCCTGAACTACACGTGGTTCTCCGACGAGAAGATCACGAACAGCGCCTTCCAGACGAAGCTGGCTGGCCCAGGCAGCAAGAGCAACGTGTCGACCGATGGTTCGTTGAACCCGGTGCTGAATGTGGGTGCCACGTACGCCATCACCAAGGACTGGTTCGTTGGCCTGTCGGTGTCGTACCTGCCGCTCAAGACCACGGCAACGATCGACAGCACGACGGCGACCGGCGTCCACGTCGTGAGCGAAGCGAAGATCAAGATCAACCCGGTCGTGACCTTCCTGAACGTCGGCTACCGCTTCTAAGCGGTTTCCGCGTCAACAAAAAGGCGTGCCACAGCGGCACGCCTTTTTTGTTGCCAACGTCCGGTTCAGCCGGAAGATTTGACCGGGTAGCCGGCTTGCTCGATGGCGGCCTTGACGGCATCGGTGCTGGCACCGCTGGTGACGGCCACGGTTTGCTTGTCCAGATCAACCTGCACATTGGCGCCGGCATCGACCTGCTGCACCGCACGGGTGACGGCCGAGACGCAATGGGCGCAGCTCATGCCACTCACGGAAAAGGTCGTGGAAGACGTCGTCATGGTTGGCTCCTGAAAGAGGGAAGGGTGAATCACGGCTGCAGTATGAACCTTCCCATCGTGGGAAGCGCAAGCGTAAAATGACGCTTGACCTTACCAAGATGGGAAGGTCTAGGCTGATGCCATCTCTTCAGAACGGACGCTTTCATGACTGCAGCCAGCCTTCCCGACGTGCTTTCGACCGATCTCGATATCGGTGGGATGACGTGCGCTGCCTGTGCGGGCCGTGTCGAACGTGCCTTGCGTGCCGTGCCCGGCGTGACCGAAGCGAGCGTGAATCTCGCGACCGAGCGGGCCCGCGTGCAAGGCGGCGCGGCAAGCGATGCGCTGATCGCCGCTGTTACCGCGGCCGGCTATCAGGCCCGCGTCGCTACTGATGAAACCGCTGCGCCCGCTGCTGCCGAACCCGACTTCTGGGAAGGCGCCGGCCCTGTGTGCATTGCCGCTGCACTGTCTGTGCCGCTTGTATTGCCCATGATTGCCGGGTGGTTCGGTGCCGACTGGATGTTGCCGCCCTGGGTGCAATGGCTGCTGGCAACGCCTGTGCAGTTCGTGATTGGCGCACGCTTCTACAAGGCCGGCTGGAAGGCGCTCCGTGCGGGTGCCGGCAATATGGATCTGCTGGTCGCGCTCGGCACGTCGGCGGCGTACGGGCTGTCGCTGTGGCTCTGGTGGCGCGCCGGGGCGGACGGGATGCATCATGCGCCGCACCTGTACTTCGAAAGCGCCGCCGTGGTCATCACGCTGGTGCGGCTTGGCAAGTGGCTGGAAGTGCGTGCCAAGCGCCAGACCGCCCAGGCCATCCGTGCGTTGCAGGCGCTGCGTCCCGACACCGCTCGCGTGCGCGGTGCCGACGGCACGCTGCGCGATACCCCTGTCGCCCAGGTGCGCGTCGGCGACGTGGTGTCCGTGCGCGCCGGTGAACGCATCCCCGTGGATGCGGTGGTGCTGGAAGGCGCAAGCCACGTCGATGAATCCATGCTGACCGGCGAAAGCCTGCCCGTGCCCAAGCGCGATGGCGACCGCGTGACCGCCGGCGCCATCGCCACCGACGGCGTGCTGCTCGTGCGCACCACGGCGATCGGCGCAGACACTATGCTCTCGCGCATCATCCGCCTTGTGGAAGACGCGCAGGCCGCCAAGCCGCCGATCCAGCAACTGGTCGACCGCGTGAGCGCCATCTTTGTGCCGGCGGTGCTGGTGGCGGCCCTGCTCACGCTGGCCGGTTGGTTCATCGCTGGTGCGGGGTGGGAGACGGCCATCGTCAACGCTGTTGCCGTGCTGGTAATTGCCTGCCCATGTGCGCTGGGTCTTGCGACGCCGTCCGCCATCATGGCCGGCACGGGTGCGGGCGCGCGGCGCGGCATCCTGATTGCGGACGCGCAGGCGCTGGAACGCGCGCAACAAGTGGATTTCGTCGTCTTCGACAAGACGGGCACGCTCACCGTCGGCCGGCCGCGTGTGACGTCGGTGGAACCGGCATCCGGCATCGACGCCGACATGCTGCTCGATCAGCTTGCCGCGCTGCAGGCCGAGAACACGCATCCGCTGGCACAGGCCACGCGCGACTATGCCAAGGAGCGGGGTCGCGCTATCACGCCCGCGCAATCGCCGGAAGTGCTGGCCGGACGCGGCACGCGGGGCATCGTGAATGGCGCATCGCTGCAACTCGGCAATGCCCGGTGGATGGATGAACTGGGGCTTGATCGCAGCGCATTGCAAGCGCGCGCCGATGCGCTGGAGGCGCAAGGCAACACCGTCTCGTGGCTTGCGCAGCGTGGCGAAAGCGGCGTGCAGTTGCGCGGGCTGATTGCCTTTGGCGATGCGCTCAAGCCCGGCGCGAAAGAGGCCGTGTCCGCGCTGCAGGCGCGCGGCGTGCGCACCGCGCTCGTGACCGGCGACAACGCTGGGGCAGCGCGCAGCGTGGCGCAGGCACTCGGCATCGATGAAGTGGCCGCGCAAGTGCTGCCGCAGGACAAGGCCGCGCGTGTGACGGCATGGCAGCAGGGCGGCCATGTGGTGGCGATGGTCGGCGATGGCATCAACGACGCGCCGGCGTTGGCGGCGGCCGATGTCGGCATTGCCATGGCCACAGGCACCGATGTGGCGATGCAGGCTGCCGGCATCACGCTCATGCGCGGCGAGCCGCGTCTGGTGAGCGACGCGCTGGACCTCTCGCGCCGCACCGTGGCCAAGATCCGCCAGAACCTGTTCTGGGCCTTCATCTATAACGTGGTGGGCATTCCGCTGGCGGCATTCGGCTTGCTGAACCCGACATTTGCAGGCGCGGCCATGGCGTTCTCCAGCGTGAGCGTGGTCACCAATGCGCTGATGCTGCGCCGCTGGCGCGCCACCGGAGACAACGCATGACGCGCACCGATCTGATCGACAAAGGCCCCGTCAACATTGGCGAGGCCGCAAAGGCCAGTGGCGTGTCGGCCAAGATGATCCGGTACTACGAAAGCATCGGCCTGCTGCCGCCGAGTCCGCGCACCGAAGGCAACTACCGCATGTACGACGCGCGGGCGTTGCATGTGCTGCGCTTTATCCACAGGTCGCGCTCGCTGGGTTTCGCGCTGGAAGAAATCCGCACGCTGCTTTCGCTATGGAACGACCGCGAACGGGCCAGCGCCGATGTGAAGGCCGTCACCCTGCGCCACGTGGCGGATCTCGACGCGCGCATCAGCGAGCTGCAGACCATGCGCGACACGCTCATGACGCTCGCCAATGCGTGCCACGGCGATGATCGCCCCGATTGCCCGATCCTCCAGAGCGTGGCCGGCGAGGGCGGTGAAGGCGGCCCCGAGTCCGACCTCGACGCCTGCTGCCACTGACGGGCCGCTCTATTGGCGCAGATTGCGACAGGCGGCGTCTATGCCACAATCTGGCAACCCAAGGAGGAGACGCCGATGACGCAAGCCCCCGCTCAGGTCACTGCCCATCAAGCACTGGAAACCCGCCAGCGCATGAAGGACGGCACTGAACTGCTGGTCCGCACCTGGTTGCCCGCGCCCGACACCGGCGAGCCGCGCGGCACCGTCATCCTCGTCCATGGCATGGCCGAACACAGCGGCCGCTATCCGCATGTGGCCAAGGTGCTCACCGATCTTGGCCTGCGCGTAAGGGCCTTCGACCTGCGGGGCCACGGCAAGAGCGGCGGCCCGCGCATGGCGCTCGACGCGCAAGACAACTACCTCACCGATCTCGCCGAAATCGTCGATGCCGCCGTCGCCGAATGGCACGAGATGCCGTTCGTGCTCGGCCACAGCATGGGCGGGTTGATCGTCGCGCGCTTCACCACCGCGCGTATCCGCCCCGTGCGTGGCGTGCTGCTGTCGTCGCCTGCGCTGCGAGTGAAATTGCCGCCCGGGGCGGGGATCGTGCGTGGCCTCCTGTCTGCGCTGGCGCCCAAGCTGGCGGTGCCCAATCCGGTGGACCCGGCCAAGCTCTCGCATGACCCGAGCATCGCCGCCGCCTATCGAGCAGACCCGCTGGTGCAGGGCACGATCAGTGCGTCGCTGCTCGAATTCATGCTCAATGCGATCACGCAGGCGCAGCAGGATGCGCCTCGCCTCGAAGCGCCGATGCTGCTGATGGCCGGTGGCGCGGATTCGATTGTCGATCCGTCAGGCAGCCGGGATTTCTATGCGAATGCGCCGGAAGATTTGCGGACCTTGGCGTGGTTCGACAACGGGTATCACGAGATCTTCAACGAAGCCGAACCGTTGCGTAGCGAGGTGTTTGGAAAGATGACGGAGTGGTTGGCTTCGCGGATTTGATTTGAAGTGAATTGGTTGCACCACAACAATAAAAACCAATAACACCAAGGAAAAGAAGCACGGAGACATGGACACCTACGACTACATCATCATCGGCGCAGGCTCCGCAGGCTGCGTCCTCGCCAACCGGCTGACCCGCGACCCCGACGTTTCCGTCCTGCTGCTCGAAGCGGGCGGGAAGGACGATTACCACTGGATCCACATCCCCGTCGGCTATCTGTATTGCATCGGCAACCCGCGCACCGACTGGCTGTATCGCACGCGCGAAGAACCCGGGCTGAACGGTCGCTCGCTGGGGTATCCGCGCGGCCGCGTGCTGGGTGGGTGCTCGTCGATCAACGGGATGATCTACATGCGGGGTCAACGCGAAGACTACGACGGCTGGGCCGCCATCACCGGGGACGATTCATGGAAATGGGATGCGGTACTGCCGCTCTTCAAGGCCAGCGAAAACCACCACGGCGGTGCCAACGAATGGCACGGCGCCAACGGCGAATGGCGCGTCGAGCCGCAACGCCTGCACTGGCAGGTGCTCGAGACCTTCATCGAGGCGGCCGTGCAGGCGGGCATCCCGCGCACGAGCGACTTCAACCGCGGCGACAACTTTGGCGTCGGCTACTTCGAGGTCAACCAGAAACGCGGCATCCGCTGGAACACGGCCAAGGGCTTTCTGCGCCCGGCATCGCAGCGGCCGAACCTGACCATCGTGACGGGTGCGCAAGTCCGGGCGCTGACGTTTGACGGCAAGCGCTGCACTGGCGTGACGTATCGCGGAGCAGGGCAGGACTACACCGTGGCCGCGCGCGAAGAGGTGATCCTGTCGGCCGGCGCGATCAACTCGCCGCAATTGCTGGAGCTGGCCGGCATCGGCCAGCCGGAACGCCTGCAAGCGCTCGGCATTCCGGTGCGCCAGGCGTTGCCGGGCGTCGGAGAAAACCTGCAGGACCACCTGCAGCTGCGCAGCGTGGTCAAGGTGAACGGTGTGCCCACGCTCAACACGCGCGCCTCCAACTGGTGGGGCAAGGCCCTCATCGGCATGCAATACGCGTTCAACCAAAGCGGGCCGATGAGCATGGCGCCGTCGCAGCTGGGCGTGTTCGCGCGCTCGAACCCGCACGTGTCGCGCCCCGATGTGGAATACCACGTGCAGCCGCTGTCGCTCGACAAGTTCGGCGATCCGCTGCACGCGTTCAATGCGTTTACCGCGAGTGTGTGCAACCTGCGGCCGACCTCGCGCGGCACGGTGCATGTCACGTCCGCCGACCCGTTTGCTGCGCCGACCATCGCGCCGAACTACTTGTCGACCGAGGAAGACCGCAAGGTGGCGGCCGATTCGCTGCGCCTCACACGCCGCATCGTCGCGCAGCCGGCCCTGGCGCAGTACAAGCCGGAGGAGTACCTGCCCGGCGCGGCGTTTCAAACCGACGAAGAACTTGCCCGCGCCGCCGGCGAGATCGGCACGACCATCTTCCACCCGGTCGGCACGTGCCGCATGGGGCGCGCCGATGATGCAAACGCGGTGGTCGACGCGCAGCTGCGCGTGCGCGGGATCGAGGGCCTGCGGGTGGTCGACGCGTCCGTCATGCCGACGATTACGTCGGGCAATACCAACTCGCCGACGATCATGATTGCGGAGAAGGCGAGCGAGATGATCCGTGCCGCGCGCAAGGCCCGAGCCCGCGGTGAGGCCGTCCCGGCCTGACACCAGCTCGCGTGCCGATGACACGGGCATGACACACCGCCCGTGTCCACTGGATGCGCAATCCGCATTGCCCCGATAGGTAACTCTACGTAACCCCGGGGCGTGAGTCGGAAATCCAATACCGGTGCGGGTTTCCGGGGGGTAAGCAGGGTGTAATCGTCTCGGTAAAAACCCCGATGTTTTGCAACGCAACAGCCGTTGACAATCATCCGCACCATAAAAAGGGCGGGAGACCAGAGGGAATCATGGCGCAGGACATCATTCTCGAAACGCGCGGACTGACCAAGGGCTTCAAGGGCTTTACCGCCGTGTCCGACGTCAACCTGCGCGTGCAGCGTGGGTCCATCCATGCGCTCATCGGCCCGAACGGTGCCGGCAAGACGACCTGTTTCAACCTGCTAACCAAATTCCTGGTGCCCACGCGCGGCACGATCCTGTTCAACGGCGTCGATATCACGTCGGAGAAGCCGGCACAGATCGCGCGCCGCGGCGTCATCCGCTCGTTCCAGATCTCCGCCGTGTTTCCGCATCTGACGGTGATGGAAAACGTTCGCGTTGGACTGCAGCGGCAGCTCGGCACGGCGTACGCGTTCTGGCGCAGCGAGCAGTCGCTCAACACGCTGAATGCGCGCGCGATGGAGCTGCTCGAACAGGTGGGGCTGACGGAGTTTGCGCACACCGTGACGGTGGAGCTGCCCTACGGCCGCAAGCGCGCGCTGGAGATTGCGACCACGCTGGCGATGGAGCCCGAGCTGATGCTGCTCGACGAGCCCACGCAGGGCATGGGCCACGAAGACGTGGACCGCGTGACGGAGCTGATCAAGCGCGTCGCACAGGGCCGCACGATCCTGATGGTCGAACACAACATGAATGTGGTCTCGTCCATCGCCGACAAGATCACGGTGCTGCAGCGCGGCCAGATCCTGGCCGAAGGCCCGTACGAAGACGTCTCGAAGAACCCGCAGGTGATGGAGGCCTATATGGGCACCGCCGATGCGGCGCTGGAAGGCCATTGAGGCCACTGATCGACGCTGGTCGATCACGCGACGCGGCCACACGCCGCGCATCAAACGTAAGCGAACGCTAGACCCGAACACACGAGAACACTGCATGAGCACGCCCGCGCTCCAGATCAAGGACCTGCACGCCTGGTACGGCGAATCGCACATCCTGCATGGTGTCGACCTGACCGTGAACCGCGGCGAGGTGGTCACGCTGCTCGGCCGCAACGGTGCGGGCCGTACCACCACGCTGCGCGCCATCATGGGCCTGGTGGGCACGCGCAAAGGCTCCATCGTCGTGCATGACGCTGGCGGCCAGGGTGTGGAAACGATCGACCTGCCCACGCACAAGATTGCCCACTGCGGCATCGGGTACTGCCCCGAGGAGCGCGGCATTTTCTCGAGCCTGTCGTGCGAAGAGAACCTGATGCTGCCGCCGGTGCTGAAGGGCCAGGTGGCCAAGACCGGCAATGCCGGTATGAGCATCGACGAGATCTACGAGATGTTCCCCAACCTGGCCGAGCGCCGCCAAAGCCAGGGCACGCGCCTGTCGGGCGGCGAGCAGCAGATGCTGGCGGTCGGGCGCATCCTGCGCACCGGCGCGAACCTGTTGTTGCTCGACGAGATTTCCGAAGGATTGGCGCCGGTGATCGTGCAGGCGCTGGCCCGCATGATCCTGATGCTCAAGAAGCGCGGCTACACGGTGGTGATGGTGGAGCAGAACTTCCGCTTTGCCGCGCCGCTGGCAGACCGGTTTTATGTGATGGAACACGGCCGTATCGTCGAGCGTTTCGAGGCGGCGCAGTTGCAGGACAAGATGCCGGTGCTGCACGAGCTGCTCGGCGTTTAAGAGGTTTTTCCGATCGACTTGCAAGACCCATGCGCCAGCGTGATCCGCGGCGCGCACGACACAGGAGACAAGACCATGACACTCAAGAAGCTGGCTGGTGCATTGATTGCGGTAGGGCTGGGGGCGGCCGCATTCGGCGCGCATGCGCAGGTGAGCGGCGACAAGGTGAAGATCGGCTACATCACGGATCTTTCGGGGCTGTATGCCGACATCGACGGGCAGGGCGGTGTCGAGGCGGTGAAGATGGCGATCGAGGATGCGGGCGGCAAGGTGCTCGGCAAGCCGATCGAACTCGTGACGGCGGACCACCAGAACAAGGCCGACATTGCCGCATCGAAGGCGCGTGAATGGATGGACCAGCAAGGCCTGGACATGCTGCTGGGCGGCACGAACTCTGCCACGGGCCTGGCCATGAACAAGGTGGCTTCCGAGAAGAAGCGCGTGTTCATCGACATCGGTGCCGGCACGGCGCGCCTGACCAACGAAGAGTGCACGCCGTACACGATCCACTATGCGTACGACACCGTGGCACTGGCCAAGGGCACGGGCAGCGCGGTGGTCAAGCAGGGCGGCAAGTCGTGGTTCTTCCTGACCGCCGATTACGCGTTCGGTCACTCGCTGGAGAACGACACCACGGCTGTGGTGAAGGCCAACGGCGGCACGGTGGTCGGTTCGGTCAAGCACCCGCTGTCGGCATCGGACTTCTCGTCGTACCTGCTGCAGGCGCAGTCGTCCAAGGCACAGATCCTGGGCCTGGCCAACGCTGGCGGCGACACGATCAACTCGATCAAGGCAGCCAAGGAATTCGGCATCACCAAGACGATGAAGATCGCAGGCCTGCTGATGTTCATCAACGACGTGCACAGCCTGGGTCTGCAGACGGCCGAAGGCCTGCTGATGACCGACAGCTGGTACTGGGACATGAACGACGCGTCGCGCAAGTTCGCCAACCGCTACTTCATGAAGATGAAGAAGATGCCGAGCAGCCTGCAGGCAGCGGATTACTCGGCGGTGTCGAACTACATCAAGGCCGTGGCCGCTGCTGGCACGGATGATCCGGACAAGGTCATCGCCCAGCTCAAGAAGACCAAGATCGACGACTTCTACACGAAGGGCTATATCCGCCAGGACGGCCGTGCCATCCACGACATGTACCTGCTGCAGGTAAAGACGCCGGCCGAATCGAAGAAGCCGTGGGATTACCTGAAGGTTGTCGCGACGATCCCGGGCGAGCAGGCTTTCACCACGCCCGCCGAGTCGAAGTGCTCGCTGATGAAGAAGTAAAAGCGTAGGCAATCCGGCGCCGCCGTCCGTGTGGGGGGGCGGCGCCATCAACGTTGTGTTGGTGTTCTTCCCCTGACCGCGATGGAAATCTTCGGCGTTCCGCTACCGGCCATGCTCAGCCAGCTGCTGCTGGGTCTGGTCAACGGTTCCTTCTATGCGATGTTGAGCCTGGGCCTTGCGGTCATCTTCGGGCTGCTCAACGTCATCAATTTTGCGCACGGCGCGCTGTTCATGCTGGGCGCGGTGCTCACGTGGATGGGCTTCTCGTACCTTGGCGTGCCGTACTGGGCGATGCTGGTGCTCTCGCCTCTGGTGATCGGCCTGCTGGGCGTGGTGATCGAACGCACGCTGCTGCGGTTCATCTACAAGCTCGATCACCTCTATGGCCTGCTGCTTACGCTGGGCGTGACGCTCGTCATCGAAGGCGTGTTCCGCGCCATCTACGGTGTGTCTGGCTTGCCATATGACACGCCCCAACTGCTGCAGGGTGCCACCGACCTCGGCTTCATGATGCTGCCCAACTATCGCGCGTGGGTGGTGGTGGCGTCGCTGGCGGTGTGCTTCGCCACGTGGTTCATGATCGAGAAGACGAAGCTGGGCGCCTACCTGCGCGCCGGCACCGAGAACCCGAAGCTGGTCGAAGCCTTTGGCGTGAACGTGCCGCTGATGGTCACGCTCACCTACGGTTTTGGCGTGGCGCTGGCGGCGTTTGCGGGCGTGCTGGCGGCACCGGTCATCCAGATCTCGCCGCTGATGGGGCAGAGCATGATCATCACCGTGTTTGCCGTGGTGGTGATCGGCGGCATGGGGTCGATTCTCGGTTCGATCGTCACCGGCCTGGGCCTGGGTGTGATCGAGGGGCTGACCAAGGTGTTTTATCCACAGGCGTCGGCCACCGTGGTGTTCGTGATCATGGTGCTGGTGCTGCTGGTGCGTCCGGCGGGCCTGTTCGGTAAAGAGAAATGAGCGGCGCGGCCAACATGACCAACTCTTCCTCCCTCAAATATGTTCTGTACGGCCTGCTGCTGGTGGCGCTGATTGCCGCGCCGCTGGTGGGCGCGTATCCGGTGTTCGTCGCCAAGCTGCTGTGCTTTGCGCTGTTTGCCTCCGCCTTCAACCTGCTGCTGGGCTACACGGGGCTGCTGTCGTTCGGGCATGCGGCCTTCTTTGGCGGCGCGGGCTACGTGGCCGGCTACATGATGCGCGATCTGCACGTCACGCCGGAGCTTGGCCTGCTGGCCGGCACCGCAGCCGGCGCGTTCATCGGTTTGATCGTGGGCTTGCTCGCCATCCGCCGTCAGGGCATCTACTTTGCGATGATCACGCTGGCGCTGGCGCAGATGCTGTACTTCTTCTGCCTGCAAGTGCCGTTCACGGGCGGTGAAGACGGCCTGCAAGGCGTGCCGCGCGGCAAGCTGTTCGGCGTGATCGACCTCTCTTCGGACCTGACGCTGTACTACGTGGTGCTGGTTATCGTGGTGGCGGCGTTCCTGCTGATCGTGCGCACGATCCACTCGCCGTTCGGGCAGATCCTCAAGGCCATCAAGGAGAACGAGCCGCGCGCCACGTCCCTCGGCTACGACACCGATCGTTTCAAGCTGCTGGCCTTTGTGCTGTCGGCGGCGCTCACGGGCCTCGCCGGTTCGCTCAAGACGCTGGTGCTCGGCTTCGAGACGCTCACCGACGTGCACTGGTCGATGTCCGGCTCGGTCATCCTGATGACGCTGGTGGGCGGCCTCGGTATCCTGTCGGGCCCGCTGCTGGGTGCGGCGCTCGTCATCGCGCTGGAAAACAAGCTCGGCGACATCGGCAGCTTCCTGGCTGGCGCCACCGGCATCGACGGCTTCAATATCCTTGGCGAATCGGTCACCACGGTCACGGGCGCGATCTTCGTAATCTGTGTACTGACGTTCCGGCGCGGCATCATGGGCGAAATTGCGGCGCGCGTACCGTGGTTGCGACGTTGACGCCACAATGCGCGAAGATGCCGGTAAATTTCACCCGAACGGCTGCACTTGGTGCCTCATGCACCGTAAGGGTTTGCTCTAGTTGCTGCATTGCGGTGCATCTTTTACAGTCTCGTTACGGTTTTCGCACGAGATAAATGAGGCGGGAGCGAGGAGACGACAGCACACACCGCATGTACGGTGGAGATGCAAAATAGATAAAGGCCCTGCCAGGCGATCCCCGGCAGGGCCTTTTAGTTTGCGCGTTTAGCCAGTGGCGCTCGCCGCCAAGAGCGCCCGGCCGCGGGCGCTGACCGTCACCAGATGCGATCCGGGCGCGCAGTCCACCAGCCCATCAATGCACGCATCTTCCCAGATCGACAGCCGCGGGCATGACGTCCGCCAGGTTTCCAGCACTTCTGCATAAGGCCTGGGCCGTTCGGCCAGCGACTGCAGCAATTGCAGGGTGAGGGCGCGCGTCGGATCGGTCATGGCGGGCTCCGTGGTGTGCCGCATCCATTCTGGTTCGCGCCGATTCACAAGAGAAATGCATTCGTTGTCGACGCCTATGCGTGTGCTGCATGACAATGGCGCTTCGCCAGAACTGTCCATGACCTTCTCCACTCGCCTTGCCACGCCTGAAGACCGGCCGCGCCTGCTGGCCGCCGTCGCGTCGACCGCCTCGCCGCTGCAGCTTGCGCATGCCGTCGATACGCTGCTCGCTCATCCGAGCGTGCATCCGTGCTTTCTCGTGGAAAAAGGGGAGATGTTGGCCGGTGTGGCACCGATCACGCTCGTGCCGCATCTGGCCCTGGGCGGTTTGGTGGCGTGGTTGCCCGTCGGCGTGATGGTGCTTTCCGGTGACCCGGCCACGCGCGATGCGGCCCTGGCGGCCGTCAATGAGTACGCCAGGGCACATGGCATACTCCACGTCCTGTTGCCGCCCGCGGCGCTGTCGGCTGAAGACGCCGCAGCGCTCGGCTTTGCGCCCGACGCATCGGGCTGCTGGCGGCGTAGCGCGCGCCCGTCGCCCAAGGCGCTGGGCTAATCCTTCCTGTTTCGTTTCTCCTGATGGAATTCGCTTTGCTCGCCGTGGCCGGTTTTCTGGCCGGCCTGATCGATGCTGTGGCCGGTGGCGGCGGCCTGGTGCAGATTCCCGCGCTCTTCTCGGCGTATCCCAACATCGCCCCCGCCACGCTGATCGGCACAAACAAGGTCGCGTCGATGTCGGGCACCGCGACGGCGGCGGTGCGCTACGGCCGCACGGTGCGTATTTATTGGGGCGCCACGGCACCGGCGGTGGTCACGGCGTTTGTGTTTTCGCTGCTCGGCGCGTGGGCGCTCACGCATATTCCGGCCGAGCCGCTGCGCCGTGCGCTGCCGTTCGTGCTGGCGGTGCTGCTCGTCTACACGGTGGCCAAGAAGAACCTGGGCGCCGACCATGCTCCGAGCCTCAAGGGCTGGCGCGAGCTCGCGGCGGCATTGCTGGCCGGCGCGGCCATCGGCTTCTACGACGGCGTGTTTGGCCCGGGCACCGGCAGCTTTCTGATGATCGTGTTCGTGCGCGTGTTCGGGTACGACTTCCTGCACGCGTCGGCGTCTACCAAGATCGTGAATCTGGCGACCAACGTGGCTGCGCTGTTGCTGCTGGCCGCCAAGGGGCACGTCTGGTGGCAACTCGGCCTGGTGATGGCGGTGGCCAACGTGGCCGGCAATCAGGTCGGCAGCCACCTCGCGTTGCGGCACGGCAGCCGCTTCGTGCGCAAGGTGTTCATCGTGGTAGTGCTGGCGTTGATTTTGAAGACGGCTTACGACGCCTTCATCCGTTGAGTTGCTTCTCGAGCGCCACGCTGCGCTCGGTAATGACGTCGCCCGTGTGCTGCGTCGTCACGGTTTCGATCAGCATGATTCCGCATTCCTCGTCGGCAACGGGAAAGTGACGCACGCCGCGCGGCACGACGCAGAATTCGCCGGGGCCGAGGTGCACATCGGCGCGGTCTTCGAAAGCGATTTTCAGGTGGCCGTAGACCACGAAGAACAGTTCGTCTTCATTCGGGTGGTCATGCCAGACGAATTCGCCCTTGAGCTTGGCGACCTTGATGTATTGGTCGTTGACCTGGCCGACGACGCGCGGCGACCAATAGTCCGTGACCTGTTCCAGCGCCTGGGTGACCTGTACAGCGTGTCCTGCGAGCATGATGCGCTCCGATGGGGGGGAAGGCACCGAAGATAAGGCCACGTGCCGCGCATGCCCAACCAAACTTTCTAATCGGGCAGATCACGCGGGCTAATGCGCGGCGCGTTGTCATGGTGGTGCCGCATGGGCGGGCTAGGCTGCATGGTTCCGCTTTTGCCCGCGCAGCATCATGGCCCTGACTCTCGACGACATCCGCACGCTATTCGATCGCCACGGCAACATTGCCTACAGCGGCGAGCCCGTCACTCAGTTGGAACATGCCTTGCAGACGGCGACGCTGGCGGAGGCGGCCGGCGCGTCGGATGTGCTGGTCACGGCGGCGCTGCTGCACGACCTCGGTCATTTGCTGAACCTGCAGGGCGAGACGCCGACCGCCCACGGCATCGACGATCAGCACCAGTACTTTGCGCTGCCGTTTCTGCGTGCGACGTTTCCCGATGCCGTGCTGGAGCCGATCCGCCTGCATGTGGATGCCAAGCGCTGCCTGTGCGCGATGGACGCGCATTACTACGCACGCCTATCAGCGGATTCGGTACGCAGCCTGGCGTTGCAGGGCGGCGTGTTTTCGACACACGAGGCCGAGGCCTTCATGCAGCGTCCATACGCTGCCGATGCGCTGCAATTGCGCCAGTGGGATGACCTCGCCAAGGTGGCCGGGCAGCGCACACCTAAACTTGCTCACTTCCTTGCCACGGCCGCGCGGGTTTTAGTGGCAGCCTAGGCTGCGCAGCGTCGCGCCCACGGCCTCGTCCCACGGTGTGTGGGGTTCGGCGCCGAGCGCCTGCACGAGCTTGGCGTTGTCCATGCACACCGGGTGCTGCCACAGGTACCGCATCTCGCGCATTTCGCGCAGCATCTCCGAGAACGGCGCCAGCGCGGGCATTAGCCACCACGGAAATGCGCGCGTCTTGACGGGGCGGCCCACCGCGCGGCCAATGGCGGCGGCCATTTGCGTGCCGTCGGCGTCCCAGTGACCGCGCATGTGATAGACGGCGAAGTCCGGCAGGCGGTCGCCTTGCTCGACAAGACGCAGCATCGTTTCGGCCACGTCCGGCAGGTACGCCCATTGATGGCCGATGCCCGCAGCGCCCGGCTGCGTGACGGTGCGGACGGGCTTGCCCGGCTTGACCAGCGCGCCGGCAAACCACGTGTTGCCGGTTTGCGGCCCGAAGAAATCGCCCGCGCGCACGATCAGGCTGCGTACACCGTCGGCGCTGGCGGCCTGCATGCGGCGCTCCAGCTCCGCGCGGATCTTGCCCTTGCGCGTGAGCGGTGCCTGGGCGGTGGTTTCGCGCAGCACGGGAAACGTGTCCGGCGCGAAGTTGTACACCGTGCCCGGCAGCACGATGCGCGCACCTGAAGCACGGGCGGCGGCGATGGTGTTGTCGATCATCGGCAGCACCAAGCCGGCCCAGTTCTGGTAGCCCGGCGGGTTGACGGCGTGGATGATCAGCTCCGCGCCTTGCGCCGCGCCGACCACGTCTTCGCGCACCATCGCGTCGCCGCGAATCCATTCGAACGCGGCGTTGCGGTTCGTCAGCGCATCCGGATTGCGCTGCAGCGCCCGTACATGCCAGCCGCGCGCCACCAGTCGGCGTGCCACTTCACCGCCAATGCCGCCGGTGGCGCCCAGCACCAATGCGATGCGTTTTGCCTGTTGGTTTGCCTGTTCCATAACCTGCTCCTGATGTGAGAGAGAGCGTTGCGATGGAGGCATTCTGGGCGTGTCTGTGCTTCAATGGAATTGTTGATATCAAGCGTGCAGCTATACAAATTTGTATGGACAGATCGGAACCGGGCTGGGAGTTGTATCGGACGTTTCTTGCCGTCGTGCGAGAAGGATCGCTGTCGGGCGCCGCCCGCGCGCTGGGGCTGACGCAGCCGACGGTGGGGCGGCATGTCGATGCGCTCGAACGAGCGCTGGGCATGTCGCTCTTCATCCGAACGCAGCAGGGGCTGAGCCCCACAGAAGCGGCGCTATCGCTGCGGCCGTTTGCGGAATCGCTGGAGGCCACGAGCGCCGCCTTGCTGCGCGCCGCCTCCAGCCAGGGCGAGGGCGTGCGCGGCACCGTGCGCATCACCGCCAGCGAGGTGGTGGCGGTGGAAGTGCTGCCACCCATCCTCGCCGACCTGCACGCCGCCTATCCGGAGCTGACGCTCGAACTGGTGCCCTCCAACCGGATGGAAGACCTGCTGCGCCGCGAAGCGGATATCGCCGTGCGCATGCACCCACCGAGCCAGGGCGTGCTTGTCGCGCGGCATCTCGGCGGCATCGAGCTTGGGCTGTTCGCGCATCAGCGCTACCTGGCGCAGCGCGGCATGCCCACCACGATAGAAGAACTGGCTGGCCACACCTTGATCGGTTACGACAAAGAGAACGCGTTCTTGCGCAGCATGCGGGCGCAGTTTCCGTGGGTCCAACGCAACCGCTTCGCGCTGCGCACAGACAGTGACCTGGCCGCGATTGCCGCGCTGCGTGCGGGCTTTGGCATCGGCTTCTGCCAAGTCGGCCTGGCGCGGCACAACGCGGATTTGGTTCGGCTGTTCAGTGAGCAGATCGCCATCACGCTCGACACCTGGCTCGCCATGCACGAAGACCTGCGTGACAGCCCGCGCTGCCGCGTCGTGTTTGATGCGCTGGCGACGGGGCTGCTGCGATACATCAACGGCGACTGATCGATCGCGTTGTCACCGATTCTGGCGCAGCGGGTCGAGAAGTCCCTTCAGGCCGTTGTGATCCAGTTCCTGCATCAGCGCCAGCAATCGGCCGATCTGCCCCGGCGGAAAACCCTCGCGCGCGAACCAGTTGAGGTAATGGCCCGGCAGGTCGGCAATCAGGCGGCCCTTGTATTTGCCAAAGGGCATTTGCGTGGTGACGAGGCGTTGGAGGTCTTCGGGGTTCATGGGCGCTATTGTGCCGCCGATGCGGGGACGAACGTGGGCACCTGCGCCAGCAAATGCCCCACAAAAACGGAAAGCTTCGGCAGTGGCCGCCGATCCTGCCAATACACGACATGAATCGGCCGCGGCTCGGGCGCATATGTTTGCAGCACGCGTACGAGTCGGCCGCTTGCCAGGTCTTCGGCGACGAGCACTTCGGGCTGCAGCAGCAGGCCCGCACCGGTCACCGCTGCCGCGCGCAAGCCATGGCCGTCGTAGGCGCCATTCCAACCGGATTTGCGAGGGAGCAAGACAGGAAGATCGTCGTGATTGGTGCCAGCGGCACGCTGGGCCGCGCCGTGGTGGCGGAACTGGGGCAGGGCGGTGCGCACGAAATCATCCGCGTCGGTCGCACCCAGGGCAAGCAACAGCTCGACATCACCAATGCCGACAGCGTGGCCGCGCCGTTCGACAGGCTCGGCCACGTCGAGGCGATCGTCTCCACTGCGGGCAACCTCTTCTTCGGGCCGCTGACAAAGATGACGGCCGCGGATTTCAACGTTGGCCTGCAGGACAAGCTGCTCGGTCAGGTGCGCCTGGCGCTCGTCGGCCAGCATTATCTGAACGACGGCGGCTCGATCACACTCACGACCGGCATCGTCGGGCAGGAGCCGATCGCACAAGGCGCCCACGCGACGGCCGTGAACGCCGGCGTGGAGTGCTTTGTGCGCGCGGCCGCATGCGAGCTGCCGCGCGGCATCCGCATCAATGCGGTCAGCCCGGCGGTGCTGACTGAATCCATGGAAGCGTATGGCCCATTCTTTCGAGGCTTCGAGCCGGTCTCGGCAGCGCGTGGGGCGCTCGCATACCGGGGGCAGTGTGGAAGGCGTGCAGGGCGGCCGGGTCTATCGCGTGGGATGAATGCGCCTGGATCGTGAACACGTTAAGTTTCGGGGTATGTCCCCCCTTGCTCGCGTGGCGTGACTCCTTCTAGACTCGATCATCCCCGACCCTTCGGTCGGTCAATCGTAGATTCAGGGCGGGCGCAGACCCGCCCGACCTATCTCAGGAGACGGCATGAAGGTATCGCGCGCATCCCGCATTGCACTCGCCGCGACGGCGCTGTTGGCAGGTACGGCGTTCGCCCAGGTGAAGGTCGGCATCACGGTGTCTGCCACGGGGCCGGCCGCTTCGCTAGGCATTCCGGAAAAGAACACCGTCGCGCTGCTCCCCAAGGAAATCGCCGGCAAGAAGATCGAGTACATCGTGCTCGACGATGCGTCTGACACGACCACGGCCGTCAAGAACACGCGCAAGTTGATCACCGAAGACAAGGTGGACCTGGTGATCGGTTCGACCGTCACGCCGAACTCGCTGGCGATGGTGGATGTGGTGGCCGAGAACGAAACGCCAATGATCACCTTGGCCGCATCAGCGCGGATCATCGAGCCGATGGACGCCAAGCGGGCGTGGGTCTTCAAGACGCCGCAAAACGATTCCCACATGGCGACCGCCATTGCCGAGCACATGGCCAACCACGGCGTGAAGACGGTCGCGCTGATCGGTTTTGCCGATGCCTATGGCGATTCGTGGGCGCAGGAGTTCGACAAGGTGGCTGGATTGCGCAAGCTGAAGGTCGTCGCCAATGAGCGCTTTGCTCGGACCGATACGTCGGTGACGGGGCAGGTGCTGAAGATCATGTCAGCCAATCCGGATGCGGTGCTGATCGCAGGCTCGGGTACGCCGGCCGCGTTGCCGGAACGGGCGCTCAAGGAGCGCGGCTACAAGGGCAAGCTGTATCAGACGCACGGCGTGGCGAACGCCGACTTCCTGCGTGTGTGTGGCAAGGACTGCGAAGGCACGTACCTGCCCGCGGGCCCGATCTTGGTTGCTGAGCAACTTCCGGACAGCAACCCGGTGAAGAAACCGGCGCTGGCGTACAAGACGGCATATGAGAAGGCGTACGGCGGACAAGTCTCCACATTCGGCGGACACATGTGGGATGCCGGATTGCTGCTCGCGCAGGCGATGCCTGAAGCGCTGAAAAAGGGGCAACCCGGCACACCGGCGTTCCGTAAGGGATTGCGCGACGCGATGGAAACAACGACCAATCTGGCGATCTCCCACGGCGTGATGAACATGAATGCGAAGGATCACCTTGGCTTGGATCAGCGCTCGCGCGTCATGGTCGAGATCAAGGACGGCAAGTGGAAGCTGCAGAACTGACGACGTAGCCCAAACGTCATCGGCCCACACAAAACGCACGGTTCGCGCCGTGCGTTTTGCTTTCAAGAGGAAAGGAGCCCAAGCACTGACGGAAGCGGCGAAGCCGGCATTGGCTTGGTGCACATGCCGGGTTACACCGTTGCCCACCACATGGCGGTCGGTCCCTCGTTCGGGTGCTTGAGCCCTGATGACCGCCGATGTAACGCTTTCATCTCCAGTTCCTCGCATGCCGCAAATGCCCGGCAAGGTGCGGTCTTTATCGATTTTCTGCGTGCGCATCAGGGAGGCGAGGGGCGGGCACCCGCCCACTGATGTGTTTCACGTGAAACACAACCGCGGCCGACAAGCGGTGCATGTTTCACGTGAAACACGAAAAGCAGGTCAATTTCGTCTCGATTGCCGCATCGTCGAACTGCGGTGTAGCTGCGCGACTTATAATTCCGCTTCTCCAAATTTTCGATGCCTCCATGCGAGGAGGAAGCCATGCTGTATCCAATTGAATTCGATGTGATCGTGGTGGGCGGCGGACACGCTGGCACCGAGGCCGCCCTGGCGGCGGCGCGCATGGGCTGTCAGACCCTGCTGCTGACGCACAACATCGAGACCTTGGGGCAGATGAGCTGCAATCCGTCCATCGGGGGCATTGGCAAAGGCCATCTGGTCAAGGAAGTGGATGCGCTGGGCGGGGCCATGGCCATCGCAACGGACGAGGGCGGTATCCAGTTCCGTATCCTCAATTCCAGCAAGGGCCCGGCCGTGCGGGCGACGCGCGCCCAGGCAGACCGCGTACTGTACAAGGCGGCGATCCGCCATCGCCTCGAAAACCAGCCGAACCTGATGCTCTTCCAGCAGGCCGTCGAAGATCTGTTGGTGGAAGGTGACCGCGTGGTCGGGGCAGTGACACAGGTCGGCGTGCAGTTCCGTGCACGTGCGGTGGTACTGACGGCGGGAACGTTCCTCGATGGAAAGATCCACGTCGGGCTGAATAACTACACCGGCGGCCGTGCCGGCGATCCGGCGGCGGTGTCGCTGTCGGCGCGACTCAAGGAATTGAAGCTGCCGCAAGGTCGGCTCAAGACCGGTACGCCGCCGCGCATTGACGGTCGCTCCATTAACTTTTCGGTGCTGGAAGAGCAACCGGGCGACCTTGATCCGGTTCCAGTGTTCTCGTTCATGGGCCGTGCGGACATGCATCCGCGCCAAGTGCCGTGCTGGGTAACGCACACCAACGAGCGCACGCACGACATCATCCGCGCGGGGTTGGATCGCTCCCCGATGTACACGGGCGTGATCGAAGGGGTAGGGCCACGCTACTGCCCCAGCATCGAAGACAAGATCCATCGCTTCGCCAGCAAGGACAGCCACCAGATTTTCCTGGAGCCGGAAGGCCTGACGACCAACGAGTTCTACCCGAACGGCGTGTCGACCAGCCTGCCGTTTGATGTGCAGCTGGACCTCATCCACTCCATGCGCGGGCTGGAAAACGCCCACATTCTGCGGCCCGGATACGCCATCGAATACGACTATTTCGATCCGCGCGCGCTGAAGGCTTCACTGGAGTCCAAGGCCATTTCCGGTCTGTTCTTCGCCGGGCAGATCAACGGGACGACCGGCTACGAAGAGGCTGCGGCGCAAGGCCTGCTGGCCGGTATCAACGCCGGCCTGCAAGTACAGGGCAAGGACGCCTGGACGCCGCGCCGCGACCAGGCTTATCTGGGCGTACTCGTCGACGATCTCATCACCCGAGGCGTGACCGAGCCGTATCGCATGTTCACCAGCCGGGCGGAGTTCCGCCTCAGCCTGCGTGAAGACAACGCCGACATGCGACTGACCGAGGTCGGCCGCGCGCTTGGCGTCGTCGACGATGCACGCTGGGACGCGTTCAACCGGAAGCGCGACGCTGTTTCACGTGAAACAGAGCGCCTCAAGTCGACTTGGGTGAATCCGGCCACGCTTCCGTTGGAAGACGCTGAGCCGGTCCTGGGCAAAGGCATTGAGCGCGAGTACGCCTTGGCCGACTTGCTGCGCCGGCCTAACGTGACGTATGAAACCCTTATGGGCATGCAGGGCGGCAAGTACGCGCTCGAATCGCCGTTGGCTGAAGACCCGTTGCTGGCCGAGCAGATCCGCGAGCAGGTCGAGATCGGCATCAAATACCACGGCTATATCGCCCGGCAAGCCGATGAAGTGGAGCGCCTCGGTGCGAACGAAAACACCCGTCTGCCGGCCGATTTCGATTATTCGCAAGTACGCGGTCTGTCGATCGAGGTCCAGCAGAAGCTCGCGAAGCACAAGCCCGAGACCATCGGCCAGGCTTCGCGTATCTCCGGCATCACGCCGGCCGCCGTGTCACTGCTGCTCGTGCACTTGAAGAAGGGCGTGCTGCGTGGCCAAGTGGGTCCCCGCGCGACTTCAGAAGGCGAGGCCGCTTGATGGCGAATGCACTGACAGACGCCCGGGCAGAGCTGGAAGCCGGTGCCCGTGCACTTGGCTTGTCCCTGGACGAAGCGCAAGTCGATCGCCTCCTGGCGTACCAAGGGCTGCTGGCCAAATGGAACCGTGTCTATAACCTGACCGCCATTCGTGATGCCGGCGACATGCTGACGCATCACCTGCTGGATTCCCTGTCGGCAGTGTCGCGCATCGCCGAGCTGGCCCGCCGTGCTCAACCCGACGCACCGCGCGTGCTGGACGTTGGTTCGGGCGGCGGCCTGCCGGGCATTCCGCTGGCCATCGCCTTCCCGGATGTCAGCGTCACGATGGTCGACATCGTGCAGAAGAAGACCGCCTTCCTGACGCAGTGCCGCGCCGAGCTTGGCTTGGCCAATGCCCAATCGCATTGGGGCCATGTAGAAAAACTGGCCGATGCCACCGGCTACGGCGTCATCACGTCACGCGCGTTTGCCGAGTTGGTCGATTTCGTGAATCTGGCCGGGCACCTGCTGGCGCCCGGCGGCCGCATGGTCGCCATGAAGGGCGTGCGCCCGGATGCCGAAATCGAACGCCTGCCCGCCGGCTGGACCGTCGAAGCCATCGAGCGCCTGACCGTGCCGGGGCTGCCGGCTGAGCGTCACCTGGTCATCCTCGCGCCGTCGGCGTGAGCGAACGTTGTAGCGAGCCATTCACCGCAGAGGAGTCATGTCGAATATTTTCGTGATCGCCAACCAGAAGGGCGGGGTCGGCAAGACCACCACCACGGTGAACCTTGCGGCCGGGCTGGCCGCGCAAGGGCAGCGCGTGCTGCTGGTCGACCTTGATCCCCAGGGCAATGCGTCGATGGGCTCGGGCATCGATAAGCACACGCTCGAATTCAGCGTCTACCAGGTCCTTGTCGGGCTGGCGACGATTCCACAGGCACGCCAGCACTCGGAGGCCGGGCGCTATGACGTGCTGCCCGCCAACCGCGACCTGGCCGGCGCCGAAGTCGAACTGGTCGATCTCGAGCATCGCGAAAACCGCCTCAAGCTTGCGCTGGCCGAGGTGGAAGCCGATTACGACTTCGTCCTCATCGACTGCCCGCCCTCGCTCTCGCTGCTCACGCTCAATGGCCTGTGTGCCGCGCACGGCGTCGTCGTGCCGATGCAGTGCGAGTACTTCGCGCTCGAAGGCCTGTCGGATCTCGTCAACACCATCAAGCAGGTGCACGCCAACCTGAACCGCGACCTCAAGGTGATCGGTCTGTTGCGCGTGATGTTCGATCCGCGTGTGACGCTGCAGCAGCAGGTCTCGGCGCAGCTCGAATCGCACTTCGGCGACAAGGTGTTCAAGACGGTGATCCCGCGCAACGTGCGCCTGGCCGAAGCGCCGTCGTACGGCATGCCGGGCGTGGCGTTCGACGTGGCATCGAAGGGGGCGAAGGCCTATCTGGATTTCGGCGCCGAGATGATCGCGCGCGTGCGCCAGATGGCCGATATGCCGGCCTGAGCAGCAAGAGGAACAACATGAGCACGATGAAGAAAAAGGGACTGGGCCGCGGCCTCGAAGCACTGCTCGGCAGCCCCGCCGAGATTGTCGAAGCCGCCAGGCAAGAGGGCGCGCCGACGGTGCTGAAGCTGGAGCAGATGCAGCCCGGCAAATATCAGCCGCGCACGCGCATGGACGAGGGCGCGCTGCAGGAGCTCGCCGCGAGTATCCGGGCGCAGGGCCTGATGCAGCCGATTCTGGTGCGCAAGGTCGAGTCCGACGGTGCCAAGCCCAAGTACGAAATCATCGCGGGTGAACGCCGCTTCCGCGCTTCACGCCTCGCCGGCCTGACCGAGGTGCCCGTCCTCGTGAAAGACGTGCCGGATGAATCGGCCGCCGCCATGGCGCTGATCGAAAACATCCAGCGCGAGGATCTCAACCCGTTGGAAGAAGCGCAGGGCATTGCGCGCCTGGTGCGTGAATTCCAGTTCACGCATGAGCAGGCGGCGGAATCGGTCGGGCGTTCGCGCAGCGCGGTGTCGAACCTGCTGCGCCTGCTCAATCTCGCTCAGCCTGTGCAGACCATGCTGATGGCCGGCGACCTCGACATGGGCCACGCCCGCGCGCTGCTCGCCGTCGATGGTGCCACACAGATCACATTGGCCAACCAGATCGTCAACAAGCGCCTGTCGGTGCGCGAGACGGAAAAACTGGTGGCGTCGACACTCAAGCCGTTCGAGCTGAAATCGCTGAAGCAGAAGGGCGGGCACCAAGGCGGCCGCGACGTGGCCCGCCTCGAAGAAGAGCTGGCCGACCAGCTCGGCCTAGGTGTGCAGATCAAGCTGGCGGCCAAGGGGCGCGGTCAGCTGACCGTGCAATTCAGCAGTCTCGACGAGTTCGATGGGCTGCTGGCGCGCCTGCGTCTCGACGCCGGCGAAGAGGCTGCCTGAGTGAACCTGCGACCGTTTGACGCAGGAGCGGGAATCCGCGCCTCTGCGCCATTTGCGGGCGCACGCTCGCACGGAATTGGTGCGATTACCTCGCACGTCATCGACGCTCGACGCTACCAACACCATCATGGAATCAACCGGGCGCCGGTCCATCAGCCGGATTCGCTACCCCGCCAGCAGCACCGTATTGCGCGCTTCGAATGGAACGCAGCCGCGCGAAGTGCTGTCGAAGGCGCCCGCACAAGGGTTCGCTTGTGCGTTGACTGGCGAACGCCATGTCCCGTAAAATCGTGCGGTTTTAAATCCGCCTGACCCAAAGCGGTGCGGCATGATGAAAGCGCATTCTTCCATGCAGCCAACCGACCGGCAACGGCCCGATTCTTACGCTTCGTTGAAAGCCGCCCGGCCCCAGCCGGTGCAGGATCCGAAGCACGACAGTTGGGACGATGATCAGCAGGCGGAGCCGCCGGTGCATGTGCTATCGCATGACGAAGCGGTCGCCCTGTTTGGCGAGCAGGCTGTGCAGGCCTCGCGTATCACGCCCTTTTCCATCGTGCTCGGCCAAGTGGCCATCACACTGTTGTGTGGGCTCGGTTGGTATGTCGGCAGTTGGTTCGCGGGAGCGGGCGCTGCGTCAGCCGCCGAGGCTGGATTGTCGGCGCTGCTGGGCGGTGGCGTATGCGTGGTGCCTTCGGCATGGTTCGCGATGCGGCTGTCGACGGCCAAGGGGTTCGAATCCATCGCCCGCCTCGTAGTGGGCGAAGCGATCAAGGTGCTTGGCACGGTCGCGCTGCTGGTGATCGTGGTGGTGGTGTTCAAGGGCCTGCATTGGCCGCCCTTGCTGATCACCCTGATCCTGGCGCTCAAGATGTATTGGGTCGGTCTCGCGCTGCGATAGTGCGTTGAATCGGCTCCAGCCCACCACGACATGGCGGGCACACTGGCGTGTTGGCACACGGCAAGGACCTGAGGCAGGAGAAGCCCGGTTCATTGCGCTGACACTCTGCAAGAATAAGGTGACATGTTTCAGCCGCGTGCAGTCCGCGATCTCCAGGAAACACCTGGCAGAATCGGGCGCGGGTCGGAACGGGTCACGAAGAATGTTTCGCAATATTGGACTGAATCATCATGGCAACTGAAGTCGCAGAAGCCGCCGGCCACGCCGCCGAGCACGCTCTCACGCCTTCCGCGTATATCGCGGAGCATTTGCAGAATTTCAACAGCATCGGTGGCAAGCAGGCCTCCGTCGTCGACTTCTCCGTCATCAACTGGGACACGATGTTCTGGTCCGTATTGATGGGCCTGATCGGCATCATCGTCCTGGGCATTGCCGCACGCCGCGTCACCGCCGGCGTCCCGGGCCGCTTCCAGGCTTTCGTTGAACTCGTCGTCGAGATGGTCGATGACCAGGCCAAAGGCATCATCCACGGCGATCGTTCCTGGATTGCTCCGCTGGCGCTGATGGTGTTCGTGTGGGTCACGCTGATGAACGCGGTCGACTTGGTCCCGGTGGACTGGGTCACGGGCGTCAACCACCTGCTCGGTACCTTCGGCGTGCACGTCCCGCACCACCGCGCGGTGGCCACGGCTGACCTGAACGGTACGTTCGGCATGTCGTTCGCTGTGCTGATCCTGATGATCTACTACAGCTTCAAGATCAAGGGCGCCGGCGGCTTTGCACACGAGCTGCTGTCGGCACCGTTCGGCGCAAAGTGGTACCTCGCGCCATTCAACCTGATCCTCAACATCATTGAATTCCTCGCCAAGGCTGTGTCGCTGGGCATGCGGTTGTTCGGCAACATGTACGCGGGCGAACTGGTGTTCCTGCTGATCGCGCTGCTTGGCTCGGTCTGGACGTTCGGTGCTGACACGTCGGCACTGGGTTTCGTGGGTCACGTGGTGGCTGGCGCAGTGTGGGCGATCTTCCACATCCTGATCGTGCTGCTGCAAGCCTTCATCTTCATGATGCTGACGCTGGTGTACATCGGCCAGGCACATGAACACCACTAAGTAGTTGCGGTTCAGGTTCTCCGGTTCCGTTTGATTTTTCCAAGTTCTCAAGTTCTTAGTCTTTCACGTAAAAGGGAGTCATCATGCAAGCATTTCTCGCCAACATCCAAGGTCTGACCGCCATCGGTATCGGCATCATCATCGGCCTGGGTGCTATCGGCGCCTGCCTCGGCATCGCACTGATGGGCGGCAAGTACATCGAAGCGTGCGCACGTCAGCCTGAACTGATGAACCCGCTGCAAACGAAGATGTTCCTGCTGGCTGGCCTGATCGACGCGGCATTCCTGATCGGTGTTGGTGTGGCCATGCTGTTCGCGTTCGCCAACCCGCTGCTGTCGGTCATCAAGTAATTCTTTTCGGTCTGCATGATGCCGGAGGCGGCCTGGGTGAACGCACCGCGTAACCCTCGCCGCTTCGTGCATTGATCCGTAGTCTCAATACCGAAAGGAACACACCATGAACCTGAACGCCACACTCGTCGCGCAGATGGTCGTGTTCTTCATCCTGTGGTGGGTTGTTGCCAAGTTCATTTGGCCACCCCTGGTGAAGGCGCTCGACGAACGCGCGAAGAAAATTGCCGATGGCCTGGCCGCTGCCGATAAGGGCAAGGCTGAGCTGGAGCTGGCCAACAAGCGGGTCGAGCAGGCACTGACCGAAGCGCGCAATGAAGGCGCGCAACGCATCGCGGACGCTGAAAAGCGTGCCCAGATGAGCGCTGAAGAGATCAAGCAAAACGCCCAAGCCGAAGCCGCGCGCATCATCGCGCAAGCCAAGGCCGAAGCCGAGCAGCAAACCGTGCGCGCGCGTGAATCGCTGCGCGACCAGGTTGCCACGCTGGCCGTCAAGGGTGCCGAGCAGATCCTCAAGCGTGAAGTCAATGCGCAGGTCCATGCCGATCTGCTCAATCAACTCAAGGCTGAGCTGTAATCATGGCAGAACTCGCAACCGTTGCCCGTCCGTACGCAGAGGCGCTGTTCCGCGTGGCGAAGGCCGGCAATCTGGGTGCATGGTCTGAGCTCGTGTCGGAAATGGGGCAAATTGCTGCCGTGCCCGACATGAAGGCAGTCGCCGATGATCCGAAGCTCTCCAAAGCCGATGTGGCGGGGATCTTCCTGTCGGCGCTGAAATCTCCGGTTTCGCATGAGGCGAAGGAACTGGTTGGCCTGCTGGTGGCCAACAAGCGTCTGTCGCTGCTGCCGGAAATTGCCGCGCAATTCCATGTGCTGCGGAATGCCAGTGAAGGCGCCGCCGACGTCGAGATCACCAGTGCGTTCCCGCTTGAGGGCGCGCCCCTGACCGAACTGGTCGCCACGCTCGAACGCAAGTTCGGCAAGAAGCTGCAGGCTCACGTGAGCGTCGATCCTTCGTTGATCGGCGGCGTGCGTGTGCAGATTGGCGACGAAGTGCTCGACACCTCGGTGCGCGCGCGCCTGACGCAGATGCAGTCTGCGCTGACCGCCGCGTAATGCTGCTCCGCGAGGCGCCGATGAATCGAGGCGATTTCATCGACGTAGCGCGCCCGCAGACAGATTGAAGAATTAGGAGCATTCGATGCAACTGAACCCCTCCGAGATCAGCGACCTGATCAAGACCCGTATCGAGGGCTTGAAGGCTGGCGCTGACGCAAAGAACACCGGCACGGTCATCTCCGTGACGGACGGTATCTGCCGCATTCATGGCCTGTCGGGCGTGATGCAAGGCGAAATGCTGGAATTCCCGGGCAACACGTTCGGCCTCGCGCTGAACCTCGAGCGCGACTCCGTCGGCGCTGTGGTGCTGGGTGAGTACGAGCACATTTCCGAAGGCGACGAAGTCAAGTGCACGGGTCGCATTCTGGAAGTGCCGGTTGGCCCGGAACTGCTGGGCCGCGTGGTGAACGCACTGGGCCAGCCGATCGACGGCAAGGGCCCGATCAACGCCAAGAAGACGGACGTGATCGAAAAGGTCGCTCCAGGCGTGATCGCACGTCAATCGGTGAGCCAGCCGGTGCAGACCGGCCTGAAGTCGATCGATGCCATGGTGCCGATCGGCCGTGGCCAGCGTGAGCTGATCATTGGCGACCGCCAGACCGGCAAGACCGCTGTTGCAGTCGACGCCATCATCAACCAGAAGGGCAAGGGTATCTTCTGCGTGTACGTGGCAATCGGCCAGAAGGCTTCGACGATCGCCAACGTGGTGCGCAAGCTCGAAGAGCACGGCGCGCTGGAATACACGATCGTGGTGGCTGCCGCCGCTTCCGATTCGGCTGCCATGCAGTACCTGTCGGCCTACGCCGGATGCACGATGGGCGAATACTTCCGCGACCGCGGCGAAGATGCCCTGATCGTGTATGACGATCTGACCAAGCAAGCTTGGGCGTACCGTCAGGTTTCGCTGCTGCTGCGCCGCCCGCCTGGCCGTGAGGCCTACCCGGGCGACGTGTTCTATCTGCACTCGCGTCTGCTGGAGCGCGCTGCACGTGTGAACGCTGATCACATCGAAAAGATCACCAACGGTGAAGTCAAGGGCAAGACCGGTTCGCTGACCGCACTGCCCGTGATCGAAACGCAGGCCGGCGACGTGTCCGCGTTCGTTCCGACCAACGTGATCTCGATTACCGACGGTCAGATCTTCCTGGAAACCGATCTGTTCAACGCCGGTGTGCGCCCCGCAATCAACGCCGGTATTTCGGTGTCGCGCGTTGGTGGTGCTGCTCAGACCAAGGTCATCAAGAAGCTGTCGGGCGGTATCCGTACCGACCTGGCTCAGTATCGTGAACTGGCTGCGTTCGCGCAGTTTGCTTCCGACCTGGACGAAGCGACCCGCAAGCAGCTCGAGCGCGGCCGCCGCGTGACCGAACTGCTCAAGCAGCCGCAATACCAGCCGCTGCAGGTGTGGCAGCTGGCCGCGTCGCTGTATGCAGCCAACAACGGCTTCCTCGACAACGTGGACGTGAAGGACATCCTGGCTTTCGAAAAGGGCCTGCACGACACGCTGAAGACGAAGTACGCCGATCTCATCAACCGCATCGAAGATACGAAGGATCTGTCGAAGGAAGATGAGGCCGCCCTGCGTGCCGCGATCGAGGATTTCAAGAAGTCCGCCGCGTTCTAACCGCGTCATTCCCGGAACTGGTCACCGAGGTTGAGAAATTCGGCCTGCGTGACCAGGACTGAACGGAGAGGAAGAAATGGCCGGAACAAAAGAAATCCGCACCAAGATCAAGAGCGTGCAGAACACGCGCAAGATCACCAAGGCGATGGAAATGGTCGCCGCATCCAAGATGCGCAAGGCGCAGGAACGGATGCGTGCTGCTCGCCCGTACGCCGAGAAGATCCGCAACGTGGCCGCGCACATGGCACTGGCCAATCCGGAGTACAAGCACCCGTTCATGGTGGCGCGCGACATTAAGCGTGCCGGCCTGATCGTGGTGACGACGGACAAAGGCCTGTGCGGTGGCTTGAACACCAACGTGCTGCGTGCCGTCACCACCCAACTGCGCGATCTGCAGAACAAGGGCGTTGAGACGCAAACCACCGCCATCGGTACCAAGGGTATGCAGTTCCTTGGCCGCGTCGGTGCCAAGGTCGTCTCGAATGTCGTGCATCTGGGCGACACGCCGCATCTGGAAAAGCTGATCGGTGCAATCAAGGTGCAGCTGGACGCGTTCAACGCAGGTCAGATCGATGCCGTGTACCTGGCGTACACCCGCTTCATCAACACGATGAAGCAGGAGCCGGTGGTCGAGCAGCTGCTGCCGCTGACCGCCGACAAGCTCGCGCAGAGCGACGCCGAGAAGCAGGCCTACTCGTGGGATTACATCTACGAGCCGGACGCGCAAACGGTGGTCGACGAGTTGCTGACCCGTTACGTCGAGGCCCTGGTGTACCAGGCGGTGGCCGAAAACATGGCCTCCGAGCAATCGGCCCGGATGGTGGCGATGAAGGCGGCTTCGGACAACGCAAAGAACGTGATCGGCGAACTGCAACTGGTCTACAACAAGACCCGTCAGGCAGCGATCACGAAGGAACTGTCCGAGATCGTCAGCGGCGCAGCTGCAGTCTGATAGCCACGGCAAAGAATCAAGTTATTGGAGATACAAATGAGTATCGCAAACGGAAATATCGTGCAGTGCATCGGCGCCGTGGTGGACATTCAGTTCCCGCGCGACGCGATGCCGAAGGTTTACGACGCGCTGGTGCTGGACGACAGCAACGACGCTTCGTTCGCCGAGAAGGGCCTGACCTTCGAAGTGCAACAACAGCTGGGCGACGGCGTGGTGCGTACCATTGCGCTGGGTTCGTCCGACGGTCTGCGTCGCGGCATGCGTGTGGCGACCACCGGCGCGCCGATCTCGGTGCCGGTCGGTCACGGCACGCTGGGCCGCATCATGGACGTGCTGGGTCGCCCGATCGACGAAGCTGGTCCGATCGCGTCCGACGAGAAGCGCGCCATTCACCAGAAGGCCCCGAAGTTCGACGAGTTGTCGCCGTCGGTGGACCTGCTGGAAACCGGCATCAAGGTGATCGACCTGGTCTGCCCGTTCGCCAAGGGCGGTAAGGTGGGTCTGTTCGGTGGCGCCGGCGTCGGCAAGACCGTGAACATGATGGAGCTGATCAACAACATCGCCAAGCAGCACTCGGGCTTGTCGGTGTTTGCTGGCGTGGGCGAGCGTACCCGTGAGGGCAACGACTTCTACCACGAAATGAAGGACTCCAACGTGCTCGACAAGGTGGCCATGGTGTTCGGCCAGATGAACGAGCCGCCGGGCAACCGTCTGCGCGTGGCGCTGACCGGCCTGACGATGGCCGAGCGCTTCCGCGACGAAGGCCGTGACATCCTGTTCTTCGTCGACAACATCTACCGCTACACGCTGGCCGGTACCGAAGTGTCGGCACTGCTGGGCCGTATGCCTTCCGCCGTGGGCTATCAGCCGACGCTGGCTGAAGAAATGGGCAAGCTGCAGGAACGCATTACGTCGACCAAGACCGGCTCGATCACGTCGATCCAGGCCGTGTACGTGCCTGCCGATGACTTGACCGACCCGTCGCCGGCAACGACCTTCCTGCACCTGGACTCGACCGTTGTGCTGTCGCGTGACATCGCTGCACTGGGTATTTACCCCGCAGTGGATCCGCTCGACTCGACGTCGCGCCAGCTCGACCCGCAAGTGGTTGGCCAGGAGCACTACGAAGTCGCCGACCGCGTGAAGAAGACGCTGCAGCGCTACAAGGAACTGCGCGACATCATCGCGATTCTGGGCATGGACGAACTGTCGCCGGAAGACAAGCTGGCTGTGGGCCGTGCTCGTAAGATCCAGCGTTTCCTGTCGCAGCCGTTCCACGTTGCAGAAGTGTTCACGGGTTCGCCGGGCAAGTACGTGCCGCTGAAGGAAACCATCCGCGGCTTCAAGATGCTGGTGGACGGCGAGTGCGATCACCTGCCGGAACAGGCGTTCTACATGGTCGGCTCGATCGACGAAGCCTTCGAGAAGGCCAAGAAGCTCCAGTAAGAGCAACGTCTGGCACCGTGCGTGAGCCGGGGCCAGTACTGGCTTCCTGAAGCCCCTTCAGGAAGCCGCTTTTCTGAGCAAAGGAATCGAGATGGCAACCATTCATGTAGACGTCGTCAGCGCTGAGCACGAGATCTTCTCCGGCAATGCCAAGTTCGTGGCGCTGCCTGGTGAAGCCGGCGAGCTGGGCATTCTGCCCGGCCACACGCCGCTGATCACGCGCATCAAGCCGGGCGCCGTGCGCATCGAGAAGGAAGACGGCGGCGAAGAGTTCGTGTTCGTTGCCGGTGGCATTCTCGAAGTGCAGCCGAAGAAGGTGACCGTGCTGGCCGATACCGCAATCCGCGGTCACGACCTGGACGAAGCCAAGGCGAACGAAGCCAAGCGTGCAGCCGAAGAGGCGCTGCAAAACCAAAGCAGCGACCTGGATCTGGCCCGTGCGCAAGGTGAACTGGCCGTGGCAGCTGCGCAGCTTGCAGCGATCGCGCGCCTGCGTCGCAAGCGCTAAGGCAAGTCAAGTGTGTGCTGGCCAGTGTCATCGGCCACGAGCGCAGACGAAAAAAGCAGCCCCGAAGGGCTGCTTTTTTTTGCCTATCAAGGGCAAGGCGCCCTATTCAGCGGTGCTCACCTTCGTGCTTTTCCTCACCGCGATTGCCTTGCGGATGCGGTTGGGCATCATGGTGTTCCTGCCGAGGCGGTTGGGCCTGCGGTTGAGGTTGTGGCGGGCGGGCCTCTGATGGACGTGGCTGGGCCTGCGGTTGCGGCGGGCGCATCTCAACATGGGGTTGCGGTGCCGGACGCGGGGCTTCCATGTGCGGTTCCGGCCGGCGCTGCTCCGGCTCCAGCCGGGCGTGCACCTGCGGCTGCGGCGGCTCGTTGTGCGGGTGCTCTTGCGTGGCCCGTGCCGGGGTGCCGTTGAAGCGATTCGGCTCCTGGCCACCGCGCTGCGATTGAGGCTGAGGTTGCGGCGCTTGCGGCAGCTGTGGGCGCGGCTCAAAGGCATGGCGTTCGTCACGCGGCGTACCAGGTGCGCCTTCGCGCTGCGGTGGGCGTGTCGTCATGCCGGCCGGCCCTTGCGGTGCCTGCGCGGTCTGCGGTTGGGCAGGGCGCTCCTGCGGTGCCGCGGCACCCGGCTGCGGGCGCGGACGATTGATCGAGCCCGGCGCCATCAGCGCCTGCGGAGCCGGCGCCGGCTGGCCGCCGTGCTGGGGCTGCGCACCTTGCGGGTTCGGCGAGCCGATCAAACCTTGTGGCCCGTTCGCACCGTGCTGCTCCGGCGGTCGGCCAGGCTCGCCACCGGCGCGTGCAGGCGCACTCTGCCCATTCTGCGCGGCGCGACTCAAACGGAGCCCCGCTGCCTGCGCAGCTATGGGAGCGGGCGGCATTCCGGCACTGGCTTGATCTCGCACGGGCGCGATGCGGGTGCCCGCATTGCCGCCCGTCCAGGCCGGGCCAGCGCCCGGCAGCGCACCGCCCTGTGAGCGGAACCGCTCTGCCAACGCATCGTGCCCGCCTGCCGGCACGGCAGGCGCGCGCACCGCGATCGCCTGGCGTGCAAATGCCTGCGGCGGCGGCAATTGATGCGGCCCGCCGTTGGCTGCTGCGCCCACAAGGCTGGCACGCACCGGTGCCAGCGCCGGCGTCGACACAAACTGTGCACGCGCCATCTGCGCGCGCAATTGTTCCGGTCGCAGATGCGTCATGGCAGGACCGACCGGCTGCCCGTTGACGAAAGTCTTGGCTGGCACCGCCGTCAGTGCGGCTGGGTTGTTGGCATTGACATAGGTGACCTGGTTCACGTTGCGAACGTTGGTCACGTTGGTGGTGTTGTTGATGATGGTCTTGTTGATCGTGACGTTGTTCACCACCACCGTGCGGTTGATGTTCGTTACGTAGGTCGGGCTGGCCGCATACACCGGGCGATACGCCTCGCCCGGCGCCAGGGGGAACCATGCCACCCCGGGTGAGCCGATCGAGATGTTGATCCCCCAGCTCACGCCGCCGCCGCCTCCGCCGCCCACGAAGCCGACGAGCGCCGGCGCATAGACGGGCCGGGGCACGACCGGCCCCGGTACCCAGCACCAGGTCGAGCCGACGTACGCCCAGCGGCCGTAGTGGAAGGGGGCGAAGCCCCACGGCGCGTCGTCCACCCACGTCCAGCCCCACGGCGCAACCCAGGCCCAATGGCCTGTGCGATACGGTGCCCAGCCGACGGGTACGGCGCGCGGCACCCACACGGCGCCGTAGCCGTCTTCTTCACGCCATGTGCCGTTGTCGTCGAGGGCTTCGTAGCCGGTCATTTCGCGGCCGACGTAGCGGGCGGACACGGAAGCGTCTTCGCGGGCGTCGCGCGATTCGGCCCAGCGGTCGAAGGCGTCGCGACTGGGATTGCCGGTGCCACCGGCCTCGGCGAGGTCCGTGCCGCCAAAGCGGATTTGTTGACCCGCACCCAGCGGGGTCGAGCGGTCGTCGCCGTAGGCGGTGCCCTGACCGTGCCACACGGTGACGGTCGTGCTGGAACCATCGGGGGCGACGTCAAGACGGTATTCGCCCGGTGCCTGCGGGGTGAACGCCAGGTTGGGCGTATCGATCTCGATGGTCTGATCGGCCGGCAGCGACCGCACGCGTACCGACAGCGCGCCTTGCGTGAGCTTCACCTGCGTGTTGCGGTCGTCCAGGTCGACGAGCGTGGCGCCGGTGTTCTGGCCCAGGCGCAACGCTGTGGAGCCGACGTGGAGCTCACTGTGGCTACCCTGGTCGGACCACAGGCGGTCTCCCGTGGTGAGCGGGCGGTTGAGCGAGGCGCCCGCCCAGTCGTCGGAACCCGCGGGCGCGAAGCTCACCGTGCCCGAAAAGTCCGACAGCCGCGCCACCCGTGAAGCCGGATCGGCTGCCATCGCGGCCTGCGCACCGCAGACCAGCAGCACGGCGGCAACACCTACCGCGCGCAACACATACGGCAGCCGTACACCGGAGGAGAGAGGGGAACGACGGGAAACCTTAGACATGATGAGGCCCTCGTTTTTATGGCGGCCTGTGCCGCGTGGATGTCTCCATTTAACGCGGCAGGCGGCGAGGGGTCGACTTGCCTTTGTAAGAGCGTGTTTCGCGGCAGCAGGCAACCGACAGATGTATCGGCTGGATCCAGGGCGCTCGCGAGAGGCGGGAAGCTGTCGGGCAGGCGCGCGAATTGCGCACGCAAAAAAAACGCGCGGGCCGGGGAGCACCGCGCGGACGGGAAATCCCTTCGAGGGGTCAATTCGAAAGGAGGGGTAACTTTGCACCGGCGACTGTGTCGTCACGAGCGTGCCAGGCGGATAGGTCATCCGGCGCCCGATATGGCGCACAACATTTGGACACAAACGCTGAGGTGCGAAGGCATTGTGGGTGAGGGGTGGGCGCCGAGGCGTAACAAAGTGTGTCGGATTGCAATCGAATGCAAGCGTGGTAAAAGCCGCTTGGTGTGCGCCCCAATTCGCTTCTTTGGCATATCCGGGGAACGCCTGCTGCACCTGCACAGTCCCATCGTTTTGCCGCTTAGGCAGACGGGGCTTGGAAGAAGGCGAACCAGCAGGGCGTGTCCTAGTCTGGGGTGTCGCTTTGATAGGAGGGAGGCATGCACAGGCATGCGCTGCACCATGTGTTGCGGAAGCCGGTGAGAGCCGGCGTTTTTGTTACCTTGATCGGGGCACTTGGCGGGGTCGGGGCCGCACAGGGCGGCACAGAAGCGGCCGCCGCTGCGCCTGCCAGCTCGACGAGTGCGCCGGCAGCCTCCGCACCTGTTGCTTCTGCACCAACTGCCCCTCTTGCAAAAGCGAAAGAGCAGCACGAGCGTCTGGCGGGTAGTTTCTGGCAGGGCACGGTGGGAAAAGGCGCCGACAGCCCAGGGTGGAATGTCTGGCTGAACGTGTACGACCCACCACCCAGAGAGCAGGACGCGGACAAGGACCCGGTGGCCGACACGCTGACTGGCGAAGCCTACGACGACCGGCCTCAGGGCCGCACCCTCTGGACCATCGAAGGGCGCAACGTACCCGAGCGCCGCTTCGTGTGGCGTGAGCGCGCAGAAGCGCTCGATTCGGCTGGTCAGCCCGTCGTGCGCGAGGGCGGCACGCTCTCTGGTGCGCTGTCGGCCGACGGTTCCACCGCCACCGGCACCTGGAGCGATGGTGGCCGCAGTCAACCCTTCACGCTCAAGCGCGTGGCGCGCTATCACGAGTTCACAGGCGCTTTCGGCCAGGCCAAGCTGACCGAGCGCTATCCAGTGACGGGCGATGCCGCCGTCGACGCGCTGATCCAGTCGCTGCGCGTGCGCAAGTGCGACCAATACGACACCGAATGCGTCGTCCGCATCAGCGCCGTCGGCCTGGGCGACACCGTGAGCCTGTTGCGCATGGTGTGGGCGTACAGCGGCGGCGCGCATGGCAACTACAGCTTCACGGCCGGCAACTGGCGACGCACCGGCCAAGGGTTTCAGCCCATCGCCCTGGCCGAAATGCTGAAACCCACGCCCGCCTGCCTGCAGAGTTTCAATACGCAGATTGTCGATGCGCTCAAGCGCGAAGGCGCACCTGATGCGCCACGCGGCGCGCTGAAGGAGCGCGACCTGCGTAACGCCGCGTTTCCGTTTACGCTGCAAGGTGACCGTATCGTCGTGCACTACGGGCCGTATGAGGTGGGGCCGTATTCGTCGGGCGCGTTCCATGCCGCCGTGCGCTTCGACGACCTGGGCACCGCTTGCAAGCGGCCCATAACCTGATTGCCTCTGCATCGCCAACCATGTCCGCCTATCCTTCCTACGTCGACGAACAAGCCACCATGCGCGGGCTGCTGTCAGGCAAGACCATCGCCGTGGTCGGGCTGTCGCCGCGCCCCACGCGGCCCAGCTATGACGTGGCGCGCTATCTGCAGCAGGCCGGCTATCGCATCGTGCCCGTCAATCCGCTGCACGCGGGCGAAGACGTGCTCGGCGAGCCCTGCTATGCCACGCTCACTGAAGCGGCGACGACCCTGGCCGCCGCGGGCCAGCGCATCGATCTGGTCGATATCTTCCGTCGCTCAGAACAGGTTCTGCCCGTGGTGCAGGAAGCCGTGACGTTGGGCGTGGGCGGCATCTGGGTGCAGCTCGGCATCGTGAACGACGAGGCGATGGCCGTGGCGCGCAACGCCGGCATTCCGGCAGTGCAAGACCGCTGCACAAAGATCGAACACTGGCGACTCGGTATTGGCGAGCAAGAATGAATGCTGTACCGATGCCCCGTGAGAGACACGGCGGCACTGCCGCTCCTGCCGTTCGGATTCCTGACCTATCGGGCGATTGAAGCCAGCGCGGCGCGCTACACTTGGGCGGTCATCGCATCCCGCTTACATCATGGCCGTCGATCCGCACATCCTGCAGTTCTACCAACGTCTTGCCGAACAGTTCGGCGCCTTGCCGCCACCTGAAGATGCCGCCGCACAGCGCGCACGATTCGAGGCGATTGCGGCTGTGTCCGATCGTCCCGATCCCGACGGCGTTGAAGTTTCCGATCTCAGCCTGCCGCTTGCCGGGCGCACGCTCGACGCCATCGTCTTTCGTCCGAAGGGTGTGGCAACGCCGCGTTTGCTGGTGTGGTTTCACGGCGGCGGATGGGTGGTCGGCGCACCGCGCACAACGCACCGCATGCTTGCTGCATTGCTGGCGCAGGACACACGTTGCGTCGTGGTGAGTGTCGATTACCGCCTTGCGCCCGAGCACGCGTTTCCCACGCCGGCCGACGATGCACGCGACGCGCTCGTGTATCTGGCGGAGCAGCGCGCGCACCTCGGCTTCGCTCCGGACTTCATCGCGGTGGGCGGCGACAGCGCGGGCGGCCATCTCGCGGTGCAGGCTGCACAGGGCATGCGTCCTGGTCTCGTCAACGCGCAGTTCCTGCTGTACCCCGTCACCACGCCGGCTTTCGGCAGCGAGAGCTACAACGCGTTTGCACAAGGCCCTGGCCTCACACGCGATGAAATGCGCTGGTACTGGGAGAAATACATCGGCGCAGAAGCGCTCGCCAAACCGCTCGCCGAGCAGGACCCACGCATCTTCCTGATGGCGCGCCCGCCAGCCTATACGCCGCCTGATACGGTCGTCATCGTGGCCGCCCACGATGTGCTGCGCGACGACGGCCTGCAATACGCCGACTACCTCGTGCAGCACGGCGCCCAGGTCATCACCATCGAAGCCTCGGGCATGACGCACGCCTTTGCGCGCATCCAGTTCGAGGCAGAGCGCGCACGCGAATGGATGCGCCGCGCGGCGCATGCATTCGTGGGAATGATCAGCGGGGAGTAAGCGAGGGACAGGGCTTAGCGCGTCGGCGTGCGGCGCTGGCGGAACGCAGCGAGCACCCGGCGTGTGACAAACAGCGAGAGATAGTCGTGCACGCTGGCATCGGCGGCCAATGTGCGCATTGTCTGCATGTACTGCTCGCGGACGAGATCGGCCGGTGCGCCGGTGTCCTGTGCGATCTGCTGGATCTGCTCGTCCTGGTCTGCGATGGCGGTGCCCATGATTCCCTCCCGTCGTTGCTTTGGCAGTGACGCGCGGGGCTGTCGTGCGCGGCGAGTCATCACTATAGGAAACGCGCCGGAACAATCCAGCCTTGTTGCAAAGCTTTCAGCGGGCAGCCCGTGCGGCATCACAGCGGTGCTGTTGCTGTTGCAGACACTGCACCGGCGAGGATCATTTCCCCCAGTTCGCGGGCATGCTCTGCAGGCCGATGGCAGCACCCGATACGTCCGTCACGCGGGCCAGCTCACGATACGCAATCGCCTGCACGCGCTCGGGCAACGGCACGAACTTCGCACGCGCGGCCAGCTCGTCGCCGTGGAAGTAACCCCACGTCAGAAACTTCAGCGCGGCCAGCGTGCGCGGGCCCGACGCGCTGACTGCCGGCACGACGATGAAGGTGCCCATGGTGATCGGCCACGTCTCCGCCCCCGGCAGGTTCACCAAGGGCGCGGTAAAGTCGCCCTTGCGGTTCCACGCGCTCTGCATCACGGCCTCGCGGAAGCCGCTCACCTGGGCGCTGACGAAGCGGCCTGCCACATTGCGCAGTTGCACGCCGCTCAGGTCGTTGTCGAGGATGTAGTTGTAGTCGACGTAACCGATGGCGCCGGGCGTGGCCTGCACCGCTTTGACCACATCGCCGCTGCCCTTTGCCGCGGTGAAGCCTGCCGGCCAGTTGATCGTCGACTTGGTGCCGTACGTGCTTTTCCAGTCGGCGCTGACTGCGCTCAGATAGTCGGTGAAGTGGTACGTCGTGCCTGAGCCATCGGCGCGCACGACCGGATGGATCTTCAGCTTGGGCAGCGTCACACCGGGGTTCAGCGCGCGCAGCTCGGGCGCATCCCAGCTCTCGACCTTGCCGAGGAAGATCTGCGCCAGCAGTTCGCCCGTCAATTTGAGTTGACCGCGCGGCACGCCCGGCAGATTCACGAACGGCACCGCACCCGTCACCACCGATGGCACGCAGACGAGGCCCGCCTTGGCGGCGTCCGCGCTGGAGAGTGGCACGTCGGACGCACCGAAATCCACGGCGCCTGCGCGAATGCGCTTCAGGCCTTCCCCCGAGCCCACCGCGTCATAGCTGAGCGTAACGCCTGACGATGCGGCATACCCTGCCGACCAGACACGATAGACCGGCGCAGCGGCGGTCGAACCTGCGCCGCGCACTTCCGCGCGCGCGAGGACCGGCAAGCCCGCAACCGCAACGGCCAGGGCGAAAACAACGTGCTTGAACATGGGGAGACCTGCGGACTGCAGAAAACGCAAAGCATGCGATTGTAGCGACGCAAGTGTGACAACGCGCCATCTCACGCAGATAGAGCCTATCTACAACATGGGGATATGTTGTAAGACGTTCCGCAAACGTTAGGCGGAGTAGGGGGTGGGATCAGCGGTTTTGTTTAAGCCCCGCCGATCCCTCCCTGGCGCCGGATCAGGCGATGGCGCTGGCCTCGTTGGCCTCGCTGGCCTTGATCAGGCCTTCCGCCGTCAACGCTTCAACCACGTGCGGCCGTGCAGCCACCCGGGCCATATACGCCTGCACATTCGGATAGGCGCCCATCGGCAGCGCCAGGATGTTCGTCCAGTTCAGCACCGCAAAGGCGTAGGCGTCGGCCACGCTGTAGGTGTCGGCCAGGTATGGCTGTTTGGCAAGGCGCGCGTCGAGTTCGGCAAAGCGCTTGGCCAGCTTGTCTTTAGCGCCTTGGCGCGTGGCTTCGGGGGTGTCTTTGTACCAGAGCGGGCCGAAGCCTTTATGCAGTTCGGTGCTGACAAAGGCGAGCCATTCGATCACGGCCAGGCGGTGCGCGCTCCCAGGCTTGCCGATCAACGCCTGCGCCGGGTCGAGGTCGGCCACATATTGCAGCAGCGCAGCGCCTTCGGTGTGGCGCGAGCCGTCGGCCAGTTCCAGCAGCGGCACGTAACCGCGCGGCGAAATCGTATAGAAATCCGTGCCGTCAGCAGTGAGGTGCTTGGTCAGGTCGACGGCGGTCAGGTCAAACTGCGCACCCACTTCGCGCAGGGCGATATGCACGGCCAGCGAGCAGGCGCCAGCGGAGTAATAGAGCTTCATGGTCATCGTCTCGTGAACAGGTTGGGAAGCCGCCAACGGCGGCGGTGACGACACTGTAGGATTGCGCCAGTGCCATTGAAATAGGCGGAGCAGCAAATCATGCTTGCACAAACGCAATACCGATTGAGCGCGGCAGACCTTGAGATCGTGCTGGCGATGGTGCGTACGGGCACGCTGGCAGCGGCCGGCGAACGGCTTGGCGTGGATGCCTCCACGGTATTCCGGTCCTTGCAGCGCATCGAGCGCGGGCTGGGCACCACGCTGTTCGCGCGGTCGCGCACGGGTTACTTGGCGGGGGACCTGGCGCACGCGCTCGCGGAACAGGCCGAGCAGGTGGAATCGGCGCTCGAGGCCGCGCGATCGGCGGTGCATGCGGTTCCGGATCAGGTGTCGGGCACGGTACGCATCACCACTACGGACACCATCCTCGTCGGCCTGGTCGCGCCCGCGTTGAAGGCGCTGCAGGCTCAGCATCCGCATCTGCGCTACGACCTCCGGGTGAGCAACGAGTTGGCCAGCCTGACCCGGCGCGATGCCGACATTGCCGTGCGGGCCACGCACCGTCCGCCCCAGCATTTGGTGGGCAAACGCATCGGCTCGATTCGCGTGGGGCTATACGCCGGGCGCGCAAGCGGCATCACCTACGCCGATGTCGAAGCGGGCCGCACGCCGTGGGTGGCGGTCGACGACGCGATTCCCGATCACCCGTCGGTGGGTTGGCGCAAACGCCATTTCCCCAAGGTCATGCCCACGTACTTCGTCAACAGCCTGCTGATCGCGGCCGAGATGGTGGGGATGGGGGTGGGCGTCGGGATCCTTCCCCTGCTGATGGCGCAGGAGCGCCGCGATCTGGTGCCGCTGCGGGATCTGCAAGATGCCAATCAATCGGAACTGTGGCTGCTGACCCATCCGGAATCGCGCCACTTACGGCGGATTGCCGTGGTGTACGGGCACTTGGCGCAGACGCTGCGGTTGCCGTAGGTCAGTTGGCAGCAACGGCCGGTGCGACGGCGGGCTCGTCAGGAATGAGCTCGGCGCGGCGACGCAGATCCTCCGTCGTTTCGCCATGGCCGTCGGGCCGCCAGCCCGGCGGGCGGAACAGGTAACCCAGTACTTCGCTGGCCGATCGGGCCGTCTTGAGGTCGTGCCAGAGCGCACGCCAGTGCGCGAATTCGATCACCAGCAGGTTGTACGTTCGCATCGGGCGCACGAGGCCGTAGCGGCACGGCACGTCTTTGCGTTCGGGGATGTAGGTGCCGAACAGCCGGTCGAACACGATCAGCACGCCGCCGTAATTGCCATCCAGATATTCGAGGTTGGACGCGTGATGCACACGGTGGGCCGACGGCGTGTTGAGCACCCATTCCAGGGGCCCGAGGCGGGGGATCCAGGTGGCGTGAATCCAGAACTGGTACAGCAGGTTGAGCGACAGCAGCATCAGCACGATGCGCGGCGGCATGCCCAGCAGAGGCGCCAGCGCAAAGAACGCGAGCGTGCCGGTCAACCGGCCCGTCCAGCCGAAGCGGTAGGCGGCGGACAGGTTCAGGTCATTCGGCGAATGGTGGATGGCGTGCGTGCACCAGAACCAGCGCACCCGGTGCGCGGCGCGGTGGTACCAGTAGTAGCAGAACTCCTGGCCAAGAAAGCATGCGGCCCAGCCCGTCCAGTGGTCCATCGGCAGCGTCCAGAGACGATGCTGGTAGACCCATTCCAGGCCTTGCGTCCAGAACGCCAGCGGCAGCAGCCAGCGTAGTGGGTACTCGCGTACCAGAAAATCAACCACCGACACGGCGGCAGCCTTCCAGTCGTAGCTACCCAAGCCGTTTCTCAATGACAGCACGATCGCCTCGGCCAGTGACGACACCAGCACGAGCACGACGGCAATCTTCAGGATGGTGAACAGCACGGCCATGGCGCTGGGCTCCCGGCTGCGTAGGGAATGCCAGCGTCGGTACTGCAAACGGTGCCGGGGCGGCAATCGGGGCTGACGCCGGGGTGTCTTACAACGTGTTCAACGCGCCCAAGTGTTGTTGCGGTTTCCGCAGGCGGGGTCGATTTGAAGGGCCTCGTGCATGAGCGCGTGTTTCAACACGATCGATTGCCTGGGCAATCACGCGGGGCTTTGCCTTTTCTCACCCCCATCCTTTCGTGGAAACGGGTTTTGCCGCCTCAAGTTCGCGTGTGCGGTGCCGTAGCAGCTTGAGTGGCCCCCGACAGCCAGCAGTCGGTTCTGGAGGGCGCTACGGCAAATACCGTACGCAGTCAGATTCATGGAAAAGGTTTGGCCTAGAAGAATCATGATCTCCTCTCTCCGCACCCGAATTCTCCTCATCTCATCGGCTACGGTGGTCGGCGCCCTCGCGCTGTCCGGCGCTGCCACCTATTCCATCGTGCGCTCCAACACGATGGAATCGATCGACCAGAACCTGGCTGCCATCGCCAGCGGCAATACGCTCGCCATCGACAAATGGGTCGCGGCGAAGGCGCAGGCCGTCAAGGCCACCGCGGGCGTGATCGAGCATGGTGACCCGCAAGGCTTCGGCAAGCACATGGGCGACGCCAACGGCTTCCCCATCATCACGATCGGCTGGACCGACAAGAGCTTCATCTCCACCAGCGCCACCACGCCGAAGGATTACGACCCGACGGCCCGCCCCTGGTATAAGCAGGCCCTTGCCGCAGGCCAACTGCTCGTCACCAAGCCCTACGGCGACGTGTCGACCGGCGTGCCGTACGTTTCGTTTGCAGCGCCGCTCGTCAAGAACGGCGAAACCACCGGCGCGCTCTCCGGTGCCGTGCCGCTCGACGGCGTGCGCGAGGTGGTGGCAGCGGTTCACCCGACACCGTCGAGCCTGGCCTTCGTGGTCGCCAAGGACGGTCAGGTCATTGCCCACCCCGACGCAAAACTGATGCTCAAGCCGGCCACCGACGTGGCGGCATCGCTGACCGCCGAGACGCTCGCCAACCTGGCCAAGGCGACGTCGCCGCTGGAGGTTGAACTGGCCGGTGCGCCGAAGCTGCTCAAGGCGCAGGCTGTGCAGGGCACCGACTGGTATCTCGTGATTGCGTTGGACAAGGCCGAAGCCACCGCCGGTTTGCGCAACGTCGTCAAGGCGCTGGCCGTGGCCATGGTGCTGCTGACGCTGGCCGCCGTGGGCATCGCCGCGTACTTCACGTCGCAGTCGTTCCGCCGCCTGTCGCAGGTGCGCGATGCGATGGACACCATCGGCTCCGGCGGAGGCGACCTGACGCACCGCCTGCCCGTGGTCGGCAACGATGAAGTCGCCCAGATCAGCGCCTCGTTCAACACGTTCATCGACAAGATCGGCGAAGTGCTGCTGGAAGTGCGCGCCAGCGTCGACAGCATGAAGTCCGCCACGGGCGAGATCGAAGCGGGCAACCGTGACCTGTCCAACCGCACCGAGGTTTCGGCCAGCAACCTGCAGGAAACCTCTGCCGCGTTGACGGAGCTGACGACCAGCGTGAAGAACTCCGCCGATGCGGCCGTGCAGGCCACGCGCCTGGCCAGCGACGCAAGCGAGGCCGCCATGCGCGGCGGCGAAGTCGTCTCCAGCGCCGTCAACACGATGGACGAGATCGCCAAGTCTTCGGCGCGCATTACGGAAATCATTGGCGTGATCGACAGCATTGCGTTCCAGACCAACATCCTCGCGCTGAACGCCGCGGTGGAAGCCGCCCGCGCCGGCGAGAACGGCCGCGGCTTTGCCGTGGTGGCCGGCGAGGTGCGCACGCTGGCGCAACGCAGCGCCACGGCCGCCCGCGAAATCAAGGACCTGATCCAGGCATCGGAGGCCAGCGTGAAGACCGGCGCGCAACGCGTGCAGGCTGCGGGCGCCACGATGCAGGAAATCGTGCAGGGCATCGAGCGTGTCGCGCGCATCATCGGCGAGATCGACGGCGCGATGCATGAGCAAAGCACCGGTATCAGCCAGATCGATCGCAGCGTCGCCGAGATGGACCAGGCCACGCAGCAGAACGCCGCGCTGGTGGAGCAGTCGACGGCTGCATCGTCCATGCTCAACGAACAGGCGCACGGTCTGGCGCGCACGGTTGGGCTGTTCAAACTGCGCAGCGCCTGACGCGTCATCTCCCCCCTCTTCAATGCGCCCGGGCCGGGTGCTCCCTTGCCTGGCATGGAGCCTCGGCAACTTCCCCGCGCCTTTCACCTGTGGCGGACGTTGCCTGACGTCAACGCTCCGCCTGCATGCCAAATGTACTGATTCTTAGTGGCCGCGCGTCGGTGGCGCTCGACCCTATCCGCCGCTGCGCGTTTGCGGTGGGTGTGGGGTCGTCCGTAAGGGCGAGCCGGTTTGCGTACGAGGGGCACGTTCTCGGGAATCGCCCTAGGTCAATGGCTCTGTGTGCCGATGCGACAATCGCCGCGAGCGCGCCAAACGAATGAGCCAATCAACGCGCCACGGATCGCCGCGCCTTTGCGGCGACCGCGTCATGAGGAGCCATCATGCATCGCCATCGTCCTGTTACCGTGATCCGGTCGGTTTCTGCCGCCGCCATCTTTGCCGGCTGCGCCGGCGCGTTTGCGCAAGCGTCGCAACCGGCTGCGGCAGCGGCACCGCCCTCGGCACCGCCGCTCTCGGCGCAGATCATCAACATGGGCGGCATGGCCCCGGACGAGATCGGCCCGGTCATCGCCGAGATGGGTACGCTGCGCACCAAGACGCTGGTGACGGCGGCCAATGGCACGGTGGGCGTCCAGGTCGGCACCGTGGCCAAGCACACGCACACGTACTCCGACGAGATCCAGTATGTGATGTCGGGCACGGCCACCGTCTGGCTCGACAACGCGCCGCGCGAGGTCCGGGCGGGCGATCTGATCGTGATCCCCCGTGGCGTGGTGCACGGAACGCTGACCACCAGCACGGACTTCAAATCGATGGCGATCAAGCTGCCGCCGCAGCGCGCCGGCGATACGCGCAAGGTGCCGTGATATCTGCGCCCTGATCTTCGGCATGTTGGCCTGGGTCAGGTCGGGATAAAAACACCATCCCTTACAATGGCGCCCTCCCAAAGAGTCCATCGCCATGTCCGCACCGCTCGCCAACGACACCTTCCTGCGCGCCCTGCGCCGCCAGCCCACCGACTACACGCCGCTGTGGCTGATGCGCCAGGCGGGCCGCTATCTGCCCGAGTACAACGCCACGCGCGCGCGGGCCGGCAGCTTTCTCGGCCTGGCCAAGTCGCCGGCGTATGCGACCGAGGTGACGTTGCAGCCGCTGGATCGCTACCCGTTGGACGCGGCAATCCTGTTTTCCGACATCCTGACCGTGCCCGACGCCATGGGCCTGGGGCTGTCGTTTGCACAGGGCGAGGGCCCGCGCTTTGCCAAGCCGGTGCGCACGGAAGCCGATGTGGCGGCGCTGTCGGTGCCGGACATGTCGTCTCTGCAATACGTGTTCGACGCCGTGGCGGAAATCCGCCGTGCGCTCGTGCAGGACGGCCGCCAGCGTGTGCCGCTCATCGGCTTCTCGGGCAGCCCGTGGACGCTCGCCTGTTACATGGTCGAAGGCGGCGGCTCGGACGACTTCCGCACCGTCAAGTCGATGCTCTATGCGCGCCCGGACCTGATGCACCGCATCCTGGAGATCAACGCGCAAGCCGTGATCGACTATCTCAACGCGCAGATCGATGCCGGTGCCCAAGCTGTGCAGGTGTTTGATACCTGGGGCGGTGCCTTGGCCGATGGCATCTATCAGCAGTTCTCGCTGGCTTACATGGCGCGCGTGGTGAATGGTATTCGCGCCGGGGCAGACGGCCAGCGCGTGCCGGTCATCCTCTTCACTAAGGGCGGTGGCCTGTGGCTCGAAGCCATGGCCGAGACCGGTGCCGACGCGCTGGGTGTGGACTGGACCGTCAACCTGCAGCTTGCGCGCCAGCGAACGGCAGGGCGCGTTGCCCTGCAGGGCAACCTGGACCCGACGGTGCTGTTTGCTGAACCCGAAGCGATTCGTGCCCAAGTGCGTCGCGTGCTGGAAGACTACGCAGCCCGCGGCGGCAGCGACGGCCACATCTTCAACCTCGGCCACGGCATCTCGCAGTTCACACCGCCCGAAGCGGTGTCGGTGCTGGTGGACGAGGTGCACAGCTTCAGCCGCGCGCTGCGCACGAAAGCGAAGTCACACGGTTGAGATCAATGCTGCGGCGCGATAGCGTTTGAATCGTGCCGCAGCCGTGCGTGAAGCCAGGGGCACGAGTTGAATCTTCGCCGCTTTGGTGCATTAGGGGTGAGTGACTACTTGCGTGCCGGTGGCCCCATCTGGCCCGAAAGGGGTGTCAAGCGATTTATTTCGTGCTTTCTGGTGCGTAACCCGGCTGTCAAGACTTGACTTATGCACAAAGCTGTCGCGGCTGGTTCTTTCCGCGGCGCAACAGGGAAGGCTGTGTGCACCCAACGCATAAGTGTTTGATTTTTCTGAAAGAAAGGCGTGTGCGCGTAAATCGTGCAAGCTAGAAAAACGGTGAGTCCATTGGCCTTCGCAGAGACTGCAGGCGACTTTTCAACAAAGTTATCCACAGGCTATGTGGATAGCCCGGAAAACGGTCGCCGATCATGGCGCCAAGCCACAAACCTCAAGTAATACTTGAACATCGAACCGGCCACGGCAATGGCTGTAAAGGCAAGGTGAGATGGGCAAGACGCATTTTCCAGGTGCAGGATCCGCCGCTGCATCGCAACATTCCCTTTGCAATTCAACCGTTTGCGCCTTGCATGACCACGTCCCAAGTCGACGCCGCGTTTTCTGATGCCAAGGTGTCGGCCCCCATTGCTCGCGTGGTGATTGATACGCCGCTCGATGCGGTGTTCGATTACCGGTGTGGGCAGCCCGTGCTGCCGGGGCAATTGGTTGTGGTGCCGTTTGGCAACCGGCGTGTGGCGGGGTTAGTCGTCGAAACCGCCGCGACCACCGATGTGCCGCAAGAAAAGCTGCGCGATGTCGAGCGGGTGCTCGACTGGGTGCCGCCGCTCGACGCCGAATGGCGGGCCCTAGCCGAATTTGCTGCCGGCTACTACCACCGCGCGCTCGGCGAAGTGACGTTACCGGCGCTCCCGCCGCTGTGGCGAACCCCGGGCAGTTGGGACAGCCTCGCCCGGCAGGCCACCGAAACCGTCTACGTGATGTTTGAACCGGCCCGGGCAGCGTTGCTGGACAGCATTCCGAAACGTGCGTCCGGCGCCATGCGATTGGCCGAAGCGCTGACCGGCGATGGCGAGCTGTCCACCAGCGCTGCTGTTGAACTGCACGGGCAAGCCGTCGCCAAGCTGCGGGATTGGACGTCCGTCGGCTGGCTGCGCGCAGAACTGCGGCCGAAGGCGCTGTTGCCGCAACCGCTCGAACTGCCACTGCCTTCCATCGCACCCGCACTGAACGAGGAACAGACCGCCGCCGTGGCAGCCATTGCCCAGGCGGGGGCGGCCGGCAACTTCAGCCCGTTCCTGTTGTACGGCGTCACCGGCAGCGGCAAGACCGAGGTTTACCTGCACGCCATCGCCGACGCCCTGGCGCGCGAGCCCGCCGCACAGGTCCTGATGCTGGTGCCCGAGATCAACCTGACGCCACAACTGGAGGCGCGCATTGCGGCGCGTTTTCCCGGTGTGCCCATGGCGGCGCTGCACAGTGGTCTGGCCGAACAGCCGCGTGCGCTGAACTGGCTGGCCGCCCATCGCGGTGAGGCGCGCATCGTGCTCGGCACGCGGCTGGCGATGCTGGCCTCGCTGCCCAAGCTCGCGCTCATCCTCGTCGACGAGGAACACGACACGTCGTACAAGCAGCAGGAGGGCCTGCGCTATTCCGCACGCGACCTGGCGCTATGGCGCGCCAAGCAGCGCAACATCCCCGTCGTGTTGGGCTCGGCCACGCCGTCGCTGGAGACCTGGTGGCGCGCGGAGCAGACGCCCACCACGCGCCTGACGCTCTCGCGGCGCGCGCAGGCCGAAGCGGTGCTGCCCCGCGTGTCGCTCATCGACCTGAATCTGGAGCGCCGCGCCGGGCGCCAGATTCGCGATGGGCTGTCCAAGCCGCTTGTCGATGCGATTGCCGATCGCCTGGCGCGCGGCGAACAGAGCTTGCTGTTCCTCAACCGCCGTGGCTACGCGCCCGTGCTCTCGTGCGACGCGTGCGGCTGGCTCTCGGGCTGTCCGCGCTGCTCGGCGTACCTGGTGCTGCACAAGCCCGAACGGCGCCTGCGCTGTCACCACTGCGGGTACGAATCGCGCATTCCGCATCACTGCCCAGACTGCGGCAACGTCGACATCGCGCCGCTCGGGCGCGGCACGCAGCGCATCGAAGAGACGCTCGGCGAGCTGTTTCCGCAGGCCCGCGTCGCCCGCATCGACGCCGATTCCACGCGCCGCAAGGGCAGCGCCGAAGCGCTGTTCGACACCGTGCACGAAGGCAGCGTCGACATCCTGATCGGCACGCAGATGGTCGCCAAGGGGCACGACTTCCAGCGCGTGACGCTGGTCGGCGTGGTCGCCCCCGACCCCTCGCTGTTCTCGCACGATTTCCGGGCCGGAGAGCATCTGTTTGCCTCGCTGATGCAGGTGGCCGGCCGCGCGGGCCGGGCGGGCCTGGCGGGCGAGGTGCTGATTCAGACGCGGTATCCGGATGCCCCGGCGCTGCAGGCGCTGGTTCGACATGACTACGATGGTTTCGCGCGCCAGTTGCTGCGGGAACGCAAGCAAGCCGGGCTGCCGCCGTTTGCCTATCAAGCCCTGCTCACCGCCGAGCACAAGGAAGTCGCGCGGGCGCTTGAATTCTTGAGTGCTGCGCGCTCGGCAGGTGAAGCCTTGGCTGCTGAATCGGGTGCGCCAGTGTTCTTGCATGACCCGGTGCCGATGACGATGGTGCGGCTGGCCAACCGCGAGCGGGCGCAGTTGCTGGTGGAATCGGGTTCTCGCGCGGCTTTGCAGAAGCTTTTGACGGCTTGGACTGAGGGGTTTGCGGGGATCGGCAAGACCGTGAAGGGGGTGCGGTGGCAGTTGGAGATTGATCCTTTGAGGATTTGATCCTTTGAAGATCTGAGCATTTAAGGGCTGAGGGTCCACCTCCCTTTCGATCCCTGCCGGGACCGACTCACTTTTCTTTGTCTTGCCAAAGAAAAGTAAGCAAAAGAAAGGCGCGCCCGAGATGGCGAAAGCCTCCTTGAATTTCCGTAACCGGGCGGAGGCGGGGAAAACTCGCTGCGCTCAGACAGTTCCCCGCCTTTTTCCGCCCGCTTACGAAAATTCAAGGCGCCATCAAGGGCTCAACGTCAAAAGAGAAAGGCCAACCCATCGCGAGGTTGGCCTTTGTCGTTTGGGTCGGCGTCGCGATGGTTTGGCTGTTGTCCTTTGACTTTCCCTGCCCTATGCGGCGCCTTGAATTTCTGTGAGCGGGCGGAAAAAGGAAGGAGGCCTGTCTTCTTTGCTTACTTTCTTTGGGCAAGACTGTATGGACCGGGGACATAGGTGACAGGTGTGCGAGGACATGGTTGACACATGTCAGCAGTCATCGGGCAGGTTCAGATCGATACGGCCAAGGTGTTGGTGAACGAAGTACAGATCGAATTGATCCCTGTGTTTAGGGTCGGGGCGCAATGCCACCGGCAAGCCGTGCAGGGCATTGGAGAGCTTGAAGCGCCAACTCCTGAAGCGTAGCTCCCCATTCCATCCGACGTTGAGGACGATGTCCTGCGGGCTGTACTCGATCGGTGCCAACGTAGACGGATACGGTCGCGGGCTGGGCCGGTAGCGTGTGATGGGCGTGGCCAGGTCGATGGCCTGGTGCGGGCGCTCGCAGTTATAGACGGTGCGCCAAGCATCCAGCGCGTGCTGGACCGCGTCGCAAGAGGCGAAGTAGCGCCCGGCCAGGGCCTCGGCCTTGAGCGTGCGGTGGAAGCGCTCGTCCTTGCCGTTGGTCTGCGGGTGGGCGGGGCGGCTGTAGCTCAGGCGCACACCGAGGCGGATGAGCCAGACGCCCAGGCCCGTGAGTTGCCCCGGCCGGGTGGGACTGCCCCAAGGTGCGCCGTTATCGGCGTTGATGCGCAGCGGCAGCCCATAGCGCTCGAAGGCCTGGCGCAAGTGACGCTGCACGACCGCGCTCTGCGTCTGCGTGCAGGCCGCCAGCACCAGGTTGAAGCGGGAGTGATCGTCGATCACGGTCAGCGGCGAGCAGCGCTGGCCGTCGGCCAACGCGAACCCGCCCTTGAAATCCATCTGCCAGAGTTGGTTCGGTTCAGCGTGCTCAAAGCGCTGCCAGGGCGTGGAGGCGTCTGAGGCTTCGGGTGCAATCAACCCATACCGATGCAGGATGGAGGTCACGGTGCTGGGCGCCGGTACATCACTCCAGCCCAAGTCGGCCAAGCGGCGGCTGATCTTGCGCCCGCCCCACGCAGGATGCTGCTGGCGTAACGCGATGACGGCCTGTTCAAGCTCGGCCTCGGTACGCATCGGGCTGTGCGAGGGACGGCGCGTCCGGTCAGCCAGTCCGGCGTCCCCCGACTCAACGTAACGAGCCAGCCACTTGTAGCCGGTTTGCGGGCTGATGCCGAACCGCCGACACAGCTCGCGCCGGTTACAGCCTTCCTGCCGGGCCAATAGAACGAATTCCTGACGAAGGCTCATGGTGTCTCGTGTGCTCCAGGGCATGGCCTGACCTCCGAGCGAATGTGCCGCTCAAAGTGTCAACCATGTCCTCGCACACCTGTCACCTATGTCCCCGGTCCATACACAAGACCAAAGAAAGTGAGTCAGCCCCGGCAGGGGATGAAACAAGAGATGCACCAAAAGCAAAAAAAACCGCCCACCCAACAATAAAAGTCGCCCAAAAGTCCCCCAACCGCCTCTGCGGTTGCACCACCATCTACCCATTTCGAACCAAGGGGTTTCACTAGGTTGCACCTTCAAGACTCCCGGGCGTATGATCCGCCCAATTTGCCGGCCACAAGCCAGGCAATGGCAGCTCTGGATAGGAACCCACATGGCTACAACCACCCTCGGGGTCAAACTGGACGATGCTTCGCGTGAACGCCTCAAGCGCGTTGCGCAGTCCATTGACCGCACGCCGCACTGGCTGATCAAGCAGGCGATCTTCACGTATCTGGACCAAGTGGAGCGGGGGCAGCTGCCAACTGATGCAAACGGCACGGCGGCGGATGGCCTCCCGTCCGCCGCCGCAGCCGTCTCGGACGTGCACGAGGGTGACGAGCCTGCGGTGCAACCGTTCCTCGAATTTGCGCAAAGCGTGCAACCGCAGTCGGTCCTGCGCGCTGCCATTACCGCCGCCTACCGTCGGCCGGAAACCGAAGCCATTCCGATGCTGCTGGAGCAGGCCCGCCTGCCGGGCGCGCTCGCCTCGGAAGCCAAGCAACTCGCACGAGACCTCGCCGGCAAGCTCCGCACGCAAAAAGTCGGCACCGGCCGCGAAGGTCTGGTGCAGGGTCTCATCCAGGAATTCTCGCTGTCGAGCCAGGAAGGCGTGGCGCTGATGTGCCTGGCTGAGGCGCTGCTGCGCATTCCCGACAAGGCCACGCGCGACGCGCTCATCCGCGACAAGATCAGCAACGGCAACTGGCATTCGCACCTGGGCCAGAGCCCGTCGCTGTTCGTGAACGCCGCCACCTGGGGCCTGCTGCTGACGGGCAAGCTGGTCGCCACGCATAACGAAGCCGGGCTGTCGAAGGCGCTCACGCGCATCATCGGCAAGAGCGGCGAGCCGCTGATCCGCAAGGGTGTGGATATGGCGATGCGCCTGATGGGCGAGCAGTTCGTCACCGGCGAAACCATCTCTGAAGCACTGGCCAACGCGCGCAAGTTCGAGGCCGAGGGCTTCCGCTATTCCTACGACATGCTCGGCGAGGCCGCGATGACGGAGGAAGACGCACAGCGCTACCTCGCGTCGTACGAGCAGGCGATCCGCGCGATCGGACAAGCCTCGGGCGGGCGCGGCATCTACGAAGGGCCGGGCATCTCGATCAAGCTGTCGGCGCTGCACCCGCGCTACAGCCGCGCGCAATACGACCGCACCATCAACGAGCTGTATCCGCGCGTGAAGGCGCTGGCGATGCTGGCCCGCGAATACGACATCGGCATCAACATCGATGCGGAAGAGGCCGACCGCCTGGAGCTGTCGCTCGACCTGCTGGAGCGCCTGTGCTTTGCGCCCGAGCTAGCTGGCTGGAATGGCATCGGCTTCGTGGTGCAGGGGTACCAGAAGCGCTGCCCGTTCGTGCTCGACTACATCATCGACCTAGCCCGTCGCAGCAAGCATCGCCTGATGATCCGCCTGGTGAAGGGCGCGTATTGGGACAGCGAGATCAAGCGCGCCCAGGTCGACGGCCTGGAGGGCTACCCCGTCTACACGCGCAAGGTCTACACCGACGTGTCGTACCTGGCCTGCGCGCGCAAGCTGCTGGCCGCGCCGGAAGCGATCTTCCCGCAGTTCGCCACGCACAATGCGCACACGCTCGCGGCCATCTACCACATGGCCGGCCAGAACTACTACCCCGGCCAATATGAATTCCAGTGCCTGCACGGCATGGGCGAGCCGCTGTACGAGCAGGTCGTCGGAAACAAGCCGGGCAAGCTGAACCGCCCGTGCCGCATCTACGCGCCGGTCGGTACGCATGAAACGCTGCTGGCCTACCTCGTGCGCCGTCTGCTGGAAAACGGCGCCAACACCTCGTTCGTGAACCGCATCGCGGACGAGTCGATTCCTCTGGACGACCTCGTCGCCGACCCGGTGGCGGTGGTGGAAAAGATGCACGCCGATGAAGGGACGCTCGGCCTGCCGCATCCGAAGATTCCGCTGCCGCGCGCCCTTTACGGTGACGTTCGCGCAAACTCGTCGGGCATCGACCTGGCGAACGAGCAGCGCCTGGCGTCGTTGTCGTCCGCCCTTCTTGCCGGCACCAGCACCGTCTGGACGGCCGAGCCGACCATCGGCGATGCGCCTTACGTGGGGGGCCCATCGCAACTTCGGCAGCCGGTGCGCAATCCGTCGGACCTGCGTGACGTGGTCGGCCACGTGACCGAAGCCACCGAAGCCGATGTGGATGCCGCGTTGTCGGCCGCCGCCGCTGCCGCCCCGATCTGGCAAGCCACGCCGCCCGAGGCACGGGCCGCACTGCTCGATCGCGCAGCAGACCTCATGGAAGGCGAGATGCAGCACCTGATGGGGCTGATCATTCGCGAGGCGGGCAAGACGCTGTCCAATGCGATTGCCGAAGTGCGCGAAGCCGTCGATTTCCTGCGCTATTACGCGGCGCAGGTGCGCGGCGGGTTCTCGAACGACACGCATCGCCCGCTGGGCCCGGTGGTCTGCATCAGCCCGTGGAACTTCCCGCTGGCGATCTTCACCGGCCAGGTGAGCGCTGCGCTGGCTGCAGGCAACCCGGTCCTCGCCAAGCCCGCTGAGCAGACCCCGCTGATCGCCGCCCAGGCTGTGCGCATCCTGCGCGAAGCCGGCGTGCCGGCCGGTGCCGTGCAACTGCTGCCGGGCCGCGGCGAGACCGTCGGCGCCGCGTTGGTGAAGGACGTGCGCACCAAGGGCGTGATGTTTACCGGCTCCACCGAAGTCGCGCGCATCCTGCAGCGCACCCTGGCCGGGCGCCTCGATGCCAACGGGGCGCCGATCCCGCTGATTGCCGAGACCGGTGGCCAGAACGCGATGATCGTCGATTCGTCGGCGCTGGCTGAGCAGGTGGTGGCCGATGTGCTGTCGTCTGCGTTTGATTCGGCAGGCCAGCGTTGCTCGGCGCTGCGCGTGCTGTGCCTGCAGGATGACGTCGCCGACCGCGTGCTCGCGATGCTCAAAGGTGGCATGGCCGAGCTGGCGATGGGCAATCCGGATCGTCTCGCCACCGATGTCGGCCCGGTGATCGACGCCGAAGCGCGCGACAACATCGTCGGCCACATCGAAGCGATGCGCGCCAAGGGCCGCCGTGTGCATCAGGCACCGGTGCCGGCCGCATGCGCGCACGGCACGTTCGTGCCGCCGACGGTGATCGAACTCGACAGCCTGTCGGACCTGACGCGCGAGATCTTTGGCCCCGTGCTGCACGTGGTGCGGTGGAAGCGTTCGGCGGACAACACCGGTTTGACGAAGCTGATCGAGCAGATCAACGGTACGGGCTACGGGCTGACGCTGGGCATCCACACGCGTATCGACGAGACCATCGCGCACGTGGTAGACCGCGCGCACGTGGGTAACCTGTATGTGAACCGCAATATCGTCGGCGCCGTGGTTGGCGTGCAGCCGTTCGGTGGCGAAGGCCTGTCGGGCACGGGCCCGAAGGCCGGCGGCCCGCTGTATCTGCTGCGTCTGCTGTCGACGTGCCCGCAGGACGCAATGCGCACCGCGCTGCAACTGACCGCAGGCGCGGGTACGGAGGTCGATACCGATGCGCGCCGCGCGCTGCTGGCGCCGTTCGATGCGCTGACGGAATGGGCTCGCAAGCAATCGCCGGAACTGGCCTCGCTGTGCGAGCGCCTGGCTGCAGCCTCGGCCACGGGCGCCACCGCCACGCTGCCCGGCCCGACCGGCGAGCGCAACACCTACACGCTGTTGCCGCGCGAAGCCGTGCTATGCGTGGCGGCCGATCCGGCGGATTGGCTGCGCCAGCTCGCCGCCATCCTGGCTGTCGGCAGCCTGGCCGTTGTGCAGGAAAACCCTGCCATCGAAGCAGTACTTCGGGGCTTGCCGGCGGCAGTACAATCGCGCGTCCGCGTGGTCGGCTCGACCGACGAAGCGGCGTTTGATGCGGTGCTGCATCACGGCGATTCGGACCATCTGCGCGCCATCTGCGAAGGACTGGCACGGCGTGCCGGCCCGATCGTGGGGGTGCAAGGCCTGCCGCATGGCGGGGAAGGGCTGGCGCTGGAGCGCCTGCTGATCGAGCGTTCGCTGTCGGTCAATACGGCCGCCGCGGGTGGCAACGCCAGCCTGATGACCATCGGCTGACGGGGAGCACGAGCAGGATTCGCGGTTCCATGCGCACGACGGGTGCGGATGGGATGCGAAGCGGGAGGAGGGCGACGGTGATCCCGTCGCGCTATTGATCCAAATTGCGTTTGAACTAGGAGACGCACAAATGAAATTGAAGCAACTGTGTCTGGCGGCAGCACTGTGCGCGCTGGCGGGTGGTGCAATGACGGCCGCATCGGCCCAGGAAGTCATCAAGCTGGGCTTTGCTGCCCCGATGTCGGGTCCGCAAGCGCAATACGGCACGGACATGAAGAACGGCGCGACCCTGGCCGTTGAAGAGTTCAATGCCACGCACCCGAAGATCGCCGGCAAGGAAGTCAAGTTCCAGCTCATGGCGGAAGACGACCAGGCTGACCCGAAGACCGGTACGGCAGTCGCCCAGAAGCTGGTGGACAGCGGCATCAAGGGCATGCTCGGCCACTTCAATTCGGGTACCAGCATCCCGGCGTCGCGCGTGTACAACCAGGCCGGCATCGCGCAGATCGCCATGGCAACCGCGCCGGAATACACCAAGCAGGGCTACAAGACGACGTTCCGCATGATGACTTCCGACACCCAGCAGGGCTCGGTGGTCGGCACGTTCGCCGTCAAGAAGCTGGGCTACAAGAACATCGCCATCGTGGATGACCGCACGGCCTACGGCCAAGGTCTGGCCGACGAGTTCGAGAAGGCTGCCAAGGCTGCCGGCGCCACCATCGTGCGTCGCGAATTCACCAACGACAAGGCCAGCGACTTCAAGGCCATCCTCACGCAGATCAAGAGCAAGAACCCGGACGCCGTGTTCTACGGTGGCGCCGAAGGCCAATCGGCCCCGCTGCTCAAGCAGATGCGCGAGCTGGGCATGAAGTCCACGCTGATGTCGGGCGAAATGTCCAAGACCGACGACTTCATCAAGCTGGCCGGCCCGCAAGCGGCGGAAGGCATGGTGGCATCGCTGGCCGGTCTGCCGCTGGAGCAGATGCCGGGCGGCGCTGGCTACAAGGCCCGCTATGAGAAGCGTTTCGGCACGCCGGTGCAGACGTACTCGCCGTACGCCTACGACGGCGCGATGGCCCTGATGAAGGCGATGGTGGCTGCCGGTTCGTCCGACCCGGCCAAGTACCTGCCGATCCTGGCTGCCACCAACACGCAAGGCGTCACCGCCAAGCACTACGCCTATGACGACAAGGGCGACCTGAAGGACGGCGGCATCACCGTCTACAAGGTCACCGGCGGCAAGTGGACGCCGCTGGAGAGCGTCGGCGGCAAGTAATCCGACCGGCTCTCAGCCATTTGCAGTATGAAAACCGCCCTCCGGGGCGGTTTTTCTTTGCCGGCGGTCTCAGGTTCCAAACACAGAGTTGTCGCTTTTTGTGTCGAAAATCACCGATCTATTATTAAATATCGTGTAACGCGGCTCTAACGCGTGTCAGTGCTTGGCTGACTTTCCCGGATGGGGGCTTCGGGTACCATGTCGCCCATGACAGGACTTCACGATCTCTTCCCTTCGTGGCCGCCCGCTCCCGGCGGCCTTTTCTGGATCGGGCTGGCGCTGGTTGGCGCGGCGTTGTGCGGCGAGTTTGCGCGCGCGGCGCTCAAGCTGCCGCGCATCGTCGGCTACGCGGTGGCGGGCTTGGTGGCCGGCGTGCTCGGCCGCCCGCTCATCGACGCCGACATGCTCGAGCAGACCCACATCCTGATCGAGATGGCGCTGGCGTTGGCGCTGTTCGAGCTGGGGCACCGCTTGTCGTTCGAGTGGCTGCGCGCCAATCGTTGGCTGTTGCTCACAAGCGGCTTTGAAAGTCTGCTGACCTGGGGCCTGGTCACCTGGGTGCTGCAGCTGTTTGGCGTGACGTCGTCGGTGGCGGTGGCCGCAGGCGCCATCGCGGTGGCCACGTCCCCGACGGTGCTCCTGCAACTCAAGAACGAACTGCGCGCCGAAGGCCAGGTGACGGAGCGACTGCTCTCGCTGGGCGCGCTCAACAGCATCTACGCAAGCGTGCTGGTGCCGCTGACCGCCGGCTGGCTGCACAGTGAATACGGCCACTGGGCGGCGGCGCTCATCCACCCGCTGTACCTGCTGGCAGGTTCCGTGCTTCTGGCCTGGGTGGTCGGCAAGGTGGGCCATGCGCTGTATCACCGCATGGCGGGTGACGATCACTATGCGTTCCTGGTGCTCGTCGGCCTGGTGCTGTTTGCACTGGCGATGGCCAAGCTGCTCAAGCTGTCGGTACCGCTCACGCTGCTGTTGGCAGGCGTGGTGTTCAAGCACCAAGACGATCACCCGCGCGTGTGGCCCTCGCACTTCGGCAGCGCGGGCAGCATCCTGATTGTGGTGATGATCGTGTCGCTCGGCTTGCCGCTCAAGGCGTCGGACTGGGTGATCGGCGGTGTGGCGGCGGTGGCGTTGGTGCTGTCGCGCTTTATCGCCAAACTGGCGGCCACGACGGCGCTGGGCTCGTTCACGGGCCTGTCGATGCGGCAGAGCATCGCGCTGGGCCTGGCCCTTGGGCCCATGTCCGGACTGTCATGGTTGCTGATGCACGATACGGCGGCTTTGTATCCGCAAACCGGTGGTCCGCTGGCGGCCATCATCCTGTGCACGCTGGCGATCCAGCAGATTGCTGCGCCGATCCTGACCGCGCGTTCGCTGCGCTGGGCAGGTGAGGTGCGACAAGACGAAGGGAGGCACTGAGCCCCATGTCCCTCGAACCATTCTCGAAATCCGAAGCACTCACGTTTGGCGTCGAGCTGGAACTGCAGCTCGTCAATCGTCACGACTACGACCTTGCCTCGGCGTCGCCCGACCTGCTGCGCATGCTCAAGGGCAAGGAATACCCCGGCGACATCAAGCCCGAGATCACCGATTCGATGATCGAGATCTCCACCGGCATCTGCCACAGCCATGACGAGGCACTCTGGCAGTTGCGCGAGATGCGCGACCGCATGGCTGAAGCCGCCACTGCGCTGAACATCGGCATCTGCGGCGGCGGCACCCATCCGTTCCAGCAGTGGAGCCAGCGCCAGATTTCACAATCGCCGCGCTATCAGTACATCTCGGATCTGTACGGTTACCTCGCCAAGCAGTTCACCGTGTTCGGGCAGCACGTGCATATTGGCTGCCCGAATCCGGACGATGCGCTGTATCTGCTGCACGCCATGTCGCGCTACGTGCCGCACTTCATTGCGCTGGCAGCGTCGTCGCCATTCGTGCAGGGCGTGGATACGGGGTTTGCATCCGCGCGCATGAACTCGGTCAGCGCCTTTCCGATGTCGGGCCGCGCGCCGTTCGTGCTGACGTGGGATGCCTTCATCGCATACTTCGACAAGATGCACGCCACCGGCGTGATCGAAAGCATGAAGGACTTCTATTGGGACATCCGCCCCAAGCCCGAATTCGGCACGATCGAAGTCCGCGTGATGGACACACCGCTGACCGTCGAACGCGCCGCCGCCATCGCCGCCTATATCCAGGCGCTGGGGCGCTGGCTGCTGCTCGATCGCCCGTTCATGCCCGTGGAAGACGATTACCTGGTCTACACCTTCAACCGCTTCCAGGCGTGCCGCTTCGGGCTGGCTGGCGAATACGTCGACCCGGCCACGGGCAATCGCGGTGCGCTGGCCGACCACATCCTGGAGACGAGCAAGGTACTGTCGGCACACGCCGAAGCGCTGTCGTCCGAAGGCGCGCTCGACATGGTGCGGGAGGTGGTGGAGGCGTGCGACGCCGATGCGGAATGGATCCGCGCGGCGCAACGTGAAACCCGCAACCTGCACGAGACCGTGCGACGCGGTTGCGGGCGCTGGACGCAGCAGGCGGCAACGCAGCCCGCCTGACGCATCATCGAAGAACGATCAGTCGCTTCGGACCGTTCCCGGCGCTTCCAGCCAGCGCTGCATGAACACGAGGTCGAGCCACTGACCGTGCTTGATGGCCGCCTCGGGCATGCGGCCCACTTCCTTGAAGCCGAGCTTTTCATGCAGGCGAATCGAGCCCGCATTGGCACCGTCGATGGCGCCCACCATCAGGTGCTTGCCCAGGGCAGCGGCACGTTCGCACAGCGCCTCGACCAGCCGACTGCCCAGCCCCTTGCCACGCCAGTCGCGGTGTATGTGCACCGAGTGCTCGACGGTGGTGCGAAAGCCCGGGTAGGGCCGGAAATCCCCAAACGATGCAACGCCTGCCACCTGCCCATCATCGTCGGCGACCAGCACCGGATACCCCTGCGTGGCACGCAAGGCCAGCCACGTGGTGCGGTCTTCCAGCGTGACCGGTGTTTCGGTGTAGATCGCATTGGAGTTGGCGATCACGTCGTTGTAGATGGCGAGGATGGCCGGCAGGTCAGCCTGCGTTGCGTCGCGGAGCAGCATGATGCGTGATGGGGTCAATGAGTCGGACGCACCGCCAGTACGCGGCGCGCGAAGGCCCAGCATACCAAGGCGAAGACGATCAGCCCAAGCCATTGCGCCGTGCCTTCAAACGACGCCCCCACGATGGCCAGCGGCGCATCCTTGCCCGTGCTGCCGATCACTGCCGCCATCAGCACACCCACCAGACTTTCGCCCACGATCAGGCCCGACGCCAGTAGCACGCCGTGGCGGTTCGGCACCTCGGCATAGCGCTCGTACGGCACGCCGGCCGCCTGCGCGCGCTTGGCAAGAATCTTTTCGATGATCCACGCCAGCACCGCACCGGCCACCAGCACCGTGCTGACCGTCGGCGGCAGATAGATGCCGATGCCCACTGCCAGGACCGGCAGCCGCGCAACGCCGCCGCGTTGCTTGAGCGCCCAGTCGACCGCGATCAGCAGCACGCCGATCACGATGCCCGCAATCACCATGTTCCACTGCAGCTGGTGCGTGAAGATGCCGGTGGCGATGGCCGTCATGAGCGTCGCCTGCGGAGCCGACAGCGCCTGCGCCGCATCCATGCCGGCACGTGGGAGCGCACCCGGAAAGCCATACGCGTTATACAGCAGCTCCAGCACCGGCGAGATGACTGCCGCGCCCGCCACGCAGCCGATCAGCAGTGCCACCTGCTGGCGCCACGGCGTGGCCCCGACCAGCCAGCCGGTCTTCAGGTCCTGCAGGTTGTCGTTGGAGATGGTCGCCACGGCCACCACGGCCGACGTTGTGAAGATCGCCAGCGCAATGCCCAGCTTGCTCGCTTCGGGCGAACCCACGATACCGTTGTCCGCGCCGATGGCCAACAGCAGCAGCGACACCAAGGTGATGGCGATGATGCCGATGCCCGAAATCGGGCTCGACGACGAACCGATCAGCCCGGCCATGTAGCCGCACGCCGCCGCCACCAGAAAGCCGAACACCACCGCAAAGATCACCGCGAAGGTGATCAGCGTCCAGCGCGAGCCGGCCGACAGCATGGTCGGCGCCAGAAATGCAGCGAAGGTGATCACCAGTACCACGACCATCGCCAGCGTGACCAGCAGAATCCAGCGCGGCGCCATGTCCTGCTCGGTGCGCAGCGCGCCATCAGCCTTCGGGCGCAAGCTGCCAAACGAGCGCTTCACGCCGTGCACCACCGGGCCGATCAGTGTGCCCAGCGTCCACACGGCCGCCACCGCAATCACGCCAGCGCCGATAAAACGCACCTGCGTGCGCCACACATCCGTGCCAAACGCCGAGAGCGCCTTGCCCGCCGGCATCGGCGTGATGGACGTCAGATACGGCACGGCGATGCCCCAGGCGATCACCAGGCCCACCAGCATGGCCAGCCCCGCCACCAGGCCGATCAGATAGCCCGCGCCCAGCAGCGCAGTCGAAAAACCCATGGGCAAGCGCACCACCGCGGCGCCCGCAGCGAACCACCAGCTCGCACCTTCTCCGAGCAAGCGCAGGCCGCTGGTGGCAAACGCCACGATGGCCGCGACGATGCCACCCGCTGCCAGATCGCGCATGCCGGTGGCGGCGGGAACAGCGTCGTCATCGGCAGCGGCTTCACCGTCCGCTGGCTCGCCACTGCCCACGCGCAGAATTTCTGCCGCCGCCACGCCTTCGGGATAGGGCAGGTCGCTTTGCACCACCATCGCGTGGCGCAGCGGAATCGTAAACACCACGCCGAGCATGCCGCCCGCCATGCAGACTCCAAACGTTTGCCAAAATGGGAAACCTTGCCAGTGCCCGATCATCACCAGCCCGGGCAGAATGAAGATGATCGAAGACAGCGTCCCGGCCGCAGACGCCTGCGTCTGCACCATGTTGTTCTCAAGGATGTTCGTGCCGCCGAGCATGCGCAGCACGGCCATCGAAATGACCGCTGCCGGAATCGCCGAAGAGAACGTCAGGCCGACCTTCAGGCCGAGGTACACGTTTGAAGCGGTAAAGATCACGGTGATGATCGCGCCGAGGATCATGCCGCGCAGCGTTAGCTCAGGCAGGGTCGCTGCCGTAAGGTGCTTGGGAGGATGGAGGGATTGCATCCTGCGGGTCTCCAAAGAAGGTTCTTGTGGCGCGGATTATAGGAGTGGACGGGGGCGGACCACCAACGCAAAAACCAAAACCCAAACCAAATATCAGCACTCCACAATATTCACCGCCAACCCCCCGCGCGCCGTCTCCTTGTACTTCGTCTTCATATCCGCCCCCGTCTCGCGCATCGTCTTGATCACGGAGTCGAGCGAAACATAATGCGTGCCATCCCCCCGCAACGCCATGCGCGCCGCATTCACCGCCTTCACAGACGCCATCGCATTGCGCTCGATACACGGAATCTGCACCAGCCCGCCGACCGGGTCGCATGTCAGCCCCAGGTTGTGCTCCATGCCAATCTCAGCAGCGTTTTCCACCTGCGCTGGCGTGCCGCCGAGCACCGCAGCGAGTGCGCCCGCCGCCATGGAACACGCCACACCGACTTCGCCCTGGCAGCCGACTTCCGCGCCCGAGATCGACGCATTCATCTTGTAAAGCATGCCGATCGCGCCAGCGGTGAGCAGGAAATCCACCACGCCATTGTCGTTCGCGCCGGGCACGAAGCGGTCGTAGTAATGCATCACGGCCGGGATGATCCCGGCTGCGCCGTTGGTCGGCGCCGTGACGACGCGCCCGCCTGCGGCGTTCTCTTCGTTCACGGCAATCGCATACAGGTTCACCCAGTCGATCACCGACAGCGGGTCGGACAGTGTGCGTTCTGCCTGCACCGTGAGCCGCGAATACAACTCGGCCGCGCGGCGGCGCACATGGAACGGGCCCGGCAGTTCGCCTTCCGTGCGGCAGCCGCGCGCGACACACGCCTGCATCACGTGCCAGATGTTGAGCAGGCCGGCGCGCACTTCGGCTTCGCTGCGCCACGTCAGTTCGTTTTCGAGCATCAACCGGGCGATGGATTTGCCCGTCGATTCGCACATCGCCAGCAGTTCTTTGCCGCTGCGGAACGGATGCGGCAATTGGTCATGTGCGGCCAGCACCTGCGTGTTCGGTGCGCCAGCGGTGACGACAAAGCCGCCGCCGACCGACAGATAGCGCGCTTCGCGCAGCCGCTCGCCTGCTGCATCGAAGGCGTGGAACTTCATGCCGTTCGGATGCTCGGCCATCGCCTCGCGGCGATAGAAGGCGATGTGCTCCTTCTCGGTAAAGCGCACCGCGTGACGGCCCAGCAGCGACAGCGACTGTGACGCCCGCAGCGCCGCGAGCTTGGCGTCGATGGTGTCAGGGTCGATCGTGTCCGGCGCCTCGCCCATCAGACCGAGGATGACGCCGCGATCGGTGCCGTGGCCCTTGCCAGTGGCGCCGAGCGAACCGTACAGCTCGACGCGGACACTGGCGACTTGCGGCATCAGTCCATCGGCTTCGAGGCCCGAGGCGAACATCAGCGCGGCGCGCATCGGCCCGACGGTGTGCGAGCTGGACGGACCGATGCCGATCTTGAAGAGGTCGAAAACAGAAACAGCCATGGGTAAGGCTCCGGGGGCGTTTTGCAAAAGGGGCGAGTCGGCTTGTGGCCGCCCGCGCACGGGTTGTTCAGATGCAAACGGCCGCCCCGTGGTGCGAGGCGGCCGCCTGTGGCGTAGCGCGATGGCAATCGCGCACCGGGTCGCCGGCTTAGTCCTGCGCGTACTCGCTCATCGGTACGCAGGCGCAGAACAGGTTGCGGTCGCCGTAGACGTTGTCGGCGCGGCCGACCGGCGGCCAGTACTTGCGCGCGCGCAGCGATGCCACCGGGTAGGCGGCCTGCTCACGCGTGTACTTGTGCGACCAGTCATCGGCCATCACCACGGCTGCGGTGTGCGGTGCGTGCTTGAGCGGATTGTCTTCGCGGTCGAATTCGCCCGAGATCACCTTGTCGACTTCGCCGCGGATGGCGATCATCGCGTCGATGAAGCGGTCGAGTTCCACCTTCGGCTCGCTTTCGGTGGGCTCGATCATCAGCGTGCCCGGCACCGGGAAGCTCATCGTCGGCGCGTGGAAGCCGAAGTCCATCAGGCGCTTGGCGATGTCTTCGTTGCTGATGCCCGATTCCTTCTGCAGCGGGCGGATGTCGAGAATGCACTCGTGCGCCACCAGGCCGTGCGCGCCCGTGTAGAGCACCGGGTAGTACGGCGCAAGACGCTTGGCCACGTAGTTGGCCGTCAGGATAGCCGTCTCGGTGGCGGCGGTCAGGCCCGCGGCGCCCATCATCGCGATGTACATCCACGAGATCGGCAGGATCGACGCAGAGCCGAACGCCGACGCCGACACGTTGCCGATGTTCTGGCTGGCATCTTCACCCGACGCCGCGCGGCCGGGCAGGAACGGCGCGAGGTGTGCGCCCACGGCCACCGGACCAACGCCCGGGCCGCCGCCGCCGTGCGGAATGCAGAACGTCTTGTGCAGGTTCAGGTGCGAGACGTCGCCGCCGAAGTGGCCCGGCGCGGCCGTGCCGACCATGGCGTTCATGTTCGCGCCGTCCACGTAGACCTGACCGCCGTGGCTGTGCACGATCTCGCAGACGCGCTTCACGCCTTCCTCGAACACGCCGTGCGTGGACGGGTAGGTGATCATGATCGCCGCGAGGTTCTTGCTGTGCTCGGCCGCCTTCTTCTCCAGGTCGGCCAGATCGACGTTGCCGCACTCATCGCACGCCACGACAACGACCTGCATGCCGGCCATCTGCGCCGATGCGGGGTTCGTACCGTGCGCCGACGATGGGATCAGGCACACGTTGCGGTGCGCTTCACCGCGGCTGGCGTGGTAGGCGTGAATGATCAGCAGACCGGCGTACTCACCTTGCGAACCTGCGTTCGGCTGCAGGCTCACGGCCGCGTAGCCGGTGGCGGCGCACAGCATCTGCTCGAGCTGGTCGATCATCTCGCGGTAGCCGACGGTCTGGTCGGCCGGCGCGAACGGGTGGATGTTCGAGAACTCGGGCCACGTCACCGGCAGCATTTCTGCGGTGGCATTGAGCTTCATGGTGCACGAGCCCAGCGGGATCATCGTGCGGTCGAGCGCGAGGTCCTTGTCGGCCAGGCTGCGCAGGTAGCGCAGCATTTCGTGCTCGGAATGGTGTGCGTTGAACACCGGGTGCGTCAGGTACGCGCTCTGGCGGATGAGCGAGGCCGGATACGCATCGGCCACGCCCGCTTCGGTCTGGTCGAAGTCCGGTGCGGCGGCGTGGGCGGCATGCGCGAAGACTTCCCACAGCGCAACGACGTCCGCGCGTGTGACCGTCTCGTCCAGCGAGATGCCCAGTCGCGCATCGTCGATCTGGCGCAGGTTGATGCCGTGCGCCTGTGCTGCGATGTGCAGGTTCGCGGTGCGCGGGCCGGTGGCGACGGTCAGCGTGTCGAAGAACGCGTCGGATTCCAGCGTGTAGCCGATCGCACGCAGGCCGGCTGCCAGCGTGGCGGTCAGGCGATGCACGCGCTGGGCGATGCGCTTCAGGCCTTGCGGGCCGTGGTAGACGGCGTACATCGACGCCATCACGCCCAGCAGCACCTGCGCGGTACAGATGTTCGAGGTGGCCTTCTCGCGGCGGATGTGCTGTTCGCGCGTTTGCAGAGCGAGGCGGTAGGCCGGATTGCCTTGCGCATCGATCGTCACGCCGACCAGTCGGCCGGGCATCGAGCGCTTGAACGCGTCGCGCACGGCCATGTAGCCGGCGTGCGGGCCGCCGAAACCGAACGGCACGCCAAAACGCTGCGTGTTGCCGATCACGACGTCGGCACCCCATTCGCCCGGCGCGGCCAGCAGCGTGAGTGCCAGCAGATCGGCGGCGGCCACGACCAGACCGCCGGCGGCGTGCACGGCATCGGTCAGGGCCTGGTACGTCGCCAGATCGCCCAGCAGCGCACCGTTGGCGCCCGGGTATTGCAGCAGCACGCCGAACGCGTCGTGCTTGGCCGCGTCGGCCGCCGGGCCGGTCACCACTTGCACGCCGATCGGCTCGGCGCGCGTGCGCACGACTTCCAGCGTTTGCGGCAGCACGTCGTCGGCCACGAAGAACACGGTCGACTTCGATTTGCCAATGCGCTGCAGCAGCGTCATGGCTTCGGCAGCGGCGGTCGCTTCGTCCAGCATCGACGCATTGGCGATGTCCATCGCCGTGAGGTCGATCACCATCTGCTGGAAATTCAGCATCGCCTCCAGGCGGCCCTGCGAGATTTCCGGCTGATATGGCGTGTACGCCGTGTACCAGGCGGGGTTCTCGAGAATGTTGCGCAGGATGACGCCCGGCGTATGCGTGCCGTAATAGCCCTGGCCGATCAGGCTCTTGACCACGCGGTTCTGCCCGGCGATGCCGCGCAGCTTGGCGAGCGCCGCTTCTTCGGTCAGCGGCTGCGTGAATTCGCCCAGCGGCATGCCGTCCTGGCGGCGGATGGCCGGCGGGATCACGGCGTCGATCAGCGCGGCGCGGCTGGTATAGCCGAGCGTGCCGAGCATGGCGGTCTGCTCGTCGGCAGACGGGCCGATGTGGCGGTGCGCGAAGGCGTCGCGCGCCTCCAGGTCAGCCAACGTCGGGCGTTCGGCGGCAAGCGCCGAGGAAGCGGGGTGCGGAGCGTTCATGGCAAGGGCTCGAAATTCAGGCGATGCAAGCAATGGCCGATGCGCAGCGCAGGTCAGGGCGCGCGCACCGGCCGGAGGACCGGATTAGCCGATCTTGGCTTCGTAATCAGCAGCCGACATCAGGGCGTTCACGTCGTCGGCGTTGGTCGGCTTGATCTTGAACAGCCAGGCCTCGTAGGCGCCGGCGTTCACGGATTCCGGCGCGCCGGCGGCGTCAGCGTTGTTGGCGACGATCTCGCCGGCCACCGGGGCGAAGATGTCGGAAGCGGCCTTGACCGACTCCACCACCGCAATCGCTTCGTCCTTGGCGACGGCGCGGCCGGCTTCCGGCAGCTCCAGAAAGACGATGTCGCCGAGCTGTTCCTGCGCGAAGTCGGTAATGCCGATGGTCAGCGTGCCGTCGGCTTCAACGCGGATCCACTCGTCGTGTTCGGTGTACTTCAGATCGGCGGGGACGTTGCTCATGAAAGGGTTCTCCGGAAAATGGGTATTGGGGGATGCAAATTCGGTGTTCAGCTGACCAGCGCCTTGCCATTGCGCACGAACGGCAGTTTAACCACAGTCGCGGTCAACTTGCGGTCGCGAATTTCGACCTGTACGTCGGTGCCGATGGCCACGTCCTTGGGCAGGCGCGCCAGTGCGATGGAGAGCGACAGGCTCGGGCTGAACGTGCCGCTGGTGATCTCGCCGTCACCGGCGGCGGTGATGACTTTCTGGTGGGCGCGCAGCACGCCGCCCTTGTCGCGCAGGATCAGGCCGACGAACTGTTCGCGTTGTCCACCGGCTTGCAGCGCGGCCTTGCCGGTGAAGTCGCGTTCGCTTTGCAGGTCGACCGTCCAGGCGAGGCCGGCGTCGAGCGGCGAGACGTGCTCGTCCATATCCTGGCCGTAGAGGTTCATGCCGGCTTCCAGGCGCAGCGTGTCGCGCGCGCCCAGGCCTGCCGGGCGCACGCCGGCCTGCAGCAGGCGCTCCCAGACGCCCGCAATCTGCGCGGCCGGCACGACCAGTTCGAAACCGTCTTCACCGGTGTAGCCGGTGCGGGCCACCATGATCTCGCCCACGTTTTCCACGGTGACAAAGCCCGCGTTGAACGGCTTGAGCGCGTCGCCCACGGCCTGCGAGCCGGGCAGCGCGGCGTAGGTCTTGGCACGCGCGTTCGGGCCTTGCACCGCCAGGATGCCCAGCGGCTCGGCGCCCGCGTTGTTGTCGGAGCGGCGCGGCGTGATGGTCACGTCGGTGCCGGCGGCGGCGTTCTGCGCGACGATCCACTCCAGGTCCGTCGGGGCGGTGCCGGCGTTGACCACCAGGCGGAACCAGTCTTCGCGGAAGAAGTAGACGATCAGGTCGTCGATCACGCCGCCCTTGGGGTTCAGCATGCAACTGTAGAGCGCCTTGCCGGGGGTCTGCAGCTTGTCGACGTTGTTGGCGAGCAGCCCTCGCAGGAAGTCGCGCACACGCGCACCGGTGAGGTCGACCACGCACATGTGCGAGACGTCGAA